>JBEKHL010000004.1:0-51478 GCA_050012295.1 Gammaproteobacteria bacterium
GAACTATCGTATGCACACATCTTTTTAGTTAACTCATTGGCTATTTAGTGTATTATCACATTAATAATTTTTATAATAATTTTTATTAGTGGAGATTTTGAGCAATGAGTAGTATGGTTATAACAAGAAATGAAGACGTAAATAGTTTTATAATTGGAAATTTTTCAGACAAAAGATTACTTAAAACTGGTGCATTATTATTTAAGAGAATAGCAACCAAAATGACTACTTCAATAAAAAAATTAGCTGGGAATAGAGCCTTACAGGTAGCATTTTGCAGATTTTTATCAAATTCTAATACTAGTGTTGAAGAGATACAGGATTCCTTAGCAAAAAAAACTAATGATATTTGTGTTAATAAAGATCATGTGCTTTGTATTCAAGATACAGTAGAAATTAATTATTCAACTCAACCAGGAAGAAAATTTAACTTTGGTAAAAACAGAAAGATTCAAGTTTCTGACAGGCAAATAAATGGTTTTATGGCTCACCCTGGATTAATCGTGGACGCTAATAATAATGATGTTTTGGGGTTAAGTAGCATTAAGGTATGGACTCGAACAGATGAAGGATTATCTGAAAATGAACAGAAAAAAAGGCCAACAGAGGAAAAAGAATCATATAAATGGATAGAAACAGCACAAAAAGCGAAAGCAAATATTACTAACGCTAAAATGCTAACCATCATTGGTGATAGAGAGAATGATATTTATGAATTTTTTGATAGGATTCCAGATCAAAAAACATATTTAATAGTAAGATCTAGAATTAATAGGCAATTATCCAATAATAAGTATTTAAAGGAATATATGGATAATATTTTACCTTGTGGGACGTATAAAATAAATTTACCGGCAATAACTGGGATTAGAGAATCTCGTATAGCAGAATTAGAAATTAAATATTCATCAATAGAAATTAAGACTCCAGCTCGCAAGAATAAATCTGAAATTATCAATAAAAATTTAGAATTAAATTGTATAGAAGTGTATGAGATTAATACTCCAAAAGACGTAAAGGAACCAATATTTTGGAGGCTAATTACAACTCATGACGTTAATAATTTTAATGATGCGAAAAAAATTGTTGGTTGGTATTCTTCTAGATGGAATATTGAGCAGATATTTCGAACTTTGAAAAAAAGAGGATTTAAAATAGAAGATAGTGCAATAGAAAAACCTGAAGCATTATTTAAATTATTTATTTTATCTATAGCTGCTGCAGTTAAAGTTTTATGTTTAGTAAAAGTTAGGGATGGTTCTGGCGCAAGAGCTGCTTCAGATTTATTTTCTGAAGAAGAATTAAAATTTCTTGTAATAGTTTCATCAAACGTTAATGGAAATACTAAAAAGCAACAAAATCCTTATGAAAAACAGACTTTAAGTTGGGCTAGCTGGATTATAGCTAGATTAGGAGGTTGGAATGGGTATGCTTGTGAAAGGCCAGCTGGACCGATTACCATGTATGATGGGTTAGAACAATTTAAAATTCTCTTTAAAGGATGGCATATGGCTCAAAAAGATGTGTGCATACGATAGTTTGTAAAGAAGGGTGGCGGCGAAGCCGCCGGGTGGATTTTATGGAAAAATTGGGGTTTATTAAATTATTTATGTTTTAATAATAAAATAGTACTTAAAGATATTATTGTAATTCCTAGCCAAATACTAAAGGTTTGTGGTATTTCAGTAAAAACCAGATAACTAAGAATAGAGTTAAAAATTAGTTTAGTGATCCCGTAAGGCATAATTAAAGTTATTTCTGCAGTTTCTAAAGATTTATTGAAAGAAAAATGAGCTAAAGCCCCTAAAAAGCCTAACGCTAGTAATGGTAGAAAATTAGATGTAACTGGTATAACAAAAGAATTATTTAATAACGCAAAAACTAAACTACAGGGAGTAATTAACAATAGTAAATAAATAGTAGTTAATTTAGGACACTCTTTAAAGATAAATAATTTTTTAGTAATTAAGTTGTCTGCGGCAAATATTAAAGTTGCGCAAATAGGGAAAATTGCCACCCAATCAAATAACTTTAAATTTATTGCTAAATCTGGTCTAGTAATTAAAAATCCTCCAGTTAAGCTTAAAAAGATTGCTATATGTCGATTAAAAGAAATTTTTTCTTTTAATAAAATTGATGCTCCAATTATAGTTAATATAGGGGAAATAAAGCTAATTGCTACAACTTGTGGTACTGGCATTTTAGTTAAGCTAAAGTACCATAAAGCGATTCCGAAGATAGCAATAATAATTCTAAGTAAATGTAAATTACAATTTTTAGAAGTAATTAATTTGTTAAATATGTTGGTGTTTTTTAGATCTTTTAATATAAATGGTAGTAATAAAACAGTACCAATTAAATTTTGAAAGAACATAATTACAAAAGTGGACAGTTTTTGTTCGATTGGTAAACTAGAAGAACCTGACAAATATCGTACTATAATATTTACTCCGGCAAAAGCAGCACAAGATAAGATTTTCCAGAAGATCCCTACTAGAAATTTAGAGTTTATATTTTTAGTTAGGTTAATTGTTGTAGTAATTGTTTTAAGCATATAATAATTATTATATTATTAATAATCCTAATATAGTTGTTTTAAATAATAAGGCTTAGTATATCTTATCATGATTAATAAATTAAATAAAAAAAAATTAGCAAACGCACTTAGGTTTTTAAGTGTAGATGCGGTGCAATTAGCTAATAGTGGTCATCCTGGTATGCCACTAGGGATGGCAGATCTAGCTGAGGTATTGTGGAACGATTTTTTATGCCACAATCCTAATAACCCTAATTGGATTAATCGCGATCGATTTATATTATCCAATGGTCATGGAAGTATACTGCAGTATGCCTTGTTACACTTAACTGGTTACGATGTAACTATTCAAGATTTGCAGCAATTTAGGCAGTTACATTCTAAAACCCCAGGTCATCCAGAATATAAAATAACTCCAGGGATAGAGGCAACCACAGGGGCATTAGGACAGGGTATTGCTATGGCAGTCGGGATGGCTTTAGCAGAGAAGTTATTAGCTAAAACTTTTAATCGTCCAGATTTTAATATTATCGATCACTATACGTATTGTTTTGTTGGAGATGGTTGTTTAATGGAAGGAATATCCCATGAAGCTGGCTCTTTAGCTGGGGTTTTAGGTTTAAACAAATTAATTTTGTTTTGGGATAATAATGGGATTTCTATTGACGGTAAAACAACTAATTGGTTTACAGAAGATGTAGCTGCAAGATTTACGGCGTATAATTGGCATGTAATCGAAAATATAGATGGACACGATCCAGCTGCAATAACTGATGCTATAAAAACAGCAAAACTTCAAGTTAATAAACCTAGCTTATTGTGTTGTAAAACAACTATTGGTTATGGCTCACCAAATTTAGCTGGTAGCGAAAAATGTCATGGTTCACCATTAGGCGCTGCAGAAATATTAGCTATTAGAAAAAATTTACAATGGGAACATGAACCATTTGTTATACCAGAAGAAATTTATAATGCTTGGGATTATAAAAATAAAGGCGATATTATTAATTCTAAATGGGATCAATTATTGCAAATTTATAGTGGAAAATATCCAGAATTAGCAGAAGAATTACATCGTCGTATATCTGGTGATTTACCAATTAATTTTGATAGGCTAATAGAAAATTTATTATCTAATACTATAAATAACTCTAATAATAGTTCTGCTAGCACTAGATCGGCATCTAAAATAGTTCTAGATGTTTTATCTAAAGATTTACCAGAATTGTTTGGTGGTTCGGCAGATTTATCGCATTCTAATTTAACTTTGCATAATAATGCAGTAGTATTTAATGTAGGCAATAATAATAGCAAAATTGATTTAATATTTAATTATATTAATTATGGAGTGCGAGAATTTGGCATGTTTTCTATTATGAATGGCATGGCATTACATCAAGGGTTTATTCCTTATGGTGGTACGTTTTTAGTATTTTCTGATTACGGTAAAAATGCTCTAAGAACAAGCGCTTTAATGCAACAAAAAGTAATCTACGTATTTAGTCACGATTCAATTGGTTTAGGGGAAGATGGACCAACTCATCAACCTATAGAACATTTATCTATGTTGCGTATGATGCCTAACGTATCAGTATGGCGACCTTGTGATACCGTCGAAACTATAATTGCTTGGCAGCAAGCGGTTTTTTATAATGGCCCTACTTGTTTAGCGTTATCTAGGCAAAACTTAATACAACAAACTAGAGCTACTAATATTATTAATAACATAAAATATGGTGGTTATGTTCTTTACGAATCAAAGTTGCCAAATGTCTCAAATATACAAGCTATTATTATAGCTACTGGTTCAGAAGTAGAGTTGGCGATGCAAGCTGCAAAACAATTGGTTGAAAAAATTGCAATTAGAGTAGTTTCTATGCCAAATGTTAATGTGTTTTTACAGCAAAAAGAAGAGTATAAAGAAAGTGTGTTACCAAGTAATATTTTAGCTCGTGTGGCAGTAGAGGCCGGTAATACTTTTATTTGGCATAAATTTGTTGGGTTAAATGGTAAAGTAATAGGGATAGATCGGTTTGGATTGTCGGCGCCTTATAACCTAATATACCAAGAATTAAACATTACTGTTGATGCCATAAAAATGGCAGTTTTAGAAGTAGGAGCTGTCCAAGAATAACTTCCCCATTTTAAAAATCAATTAGGCGGCCTGAAAGAATACAAACATGGTTTTAACGTAAAAATATAATGAATGGTGCCTAAGAGATTTTTAAAATGGGGAAGTTATTCTTGGACAGCTCCTAATTTAAAGGTTAATATTTATTATGCTATGCATAAATAACATTAATATTAAAGACAAAAAAATATTAATCAGAGTAGATTTTAATATCCCTATAGTAAATAACGAAATTGTAGATATTAGTAAAATTGAAGCTAGTATTGTTACCATTAAATATGCATTAGCACAAAATGCTGGGGTTATATTAATATCGCATTTAGGCGATCCGGTTAATCAAGATCAAAAATTATCTTTGCAAATAGTACTGCCAATTTTAGAACGATTATTAAAAATTCCTGTATTGTTTAGCAATAATTTATTTAATTGTTTGCCGGTTTTTGTTGAAAATAATCAAGTTGTTTTGTGTGAAAACATTAGGTTTATAGAGGCAGAAAAACAAAACAATCCAGAGTTTGCTAGATATTTAGCTAGTTTAGCAGAAATCGTGGTTATGGATGCTTTTGCTAGCGCACATCGTAAACATGCATCTACTTATGGGATTTTAAATTATGCTAAATTAGCCGTTGCTGGATTGTTATTGCAAAAAGAAGTAGTTAATTTGCAACAAGCTTTAATTAATCCGAATAGGCCTATAGTTGCAATTGTTGGTGGTGCTAAAATTACTACTAAACTTACAATTTTAAAATCATTGTTACGTACAGTCGATTACTTAATGGTAGGAGGGGTAATTGCTAATACTTGTTTGTTAGCGGCAGGTTATAAAATTGGAAAATCTACTTGTGATTTAAATTTTTTAAGAATAGCTAAAGAAGTTTGTTCAAATATTTTGTTACCAATAGATGTGTTAGTTGTAAATAAGCATAATGCAGTAGAACAAAAAGATATAGAATTAATTGATGATTTTGACTGTATATTAGATCTAGGTTCAAAAACTGTTAAAAAATATATTAAGCTTATAAGTATTGCCAAGACCATTTTATGGAACGGGCCGCTTGGTAAATATGAGGATGTAAGATTTATTAATGGAACTAAATTGTTGGCTGAAGCTGTTAGTAATAGTAATGGCTTTTCAATTATAGGTGGAGGAGATACTTTAGCTGTAGTGGAACAACTTAAAATCAATAAATTTTCTTATATTTCAACTGGTGGTGGAGCATTTTTGGAGTTTGTTGAACAACATAATTTGCCAATGTTAGATTTATTAAATAAATTTATTAAATAATATGCGTGTATTAAAATTTATTTTAGAAACTTCTAAACCATATCGATGGTATATGTATGGAACATTGTTTGCTATTTGTATAATATCAATTGATGCCAATATAAAGCCATATTTAATTAAATTATTAATCGATACTGCAGTTAACCCAGAAAAAGCTAATCTTTGGGTATTAATCACTATTTTTGCGACATCTCAAATTTTAATGATTTTAAGTTGGAGCTTAGTGGATTTGGCTATGGCTAAGTATAATCCTCAGCATAGAGCTCATATGACAGCTATTCTTACTAATCGGATTAATCATTATTCGTATACTTTTTTTCAAAATAATTTGTCTGGCAGTATTGTTGCTAAAATTGGTGATGTTTTTAATTTGATCCCCAAGATTGTTAGTACTATTACTTGCCAATTTGTTGTTTTTTTTCTTACGTTATTAATAACTTTAATTTTGTTGGCTAAAATACATATGCTGTTTGCTATAGGATTGTTGCTATGGATTAGTATTTTTTTAACCGTAACAATTTATATTTTAACTAAAAAAATTAAAGTTTTTACTAAAGATTATGCTGAATCTAGATCAGTAATTTTTGGGCATTTATCTGATTATTTAACTAATATGCTTAATGTTAAATTATTTGCCACAACTATTTTTGAAATGCAAAAATTAAATTTAGTTATGCAAAATTTTATAAATAAAGCCCAAAAGTATGGCTATATGTTAACAAAATTTTATTTTGTGCAAGGCATTATAGTATCGATTTATATTATGGGATTTTTATTATGGTTAATTGCTCTACAAAACAAAAATTTAGTAACTGCCGGAGATTTTACTTTAATTGTTATTCTTAATTTTAAGATGTTAGACAAAATGTACGAAATTTCTCATCACATACGAGAATTTGTTACTGATTGGGGTTCGGTTGAACAAGCAATTAGTATTTTAGAAACAGCACCAGAAATTCAAGATCAACCTAATGCTAGTATTCTACAAATTAATCGAGGTGAAATAATTTTTGATCAAATAAAATTTTATTACAAAGGTACCGAAGCGTTATTTCAAAATAAATCTGTAGTTATAGCGCCTGGTCAAAAAGTTGGATTGGTTGGGTATTCTGGTGGCGGGAAATCTACTTTTGTTAACTTAATTTTAAGGCTTTATGATGTAATAGACGGTAGAGTACTTATTGATAATCAAGATATTCGACAGGTTACTCAGGATAGTCTTCATGCTGCTATTGGTATGATTCCTCAGGACCCGTCATTATTTCATCGTTCTATAATAGATAATATTCGTTGCGGTAGATTAAATGCTACTTATGAAGAAGTAATTGATGCAGCTCGTCATGCGCGTGCTCATGAATTTATATTAAGGCTTCCTCAGGGGTATGAATCATTAGTGGGTGAGCGTGGTGTAAAATTGTCTGGTGGGCAACGGCAGCGTATAGCGATAGCTCGGACTATTTTAAAAAATGCACCTATATTAATTTTAGATGAAGCTACTTCTCAATTAGATTCCATGACAGAAAATAACATTCAAGAATCACTTCGGGAGTTAATGCAAAATAAAACTACTATTGTAGTTGCACATCGTCTTTCAACTATTCTTCATATGGATCGTATTTTAGTATTTGATCAAGGTAAAATTGTAGAAGATGGTACCCATCAAGAATTATTAGCAAAATCCGGGCTTTATAAAACTCTTTGGAATGCTCAGGTCGGTGGATTTTTATTAGATAATTTAGTTTAGTTTTTTTGCTGTAATTTTAATATAATTCAGATAAAATAAAAATAATATGATTTATCAACTAAAAGGCCGCATAATATCTAAAAATGGTTTGTTAATAATCATGGATGTTGTTGGTATTGGTTATGGTATTTTTGCGCCGATGAGTACTATATTAAAACTTCCAGAGGTAGGTCAAGAGGTTTTGTTGCATACCCATTTAGTAGTACGAGAGGATGCGCATTTATTGTATGGATTTTTGGATGAACGAGAAAAATTTTTATTCTGTGAATTAATAAAAATTTCTGGTTTTGGGCCAAAATTAGGATTAGCAATTTTATCTCATTTAAGCATTGAACAATTTTATCAAAGCATTACGTTACAAGACACATCAAGGTTAGTTGACATACCTGGGGTTGGGCAAAAAACTGCACAGAGGTTAATGGTGGAAATGCAAAATAAAATTAATAGTAAAAAATTTATTAGTATTATTAATGGCGTTAATAATACTATAAATGATCAATTAGGGTTAATAATTAATCAAAATATTACTAATGATGCTGAAGAGGCATTAGTATCTTTGGGGTATAAGCAAAAAGAAGCTATGCTAGCTATTAAGACAGCAATTAATGATTATAAAAATAATAAAGTTAATACTAGTATATCTAGTGAGCAATTGATAAAATCAGCATTAAAAAATTTATCAAAAGCATATGTTTAATTTGTATAACTATTAAATGCATATGAGTTTTCGGTGTTCTACAAATTAAAAGGCTGTTTGTCTGAGCCCGTAGGGCGAGTTTACAGCTTTTTAATTTTAGAACACCGAAAATTCATGTGTGTTTAGTATATAGTTACTAATTTGGGATTTGAATGATTAAAACAGAAAGATTGATAACTTCATTACAAAAGCGTGATCAAAATAACGATATAGAGAAAATTAATGTTGAAGTTGACCATAGCTTAGAGCAAAAAATTCGCCCCAAAAAATTAGTAGATTATATTGGTCAAAGTAAAATTAAGCAGCAATTAGAAATTTTTGTTAAAGCTGCCAGAGGTAGAGGTGATTCTTTAGATCATTTATTATTATTTGGCCCTCCTGGTTTAGGTAAAACAACACTAGCAAATATTGTTGCTAGTGAAATGGGAGTTAATTTGCGTCAGACATCTGGACCAGCTTTAGAAAAAACTGGGGATTTGGCAGCTTTAATTACTAATTTAGATCATGGAGATGTTTTATTTATTGACGAAATTCATAGATTAAATCCAGCTATAGAAGAAATATTATATCCGGCGATGGAAGATTGTAAGTTAGATATTATTATTGGTGAGGGTCCAACGGCTAGAGCAATTAAATTAGATTTACCAGCATTTACTTTAATTGGAGCTACGACTAGAGCTGGGTTATTAACTGCGCCATTTAGAGATCGTTTTGGAATTTTATTTCATTTAGATTTTTATTCCGAACTGGAATTACAAAAAGTTGTAGAAAGATCAGCTAGAATTTTAAATGTGTCAATAGAATCTCAAGGTGCTTTAGAGATTGCTAAAAGATCACGCGGTACCCCTAGGATTGCTAATAGATTATTAAGAAGAGTTAGGGATTATGCAGCGGTTACTATAAATAACGAGATTAACTGTATAGATAGCCAAGTAGCAAGCGCAGCGCTTAATTTATTAGAAGTAGATGTATGTGGTTTCGATGCATTTGATCGGCATTTTTTAAATATTATTGCTGAACAGTTTGATGGTGGGCCGGTAGGTATAGAGAGTATAGCGGCATCAATAGGTGAAGATAAAGGTACGTTAGAGGATATTTTAGAACCGTATTTAATTCAACAAGGATTTTTAATACGTACTCCCAGGGGGCGTATATTAACAACTAAAGCTTGTGAGCATTTAGATATAAAAACAGGGGTAAATATAAAATTAGGAGAATCAAATGGCTAGTAATTTTTCAATAATGGTGATGTTTTTAAAAGCTAGTTTTTTGGTGCAAATTGTTATGTTAGGATTGTTGCTAAGTTCCATAGTAAGTTGGGCAATAATTTTCAATCGTAGCAAGTTTATAAAATCTAGAATTAAAGTATTCAATAATTTTCAAACTTTGTTGAATTCTGGAGTTGAACTTTTAACTTTATACAAACAAATTTCAGCGCAAAAATCTAAAATTGGTATAGAATCTATTTTTTTTAAAGGTATTAACGAATTTTTACATTTATCTAAAAATAATATTAAAGCTACGTTAATATTACGTGAAGTAAAACGCACTATGGCAATTATATTATACAAAGAGCATGAATTATTAGAAAAAAATTTAACTACTTTGGCAACTATTCAGTCTATTGCTCCATATGTTGGGTTATTCGGTACTGTTTGCGGTATCATGAATGTATTTCATCAGCTAGGAAGTACAACCAGTCAAGCTACTTTAGCAGTGGTTGCTCCAGGTATTTCTGAGGCATTAATTGCAACGGCCATGGGATTATTAGCTGCAATTCCAGCTGGAGTTTTTTATAATAAGCTGGTTAGTAAAATTGATTCTTTAATTTTTGGGTACCAAAGATCTACTCAAGAATTAATTAGCATAATTAGCAAAAGAGTTTATTATCGCAATCCACAACAATCATATACGATAGAAAATTAAATATGTTATTTAATAATAAAAAATCTAGACGTCAAGTAGCTGAAATTAATGTAGTACCTTATGTTGATGTAATGTTGGTGTTATTAGTGATTTTTATGGCTACTGCGCCAATTATTATGCAGGGGGTACAAGTTGATTTACCTAAAATGCAGGCTAAGGCAATAGATAGTAAAAAAGATAATTTTCCTGTAGTAGTATCTATTGATGAGCAAGAAAATTTATATTTAAATATTGCTCAGAATCCAACTAAACCAATTGATCAAAAACAATTGCAATTGGAAGTGGCAGCCGCCATATTACGTGATCCGTCTAGGTTAGTTACAGTAAGGGCCGATAGCCGGGTTAGCTATAAGGTGGTATTACGGTCTATGGTATTATTACAAACATCTGGGGTTGTAAGCGTAGGTTTAGAAACTGGTGGTAACAGCTAATGCAAAATAATGAACTTCTTATAAAAGTTGATTTATTAAAATCTATAATTATACATGGATTATTGTTAATAGGAGTAATTAGTAGTGGCTATATACACAACAGAAAAATATTTTTAGATTTAAAATTAGTAAATAATTCTAATCATAATTCAATAAAAACAACAGAAAATAATATAATACCTATTAAAGCAAATTTAATAGACCATAAAGAGTTACAGCAAGCAGTTAAGCGGCAAGAAAAAGCTTTTACAGATAGAATTGCTAAAGAAAAAAGATTAGAGCAACAAGAACAAAAAATAGCTAAATTAGCAAATCTTACTGAACAAGAAGCTAAAAAATCTAAGCAAGATAGAGATGCATTAAAACAAGATAGAGATATTCTAAAAAAAGATAAAGAAGCTTTAAAAAAAGAGCAAGAAAATTTACAAAAAACCGTTAATAAGATAAAACAACAACAACAAGAATTAGCAGCCGAACAGGCTAAATTAGAACAATTAAAACAGGAAAATTTAAAAAAAAAACATTTAGCACAGCAAGCCAACAAGACCAATTTAACAAATCAAACTAAATTAGCTCAAAACGCTGGTGGAACATCAGAAGTTTTGCAAACAGAGATTCAAAATTATTATAGTAAAATGAGAGAGAAGATTATTAGCAATCGTAAAGTTACTAGTTTTTTCCCTGAGCATTTGGAATGTATAGTAAAAGTTAAAATTTTATCAAATGGTCAATTAGGTTTGGTAAAATTGGAAAAATCTAGTGGAAATGCTGCTTACGATGCGTTTTCTGAACAAGCCATATATAAATCTGCACCATTTGATATGCCAGAAGATCCAAAAATAAATAAAGAATTAGTAGAGCAAGAATTGGAGTTTGGGTTTTCTGCTAATTTAGTCAGTAATAATATATAGAGTTAATTATGAGTAAAATAATAAAATTAAAAATAATCCTAATTTTTATAATGTTTGTAAATGTTAGTTGGGCAAAAGTAGTGCATATTAGGGTAACAGAAGCTATGGATGTTGGGATTAAATTAGTAGTCTTGCCGTTTAATAACTCTATTAAAAGCTCTAAAAATTTAAATGAAATAAGTTATATTGTCGGTAGCGATTTAAATTATAGTGGTCAATTTAAAGTGTTAGATCTAGATTTAGAAGATTTAGATGTAGTTGAAAAAATTCCAACTAACGCTCAAGAAATTGATTTTACCTTTTGGCGCAGGTTAGGGGCAGAATATTTATTAATAACTAAACTATATCCAGTGCAAAATGCGGCTAATTTAGTAGTTAATTTACAATTAATAGATTTATATAAGCCATTAGAACCAATCAGCTTAAATACTGAAATTGAAAAATACCCTAACGAAGCCCCTCGTAAGCTTGCCCATAGAATTAGTGATGTTATTTTTGAAAAACTGCTTGGTATAAGGGGATTTTTTAACACTAAAATTGCCTATATTAGAGCTGAACATTTAGGTGAAAAAAATCCAGTATATAGTTTAAATATTGCTGATTTCGATGGATTTAATGAACACAAATTAATTTCTACTAAGTACCCATTAATGTCGCCTAACTGGTCTAGGGATGGTAAAAAAATTTCTTTTGTATCATTTAAGGATAATCGCGCCAACATTAGTATAGCTGATTTAGAATCTAATAAAGTTACAATATTAACTAGTTATCCAGGTATTAATGGGGCGCCAGCATGGTCACCGGATGGAAACAAGTTAGCTTTAGTGTTATCTAAAGATGGAAATCCTAAAATTTATACTTTAGATTTAATTAACGGTAATTTGCAAAAAATTACTAATGGTATAGCTATAGATACTGAGCCTTTTTGGAGCTCTAATAGTAAAGAGATCTTTTTTACTTCTAATCGTGGAGGTAAACCGCAAATTTATAAAATTTCTTTATTAGATAGAGAAATTCAGAGAATTACATTTAAAGGAGAGTATAATGCAACGCCATCTTTAACGCCTGATAATAAAAGCTTAGTAATGTTGCATTGCACAAAAAATTGTAGTAAAACAGACACAGGTTATAATATAGCTGTGCAATCTTTGGATAATGGGAATGTTAAAGTTTTAACTAAAATAGGTATGGAGGATTCGCCAGTGATTTCTCCAAATGGAGTAACAGTATTATATAGTACTGAACATAATAAAAATGATAATAATAGAATATTAGCGGTAGTTTCTATAGATGGTCATTTTAGTTCATACTTACCTATACCTGGTAATGGTAGTATAAAAAATCCAGCATGGTCACCGTTTCTAGAATGATTTTTTTATAAATTTATTAATTAAAGGGGGTTAGTGTGGTATTAAGACAGTTAAATATTTCTAAGATAGGTTTAATAATATTATGTAGTGTAAGTTTATTATTAGGTGGTTGTGGAGCTAACTATAAAAATAGAGATATATTTAGAAAAGGTATTCACGGTAAGCACGTAGATTCTTTTGCGTTTTATGGAGAAGAAATAACGCCAGAAAGAGAAAAAGAATTGTTGGCAGAAAATACAATATATTTTGGTTATGATAAAGATGAAATCCAAGATCGGTATAAGTTAGTTTTGCTAGCTCACGCTAAAAAAATGTTAGAAGAACCTCACTTCAAGTTACGTGTGGATGGTCATACTGATGAACGCGGTAGTGCAGAGTATAACATTGGTTTAGGAGAGAGAAGGGCTAAATCTGTAATTAGATTTTTAGAATTTAAAGGTGTAAGAAGCGATAGATTAGTTAGCGTTAGCTACGGTAAAGAAAAACCAGCATCAGTAGGTCATAAGGAAGACTCTTGGCGTTTAAATCGTAGAGCAGAACTTGCTTATGAATAAATCCTTAAAAATATTATTAATAGGCAGCTTAATTATTTTTCTATACCACCCATTAGGGTGGTGTAGAAGTTCTAGATCGAATTTAGAGGATAGGATCGAAAATTTAGAAAATAAATTAGAAAGTAATTTAAATATAGAGATGGCTAGTAAATTGGAAGCTTTAGAGCGAGAAGTTCAAGAATTACGAGGAATTATAGAAGAACAACAACATAGTTCAATCTCTCTTTCTAAACCTAAAATTGATCAAAAATTAGATGTTCAACAGCTTGATTCTGAACAACTTGCATATAATACTGCGTATAAATTAGTAGAAGATAAAAATTTTTCGGAAGCTATTGTTGCATTTAAAGATTTTGTGGGGCGGTATAATAATGGGCAATATACACCAAATGCCACATATTGGCTTGGAGAGCTGTATTTAACAGAACATAACTTTGATGTAGCAGCAGATTATTTTCTGCAAGTTGTTAATAAATACAAAGATCATGCTAAGGCGCCAGATGCATTATTAAAACTTGGGATCCTAGAAACAGAACGTGAAAATTGGTCGGAAGCTAAAAATTATTTTAATCAAATCAAGAAAAGCTACTCTAATTCACCAAGGGTACATATGGCTGAAGCAAAATTACAAAGTATTCAGAGAGAAGGACATTAAGTAGGGTAGGGTTAATTGCATTTCTGAGCTATAAATTAATAGCTCAGAAATGTAATAATAGAAATTAATCTATCTTTGGACGTTTTCTATCAGGTGAGCCAACAACATCAGAATTTTGGTTTTCTGGAGTAGCGTCGTTGTTTTCTGCTTCTGTAGAATTAATTATTGAAGGATCTTGTTCAACAACAGTATTGTTAAAACTAGTCAAGATAAGAGGAACTGTAACCTCTTGAGTTTCTGCTTCTCCTTGAACTTCTTGAGTTGCTGTCTCTTCTTGAGTAACTTCTTGAGTTGCTACTGCTTCTTCTTGAACTACCGCAGTTTCTTCTTGAGTTGCTGTTTCTTGATTTGTGGCTTCTTGTTGGACTTGTTCATCCATAATGTATGTCTCCCAAATAAATAAAAATAACTAAAATATTAATTATTTTATAACATTAAAATAATCTTAAAAGCAACACACAGCCATATATTTACCATCATGTGAAAGACTAATTTCATTATTAATTAATTGTTGTTCTCCAATAAATAGGGTTGGGGGAGCATTGGAATTGAATCTAATTATTTCTATGTTTGGATCAAAACCACAATGTTTTAGAAATTGTTTAGCATAAAATCTAGTTTTTAGTGATTTTTCTAAAAAAATTGAAGCTAATTCTCGTTTGGTGAAATATAATTTCATATAATCTAAAGAAGGACTATTTTCGATGTTTTCGATTATATTATAATTAATTTTTTCCCAATCATTAAAGATTGTTTGATTGTTTAAAAGTACAGCTATGCAATGTACAGAATCTGGAGAATATTGCCAGTTTATAGAGATTAATTGGTTGTTATATAATAAAGTACCAGTAATTTTGTTAGTTTCAGTAAGATCTTGTAGTTTTATTAGAGTTTTGTATTCTACTCTAAATTTATTATGGCTAAAAATTAATTCTGGTAATTGTTTTTTTAATGCTTTGTAAGCCGCTTCTTTGGCTGCCCAAATTGCCCATAATATTTTTGGGTTATTATTAGCATTTAAAATACTGGATTGTTCTTCCTTAGTAAATACTCTAGCTAAAAATCTTAAAAAACGTGGTTCTAAATGCTTTAACTGGGCACGCGGTAAAGATAAATCTACAATGTCGTTTCCTAATTTAAGCATACTGATCTGTAAAAAAATAATCTTGTTCCATTTGATAAAGAGTTTGTATTATATTTTTAGAAATTTCGCGGTAACTACGCAAATTATTTAAATTAGTATTAATGCTTGGAGTATTAGCAGTAATTGGAGTAATAAGGTTTAATTTACAGTAAAATCGATCTTTTTCGTTAGGGAAAATACTGTAGGTTTTTTGAGAAGAACCACGCAAGTATACACATAATACTTTAACATTTGGAACTTCATTTATTAACTTTCCTACTCCATATGCGAAATTTTTGGTATCAACTAATCCGTTAGTACTGCGATGTCCTTCTGGAAATAATAAAATATATTCGCCTCGAGATAGTAAATATTTAGCTTTTTGCATAGTTTTTTTAGGTTGATCTGTGGAAGTATTTAAATCAAAGAATATACATTTACCTAAGTAACAGATAATTTTATACAATAAATTATCTTTTAAGTGTGCTGTTGTAGGAAAATTCCAGGCTAGAGTATGAAAATTACATATATAGTCCCACATTGAGCCAAAGATAAATATTAATAACACAGAATCAATGTAAGTTAAATGGTTAGGGCAAATTATTAATGGTCCGTTTATTTGTTTTTTTATTGATTTAAATTCATTATAAACATTTTTAAAATTATTTATTTGATAACGTTTAATAATAAATAACCATACCCAAAACATTGGGTACAGTAAAAATATTGTAGAAAAAAAACAAATAATTCTTTGAAATAGTAATAATAATTTCAAATACACGCTAATAATATTGTTAATTATGATAGTTTTGCTTCAATTACGGCTATGGCGTCCCCAATAGTACGAATTTTGTCAGCGGATTCATCATCAATTGAAACATTAAATTTATCTTCGATATCTATAACTATATCAACAAGTCTAGGAGAGCTTACACCTAAATCTTCAATAAAACGAGTTTCTTTGCTGACATTGTTTAGTGTATCATTTTTACAATAAGGAGTAATTATATTTACTAAATCGTTAAAAATTGTATCACTACAAATTACAGTATCTCCCATATTAACCTCCAAAATAAAAAATTAATTCCATCGTTTAAAAATCAAGCAAGCATTTACATCGCCAAACCCGAAACTAGCTTTAGCTAGAACATTTAAATCAGTTTCTTTGGTCTTGTGAATAATACTATCTGAAAATTGCTCAAGCTTAAAGTGAAGATCCTCACAATTAATTGAACCATGAATAAATCCTTTGCATAGTTGCAGTATACTAGCAACACATTCTATCGCGCCAGCTGCCCCTAAGGAATGCCCAATTAATGATTTAGTTGAATTAATTGGCGGGAGTTCGCTAGGTTGACATTTTAGAGCTTTTTGCCAATTATTAATTTCTAATGTATCGGCCATGGTAGCGGTTAAATGGCCATTAATTAAGTCAATATCTTTATAATTAATTTTTGCCATAGTAATAGCTTCTTGTATACAACGTACTACACCAGCTGGGTTAGGGGCAGAAATACTACCGCCGTTACGTTGCCCACCACAATTAACATGTACTCCTATAATTTCAGCATAAATTTTAGCACCTCGTTCTTCAGCACTTTCTAAACTCTCTAACATTAATACACCAGCTCCAGAGCCAGGAACAAAACCAGAGGCGGTTTGACTCATTGGTCTAGACGCTTGCTGAGGAGTATCATTAAAGCCACGAGCAAGAACTCGCATAGCATCAAAAGTAGCCCAAGTATATTGAGAAGCTCCTTCGGTTGCTCCAGCTAACATTCTTTTTGCTCTTTTTTCTTTTATGGCCCAAAAAGCATTAATTATAGCTTCTGTTCCAGTGCTACAAGCACTAGAATTAGTGGTAACTTGTCCACCTAACCCTAGTAAACCACCAACGTTAGCACTGGCAGCGCTAGACATTGCTTGTTCTACCATAGTAGAACCTAGTCGTTTTACTTTCCCTTGATCAGTAAATTGTGCGACTGGCCCTCCTATAGTTTCGCAGCCACCAACACCAGTTCCTATTATGGCACCAGTATCCCAATCAATAATGTTTTCGCTAGGATCTATTAACTTGAAACCAGCATCTCGCCAACAATCAATAGCGGCTATAGCTGCAAAAATCATGCTGCTATTCATTGCCATTAAAGATTGGGTCGATAAATATTGTTGTTTTAGAGTATCAATATTTTGCGGTACACCAACTACTTGACAGGAAAAATTTAATTTTTGCAATAATTCAGAATGACGGATCCCGGAATAGCAATTTCTTAAGGCAACTTCAAAATCTTTTAAACCATGAGCATTAGGAGCCAAGACCCCTAAACCAGTAATAACTATTCTTGATGATGATGTCATCTAGGTACCCCTATACCAGAAGCTACAGCGCTAGCTAATAGATTATGGTTTTGATCATAAAGTTCTATATTTGCTCGTAATTTCATTTTTCTCCAAAAAACTTTAGTTGCTTTTATAGTTACAGTATCTTTAGGGTGCACTGATTTAAAAAATTCTACTTTTGCATCAGTAAACATAGTTAGCCAGTTATTTATTTTGTTGGGTGGAATTTCTAATGATAATAAATAAATTCCAAAAGCTACAACTCCAACCTGACACATAGATTCTAATAAAATAACTCCAGGAGTTATTGGTTTATTAGGGAAATGCCCCACATAAAATGATTCATTTTGTTTAAATGTATAAGTACCGCTGATTTCGTTTTCGTTTACATAAAGAATTTGATCGATAAAGCGAAATGGTTCTTGTTGAGGAATATATTTTAAAATCTGAGCTGGCGTTAATTGCGCAGTTTTTAATTCTGTACTCAACTAATTTTCCCTCCTATAGAATTTTTACTAATATGTGGGTAATCTGGATATTGAATACCAACGAAAACTCCCACTTTAGCATCTTTAATTGTATAAATAGCTTGTCCATCTACTAATACGTTTGCTGAACCAATAGCATAATAGGCTCCAACAGATTCTTTCTTAACATATCGTCGGATATCTACTTCGTATCGTACTAATTTGTTATGTGGTCGAATTTGACCAAAAAATTCTACTTCTTTAACGCCCAATGCTCTTCCTGCACCCTTTGCGCCACATAAGGTAGCATAAAAACCAACTAATTGCCACACTGCATCCACCCCTAAGCAACCAGGTTGTACTGGATCAGTACGAAAATGACATTGAAAAAACCAATCACCTAAATTAATGTCTTGTTCGGCAATAATCAAACCTTTATTGGCATTCTTTTCAATTTTAATTATTCTATCAAACATTAACATTGGTGGGGATGGTAAAATTCCACAGCCTTCTATTGGAGGATCTTCTATTAATGATCCCCAAGAAAAACTTAAAAGTTCTTGTTTAGTAAAAGAGGTTTTATTTAAATAATCTTTATATTTTATTTTCATATTATATTATAGTCACCCTCTTTCAATTACCATACCACCCCAAGTTAACCCGGCTCCGACTACCGCTAGTATAATTTGATCGCCAGATTTAAAATGAGTCCAATTTTGAGATAATACGCTTGGAGCGCCAGCAGCGCCACAGTTACCAAATTTATCGACATTATATAAATGACGATCTTCAGAAATACTAGTTAATTTACAAACAGAACGTAACATAGTTAAGTTTGCTTGGTGACCAATAAAATAATAATTATTATGTTGAATGTTACTCTTTTTTTGTAGTTTTTCTATAGTTGCTAAAGTCTTTTTTATAGCAAATCGTTGCACTACAGAACCTTCTTGGTAAAAATGTCCACCTGTAGGTATGGTTATTGTTTTCCAACCTCCTGGATTGGATTCCATTATAGTATGAGAAATATAAGTATTTGATTTATGTTTTTTGGAAACTATAAGAGCTGTTGAACCGTCGCCAAATAGTACTGCAGATTTTCGATCTGTAAAATCAATAGCACGAGTTATATTTTCTGGCACTACTAATAAAACGTAGTCTGGTAAATTGTCAGCTTGCATTAAATTAATTATATTCATATGAATAGCAAAAGTGGAACATGCTGAATTAATATCAAAGGAAGGGGCGTTTATTTCTAATTCTGCTGCAATCATACAAGCTTCCGCTGGTAAAGAGTATTGTGACAAACAGCTTCCAGAGATAACCATACCAATATCTTTAGGTAATAAATTAGCATGAGTAAGAGCATTTTTGGCCGCTAAAGCCCCAGTTTGAGCATTAGAAAATTCTAAATGAGAGCCTATAGGTGTTGGATTTTTATTATAAGTATTTTTAATATAATCTAAAGAAAGCACGGTACGTCTTTCTTGAATCCCAACTCTATCCATAATCCATTCGTTACTGGTTCCTATATTTAAATCAGTAAGAAATTGATTATCAATTATATTATTAGGATGAAAATGGCCAATACCATGGATAAAAATCATATATTCACAAACATTTTGTTAAGAGTTTTAACATTTGTAACCGATTGAACAGTTACACCGATAGATTTAAAAAAACCACGTAAAGGAGCAGCTGGTCCAACTTCTAAAATGTGTTTAGCGTGTTTTAATAACGCTACCATATTTTTTTGCCATTTTACTGAACCGCTGATTTGTTTGGTTAAATATTTAATTAATGTTTCAGTGTTAGAATCTGGATAAAAATCTCCATCATAATTAGAAATAACTGATGTTAGAGCAGCTGTATTAAATTTATGTTTAAATTGTAATAAATAATCTTGAAATGGCTCTTCGATTTTTTGCATATAACGAGAATGAAAAGGTGATTTAACAGCAAGATAAACTATGCGCATAGATGGATTAGCTAAAGTTTTTTCTATTTGGTTAACTGTAGCCTGAATATCTTCGTTGTATCCACTTAAAACTATTTGTTGTATAGAGTTTTCATTAGCTATATCAACTTTGAAATTAGAACAAATATGCTTAATTTGTTCTAGTGGTAGGGGATCAGCTATAATGGCTACCATACTACCTTCTTTATTATCTATTATAGCATTTTGCATTAATTCACCTCGGAAATGCACAATTTTTAGCGCAACATCAAAGGGAATAACTTTAGCTGCAACTAGCGCGGTGTATTCTCCTAGAGAATGGCCGGCAAAAAAGGTTGGAGAAAAATCATAATAATTTTTTAATACTTTATACATGGCTATTTCAATAGCTAAAATACATGGTTGAGTGTACTTAGTATCATTTAATTTTATTTCATCGTTTTGACATATTTCATATAAATTAATATTTAAAGTATCGTTGGCTATGTTAAAAATTTGTTTTGCATCTTCGTAGAGTTCTACAAAATCTTTACCCATGCCTAAGTATTGTGTTCCTTGGCCAGGGAAAATCACTCCGTCAAATTGCATAGCTGACTCTCCAAGTTAATATTATAGATAGCGCTATTTAACCAGCGTTTGCGTTCTTTTTCAAGGTTATTGTTTTTAATGGCTTGACGAATAGCTAGCATTAAGCGATTCATAAATGTTACATTATGAATTGAAAGTAATTGGTATCCTAATAGTTCTTTAGATTTTAAAAGATGATGTAAGTATCCTCTAGAGTGATTTTTACAAGTTAAACAATGACAATCTGATTCAATAGCTTGTTCATCTAACCTAAACATTTTATTAGTTAAATTAATATGATTATTTAGTTTGTTTTCTGGTAAGTGAGGTGGGCGTACTAAAGCGCCACCATGTCTTGCTAATCTAGTTGGGTGAACGCAATCGAAGGTATCAATTCCATTCGCTACCCCTGAAAAAATATCATTAATACCACCAATGCCCAATAAATGGGTAGGTTTGGAGCGGTTTAATATAGATGTAGTCATAGAAACGACATCGTACATTTGATCGCTAGTTTGTCCTAAAGATCCGCCAATTGCTTGACCAAAAAAAGGATGTTCGTTAATAAAATTACAACTGTCTGAGCGTAAATCTTCGTATATTCCACCCTGCACTATGCCATAAAGTGCTTGAGTACCATTATTGCCTTGTTTAAATTCTGTTAAACTGCGAAGTGCCCAACGATGGCTCATTTCCATAGATTTTTTGGTATATTCTTTCTCTACATGAAACGGAGTACATTCATCTAGTACTAAAATTAGATCGGCTCCTAGATCACGTTGAACTTTAATGGCTTGTTCTGGAGTTAAAAGATGTGTTTTTCCATCCAAATAAGATCTAAATAAAGCGCCATTTTCGGAGATTTTTAGTAAAGTTTTTTGGGTATAATTATTTTTTTTACCTTTAATTTCATTTGCTACCGAACCGTGTCCTAGACTAAAAATTTGAAATCCACCAGAATCTGTTAAAATTGGTCCATTCCAGCCCATAAAACGATGTAAACCACCCATTTTAGCAATTATTTCTGAACCAGGTTGAATCATTAAATGATAGGTATTAGCTAAAATAAATTGGGTACCACTAGCTTTCATATCATAAGGAGAAACAGCCTTAATAGCTGCTTTAGTGGCACAAAAAATAAATGCCGGTGTTTCGATTGTCCCATGTGGAGTTATAATTTGTCCCAATCGAGCATTATTTTGGTTAGATTTATAAGAGATCTTAAAATTAAAATTATTATACATATGCTGCTGAGTCTATTTTTGGTTTTGATTTAAAATAATAGCTTAAGTAAATAATGGGGGAAGATAGAATAATTACTAATCCATAAGTTACTAAAGTCCAAAGTACGTATGTAAAGAATAACACGTAAAAACTTGCTGGATTTGGAGCTAAAATCTTCCATGCCAGCATACTAAAAAGCATAGTATCTACTATCGAAGAAAATACTGTTGATATTATAGAACGTAGCCATATTATGCGATTTTTAGTAATTTTTTTTAAGTAGTCATAGATCCAAATGCTATTTAATTGAGTAAAAACAAAAGATATCAAACTAGCTAATAATATGCGTGGCGAAGGAGTAAATAATATAGATATAGCTTCTTCTGCTAACAACATATGTTCTGTACCGGCAGATGGAGTAGTTTTGGCTATTAATGGTGGATACCCAATGGCAATAATCATTAATATAGCCATTAAAAGTTGTGCAGCAAAACAAAACCAAACGCCTTGTTTAGCCATATTTTTTCCGTAATGTTCATTTAAAACATCGCTACATAAATAGGTGGTAGAAAAAACAATGGTACCCAAGGCTATTGGTTCTGGGCTAAAACTTAAATTTATCCCTTTAAGTACTTGAATATTGGCAGACAACATAGCTACTATATTATAAATATATAGGCCATATGCACCAAACCATCGTAATAAACCTAACATAGTACAAATACAAACCCCGAATAAAATTAAAGAGGTATATTCCGAAGGTAAATTTTGTAGTATTTTAATGAAAGGTATAACGAGTAAAGTATCCATGGTGGTAAAATATATCAAAAATAAACCCATTTGTAGAGAGGTATTGTTTTTATAGTATAAAGCAGTATAATCACGGTTTAATTCGTGCAACTAATTTCGAAGGGTCGTTAGCTCAGTCGGTAGAGCAGTAGGCTTTTAACCTATTGGTCGAAGGTTCGAATCCCTCACGACCCAATTTTTGGATATGATAATATAGGAAATTATATGAAATTATTGTTAAAAGCATTATTAGGCATTATTACTTATATTGGATTTACGGTAGTAGCCTTAGCTAGAACATTCGGTGAAGTTTCAAATACTTTATTTTCTGGTGTTAATGTTTTGACCAAATTTTTTTGGGCTGGTTGTATCTTAATTGGAATTTTTTTATTAGTAGGTAGTTTAATTAATTATCAATCTCATCGTAATAATCCTAAATTAGTACCAATGGCTACAGTAATAACTTATTTATTTTTAGGTATTTTAACTATTAGTATTCCATTTTTAAATAAATTATTTGGGGCAGATTCTTATGATAGCGCTCAACAATCGACTATTATTCGTTAAAAGGTTGTATGGCTGCTTATTATAGACAAACTCAATGGGAACATTTAAACAAGTTTTTTTTGTTTGCTTTTATAATAATTGGAATTTTTTTTTTAGTATTAGCTATAGTTAAATATCACTCATATCGTAATAATCCTCAAGCAGTGTCATTGTCTAAAGTAATGATTTATTTATTTTTAGGTATTTTAATTATTAGTGTTCCGTTTTTAAGATTTTAAATCTTGAATAAATGCTTCTAATTCGATTTTAAATTTTTTTATTCTAGCATATTGAGATGTATTAGCGATTTTTAATGCTTGGTCTAATTTTTGATTAGCAGCTGGTAGATTGTCGGTTATAATTAATAATTTTGCTTGGGTTAATAAATCTTCTGATGGGTCGTTTAGTTTTTGTGCACAGGCAATAAGCAATTTATATATTGTTGGTTCCTCAATAAGCTCATAGATCTGGTCGTAATTATAATTTTTTAAAATATGTTTAGCTTCTAACGGTAAATTAAAAATTAATAAAATTTGTGCATAATCTAAAACTAACGGAAAATAATCTGGGTATAATTGTATCAAACCAGATAACTTGGTTTTTGCGGCTTTAATATTAGTTGTTGTTTGTAAATTAGCTAAGGATAGCTGAATAATAATATTTTCTGGGTTTTTTAATGCCAGTTCTTTTAGAATTTTTTCCGCTTGTGAAATTTTATGTAAATTTTGTAAAACTAAAGCTTGTTCATATTTTAATACAGTGTAATTATTATAGCGATGATTTTTTAATTGAGTTTCAATGTGTGCCAATAGATCGATTTTATTAACATTAGAATTAGCGTTAATTCTTGCTTTAATTAAATGGTAATCTAAATGATCTACAAATTGTTTATAATTAATTTTTTTAGTACGACCTAAAGCATCAGAGATCCGTGATTCAAACATTGGGTGAGTTAATAGATATTCAGGTATTTTTTGTTGATAAAGATGTAGTTGGCTAAATCGTTGAAAAATATTAGGCATGGCTTGCGGATCAAAACCAGATTTAGCTAGTATTTGGATACCAATACGATCAGCCTCTTGTTCATTGTCCCTAGAAAAATTTAACATATGTTGCATATGACTTCCTAAGACTAACGTAGTTAAATGTGGATTAATAATGGCAGTAGCTATCGCACCGGCAATGGTAATGGGCATTAATTTTTGTTGTTGCAATAATTGTCTAGCGGAATGTTTTTGAGTTATGTGACTAATTTCATGAGCCAAAATAGCGGCAAGCTCACTTTCTGATTCTGTTACCTTAATTAATTCCGGGTAAATTCCAATATTACCCCCAAAAAATGCAAATGCATTTATTTCTTTATTGTCGTTGACTATAAAAAAATTAAATTTGTTTAGATCGATTTGTTCGGTATTTGCTAGTAAATTATTACCTAAATGGTTAATATATGCAGTTGATATTAGATCAGGATAAATCATGCCAGCATGTTGTAGTTGATGTAATAGGGATTTGCCGATAATAATTTCTTCTTTAGTAGACATTATTGATTGAGTTTCATTACCTAAGTTAGGTAGATTGTTATTTGCGACAGCGCAGTTTATTATTAATACTAATAACCATAAAATAATATTTTTTATAGTCATATTTTTTATAATTATTATTTTATTAAACATTTTATTAAACATAATATGAGTACTTTAGATTTAACTACTTTAACATGCCCATGGCCTATTATAAAAACTAAACAGGCTATGGACAAATTATCAGGTACAGAAAACTTGCTAGTTATCGTTACTGATCCTAGCTTTATTATAGATTGTAAGGTATACGTAAAAAAGACTGGGCATAAATTACTTTCTAGTTGGTATAACGGTAATAATATTTATTGTTTATTACAAAAGGGTTTATCATAGAAAGATAGGAACTAAATTATATGTTAGAAATCTTTAAAGCTTGGTATAAAAAATATTTTTCTAATCCAGAAGCAATAGTATTATTGTTAGTTCTGTTTATTATTTTTAGTTTGATTGTAGTAATAGGGGAGATTTTAGCCCCAGTTATAGTTAGTTTAATAATAGCTTATTTACTAGAATGGTGGGTAAATATGTTGATGCAGTATAATATTTCTAGGCGCTTTGCTTATTTATTAGTATACACAGCATTCTTAGCAATTTTTGTTGTAGCTATTTTAGTATTATTACCATTATTATGGCGGCAATTTAGTAATTTATTTACCGATTTACCACAAATGTTACAAAATGCTAAGTCTTCCTTAATAAATTTAGTAGAAAAATATCCAGCTTATTTTTCAACAGAACAAATAGATACTTTGATTTCAAGTTTATTAATAGATATTCAACATTGGGCTAAAACGAAAGTTTCTTCTTCTTTATCTTATATTCCTGGAATAATAACATGGTTAGTATATTTATTTTTAGTACCATTATTAGTGTTTTTTTTCTTAAAAGATAGCAAAGATATTATTGCTTGGGTAACTAGATTTTTTCCAAGAAATAGAAAAGTATTAAATACTGTTTGGTTGGAGATGGATAGGCAAATTGGTAATTATATTCGTGGTAAAATTATACAAATTACTATAGTAGGGTTAGTTAATTCTTTAGTGTTTTTATATTTTGATTTGCATTACTCCATATTATTAGCAGCTATTATCGGAATTTCTGTCATTATTCCTTATATAGGAGCAGTGCTTGTTACTATACCATTAATCTTAGTTGGGTATTTACAGTGGGGCTTTAGTGCGGAACTTACGTATATGTTAGTAGCCTATTTTATAGTGCAGGCGTTAGATGGTAATGTATTGGTACCAATCTTATTTTCTAATGCAGTTAATTTGCACCCGGTAGCTATTATTGTAGCAATTTTATTTTTTGGATCTGTTTGGGGTATGTGCGGAGTGTTTTTTGCTATACCATTAGCTACTTTAGTAAGAACGGTATTAATGGTTTGGCCTAAAGAAGAGAAAGCTTAAAAAAACAAAAGGATTTTTTATGGAAGAAAAATATTATGGTGTTCCAACGCAACCTCAAGGTATATTTCAAACAATTAAAACCGGATTTTCAATATGGAAGTATACTTTTAGTCAAACTGTAGTTCTTTCGGTAATTAATGCAATAATGTCGTGGCTATTGTTATATTACATTGTATATATTAAACAGGAAAGAGTTTTGCCTTGGTATTTTAAAGTATTAGGTGCCATTATTTCACTTACCATATCTATTAGTATGGTTTATCGTATTGATAAATATATACATAACGAGTACGTAAGCTTTAATCGTGCAGTTGTAATTGGTTGCAGAAAAGTATTGCCAATGTTATTAGGCATCGCTTTATATTTTTTTGTAGAAAAAATTGGCATGCATATTATTTCAAGTATGATTCTTATTGTTTTTCTTACTTTTTTGCCGTGGTTAGTAATTATTGACGAAAATAGTATTGTAAATGCTATACGTAAAAGTTTTACATTAGTTATAGGAAATTGTTGGCATACAGTTGGAGCTGTTATAGTAATAACTTTAATGTGTTGTTTAGTTTGTTTTTTGTTAGCTTTTATAGATGTAGGGATATTGTTTTTAAGTTATCAATACGGAATACACATTGATTATTTTGCTTGGATTATAGTTTCATCATTATTAATAACATTAATAATAAGTATTATGTATCCATTAATTTGTGCATGTAATATTGCTATACTTTATAATTTAAAAGCAAGAAATAAGGAAAAATTTAGCGCTAATTCATTGGCTCTAAACTAATGTCTAAATTTAACGTATCACAATAAGTTAAAAATCTTTCTCTTAGCGATACTATGTGAAGATCGGTAGGAATTTTGATCTGGATTTCTATATTAGCTATATTGATGTTGTAAGGGTGAGAATTAGTATTTACTTCTTTTATAGTGATATTTTCTCGATAAAAAAATTGTAATAGTTTGTTTAACAGTCCAGGCTTATCTATAGTTGTTGTTTGTACTATATATTTTATGCTTGGTTTTAATAAGTTAGTTTCTGATAATAAATCAATATTTTCTAAAATATTATTACGTTTAGTATATACGTGTAGTGGATATTTTTTATTTAAAACCATTAATGATTTTTCTAATTTAAAAATATTATTCCATTTTCCACTAATAAAAGCGCTAAATGCAAGATCTTGTCCTAATTCTATCATTCTGCTATTTATAATATTACAGTTATATGTTGCTATTAAAGAAGTTAATATTTGGGCAATATTGCTATTATTAGAATTTTCCCCTAAAGAGATTAAGTTTAAATAACTAACACCAATAGGCTTAGCTACTGTTGTTTTGTTTTCTTTATCAATTTTAGAGAGATTTTTAGTTTTGTTAGTAATTTTGCTTTGCTGCATAGAATACACGCCCATTAAGCTATAAAAATATTTATGTGTGTTTAATATATGTATTGTATGGGATCAAAAACTTAAATTCTATTGGATATACATTTTAGCTAGCAATTAGATTAATCCAGTAAAATAACTAGTTAGCGTGGCTCCTAGTAAAACAAATATCAATAACCACCATAATAATTTTATACCATTAGTTTCCATATAAATTATCATTGTACCATTTAATTTTTAGGTGTATGCGCAGATGTTAATCTGAATACTTTAGAAACCATATTTATAGAACGTAATCTTTTAATAATATTAGTTAAATGAGCTCGATTAGCAACATAAATTATAAATAATAGTATGGTATGCTTGCCATCTTTGTCAACGTTAATATTTTCTATATTAGCATTACAGTCAGATAAAGCATTGGCAACTATAGCAAGTATCCCACGGTTACCTAAAGCTTCAATTTTAAGTTCAACTGGAAATACGCCAGCAATATTATTTGCCCAAGTAACAAATACATATTTTTCTGGAGAGCGTTGCATTTCTGTTACATTGTTGCAGTTTTCTTGATGTATAACTATGCCGCGTCCAGCGTTAAAAAAACCTATAATTGTATCTCCAGGAATTGGACGACAGCATTTAGCATAATTAATTACCATGCCTTCAGTACCTTTGATTGCTAGTGGTACATTGGTACCATTAGTAATTGGTAATTGTACTAATAATCTTCTAGCGACTAGAGGGGCTAATTGATTTCCTAGACCAATTTGAGCGAACAATTCTTCTTTACTGGAAATGTTTAATTCTTGTAGTACTCTTTTATATTCTTGTTCTTTAATTTCTTTTATTGAATCAAAAGGCATAACTAACAATTCAGATATAGCTCTATCTAATAAACGTTTACCTAGATTTATTGATTCACTGTTATGTTGATTTTTTAACCAATGTCTAATATTACTACGTGCTTTACTAGTTATTACAAAAGTTAACCACGCTGGATTTGGATTTGCTCCTTTAGCAGTAATAATTTCTATTGTTTGACCATTAGATAATTTTGTACTCATTGGTACTAATCTTCTATCGATTTTGGCTGCAATACAACAATGCCCAACATCTGTGTGTACTGAATAAGCGAAATCAACGCAAGTAGAGCCATTAGGTAAAGACATAATATCTCCATTCGGAGTAAATATATATACTTCGTCTGGATATAGATCTATTTTAATATGCTCTATAAATTCTAAAGAGTTACCGGAATTTTTTTGAATCTCTAAAATGTTGTTTAGCCATTCTTTAGCGCGTATTTCGACATTACTATTAGAAAATGATTTGTATAACCAGTGTGCGGCTATGCCATTTTCTGCCATTTTATCCATGTCTTCAGTACGAATTTGAATTTCTACAGGGATTCCTTGTTGGCCAATCACTGTAGTGTGTAAAGATTGATAGCCATTTATTTTTGGAACTGCAATGTAATCTTTAAATCGACCATGAATTGGTTTATATAAATTATGTATTGTTCCTAATACCCTATAACAAGCGTCAACAGTGTCTACTATAATACGTACAGCATATACGTCCATTACCTCAGCTAAAGATAAGTCTTTAGCTCGCATTTTTTTATATAAACTATATAGTGGTTTTTCTCGGCCATAAATTTTTTTTGTAATAACATTTTCTTCTTGGCAACGATTTTTTATGGTAATTTCTAAATTATTAATAATTTCTTTACGATTACCTCTAGCTTTTGCTACCGCTTCTTTTAATACTTTATATCTAATTGGATAAAGATAAGAAAAACCTAAATCTTCGAATTCTGTGCAAAAATTATTCATACCTAATCGATTTGCAATTGGGGCATAAATTTCTAAAGTTTCTAGAGCAATGCGTCGTTGATTATCTCTAGGTTTAGCATCTAAGGTACGCATGTTATGTAAACGATCTGCTAATTTCACTAAAATAACCCTAACGTCTTTTGCCATAGCAAGCATCATTTTACGTAAATTTTCTGCTTGAGCTTCTTCGCGAGTTTCAAATTTTAGCTGATCTAATTTACTTACGCCATCTACTAACTCAGCTATTTTAATGTTAAATAGTTCAATTAGTTCTTTTTTGCTAACAGAAGTATCTTCTAAAACATCATGTAACATCGCAGCGATAATGCTTTGATAGTCCATGCGCATATCTGCTAAAATTTTTGCTGCGGCCAATGGGTGGGTAATATACGGATCACCATTAGAACGTATTTGCCCATGGTGCAAATTTTCAGCTAATTTATACGCTTTAGTAATTTCTTTAATTTGAGAAGCTGATAAATATTGTTTAAGCTGTTGTTTAAGATCTACAAACTTAAACACTAGAATATTCCTTAAATTTATTGAATTTTAAATATCTTAATTTTCTTGTTCTTTAGGGAATTTATAACCAGCAGCTATTTCTCTTAGGGCTACCACTGTAGCTTTATCGTTTTCCCAATCTAATTGAGCTTCTACTGTTCCTTTAGTAAGTTTTTTAGCACGATCTGCAGCTTCTAATACTAGTTTAAAACGACTGCCAACTTGTGGTAAGCAATCTTCAACAGTTACTCTAGCCATTATTTGTACTCCTATATAAATAATTATATTAATAAATCATTAATTAAACTTGCATTTACAACTTTCTGTTTAACAATACTAAGTTGTTGAGCATTTATTATAGTTGATAAGTCCTGTATAGCTCTATCAAAATTATCGTTGATTACAAGATAATCGTAATTTATATAATGTTGCATCTCTGTTTTGGCAGTATTAAGTCTTTGTTGGATAACTGTAGGTTCATCCTGTCCTCTAGAAGTTAACCGTTTAGTCAGTGTTTGTAAAGATGGTGGCAATATAAAAATGCTTAAGCAAGCTGAAAAACTAACATCTAATTGACTTTTTATTTGTTTTGCTCCTTGATAATCTATTTCTAAAATTACGTCCTTACCTTGATTTAGTAAATCCACTACAAATTTTTTAGAGGTGCCGTAATGGTTACCAAATATTTCAGCATTTTCTAAAAATTCTTTATTATTTTTCATTTGTAAAAAATTTTTTTCATTTATAAAAAAATAATCTAGCCCATCTTGTTCTTTAGAGCGTTTTGCCCGAGTAGTATAAGAAATAGATCTTACAATATTACTTAGTTTATTGGTGATTTGTTGTACTAAGCTAGTTTTACCCGCCCCTGATGGGGCTGATATTATAAATAATGTGCCAATTCGTGTCATAGAGATCTTTTTAAATATATGTTTAAATTAAGTATATGTTTAAAATAATTAATATTAATGTAAACGGTATAAGATCTGCAGTCAAAAAAAATTTTTTTGACTGGGTGATGAATCAACAAGCAGATCTAATTTGTTTACAGGAAACTAGAATTCAAACAGAACAATTAACAGATCCTAAATTCTTTTTAGATGGTTATAATGCTTATTTTTGCGATGCTCAGCAAAAAGGTTATAGCGGCGTTGCTATTTATTCTAAGTATAAGCCAAAAAATATTATTAAAGGGTTAGGTTGGTCTGTAGCAGATAATGAAGGTCGGTATCTACAACTAGATTTTGAGAATTTAAAAGTTGCCAATATTTATATACCTTCAGGAACATCAGGAGATTTACGACAAACTATAAAATATGATTTTTTAGAAAAATACAAAAAAGTTTTAGCTGGCCAACTAAAAGAAAGAGTTCCATATATTATTTGTGGAGATTTTAATATTGCTCATAATAATATTGATATAAAAAATTGGCGGACTAATCAAAAAAACTCTGGATTTTTACCAGAAGAACGTGCGTGGTTAGATATAGTTTTTGATCAAATTGGCTTTATAGATGCATATCGTTTTAAAAATCCTGATAAAATAGAGTATACTTGGTGGTCAAATAGAGCTAACGCTTGGAACAATAATGTTGGTTGGAGAATAGACTATCAAATTATTTCCCCTCAATTAAAAGATCAAATTATTAAAACCGAAATATATAGAAAAGAAAAATTTTCTGATCATGCTCCATTAATTATAGATTATAATATATAAAATTATTTTAATTTATATATAGAGCAAATAAGATTGTTATGTTACTAAGTACATTATCAAAAAAATTGGTTATATTATTATTTGGCTTATTCTTTATTAATTTAAATTATTTATCTGCAGAAAATTTATTAGAAGTTTACTATCTAGCTGCTGAAAATGACCCAACAGTACTTGGTGCACGACAAAGCCAATTAGCTGATGCAGAACAATTAATGATTGCAAGAGCTAAGTTTTTACCGAATGTTACATTTTCTGGTAGTCAAAATTATGGGAAAAGTTCAGATACTTATTATAACATGGATCATGTTAAGTATAACACTAACCAATATAATTTAAGTATTACGCAGCCAATTTTTCAGGTCGTTGATTGGATGAATTATGCGACTGTTAAAAAACAAACATTGTCTTCTTTAAAAAAATATGAGGATGTTGAACAAAAATTATTTTTACGCGTTGCTGAACAGTATTTTGCAGTTTTGGCGGCGGTTGATCAATTAGAAACCTCCAAATCTGCTAAGCAAGCTTTTTTTAAGAGATTAGAACAAGCTACCCAACAATTTAAAGTAGGTGTGGCTGCTATAACAGATATTAGTGATGCGCAAGCTAGATTAGATACTGCTAGCGCCAAAGTAATTAGCGATGCTAATGCATTAACAACTACTAAAGAAACTTTGGGTCAAATTGTTGGAAAGTTTATTGATCGTTTATCTCCACTAAAACAACAGATCCCTTTAGTGCCGCCTAGTCCGGAACAAATTGAGCCATGGTTAGAAAAAGCTAGAAAATATAATATCAAACTTCAAGCAGCTAGATTGGATGTAGAAGCGGCTAGAGAAGCAGTGCGACTTTCCTCATCTAAACATTTACCGACCTTGAATTTAAGTGGAAATTTTACTAATAGTAAGCCCCCCCCAGCTCCAGTTCAAGATAATAATAGAACTAGAGAAATTGCAGTAGCATTGAATGTACCAGTTTTTAGTGGTGGTGCTATGGTTGCTGAGACTCAACAAGCTATATTTAAAAGTAATGCAGCATTGCAACAATTAGAGGGAGTTTATAGAGATGCAGAGAGTAGTACTAGGGTGGCCTATAACAGCGTTTTAACGCAAATTAGTCAAGTTGATGCGTTATTTCAATGTGTCAAATCTAGTAAAGTTGCCTTAAAAGCAACTCAAGCTGCTACGGAAGTTGGAACCAGAACTATAGTAGATGTATTAAACGCTCAGAGTGATTTATTAAATACTCAAAGAGATTATGCTAAAGCCCGCTATGATTATATTGTCAATGGTTTAAAATTAAAACAAGCAACAGGTTCATTAAATTTACTTGACTTAGCACAAGTAAATGATTTACTAGAACAAGAAGTTAAAAAAGAAACTAAAGAAGAAATTAAAGAAGAAGTAAAACAGACTGCATCTAAAAATTAATATGTTATTAATATTCATGTATCATCAAATTATTAATTCTCGTGTGGAGTTAGAAGTTAGTGTTAATAAATTTCAGCAGCATCTTAAATATTTACAGCAAAATTTTAATATTGTTGTACCAGGCCAAACTTTATTTAAAAATAAAATTTCTGTTTGTTTAACTTTTGATGATGCTTATGCAGATTTTTATATTCATATTTTCCCAATATTAAAGACTCTTAATATTCCGGTAGTTTTAGCTATACCAGCAGGTTTAATACAAGATACTACAGCTGTTGATAATACAGTTAGAGAATCTGTGGTATACCATTATGGGCTAGATCCTAAAGAAGCTCATAAATCGCCACTTTGTACTTGGGAGGAAATAAAAAAAATGACAGCAACAGGGTTAGTTTATCCTGCATCTCATTCTTTAACTCATGCTAATCTTACAAAAATTAATTCTTCTGAAGTGTTTAAGGAAATATGTGCTTCTAAACGTACAATTTGGGTTAAATTAGAAGAAATAACAGAAATAATGGTATACCCATTTGGAGCACAAAATAGATATGTATATGCTATGGCTAAAAATCATTATAAGTATTTAATGCGGATTGGTAATGCTAGTAATAGTAGTTGGAATCAAGGGGTGTTGTATCGTATTGATGGTGATAAATTATGGAAAAACAATCAGCCTATTTCTAAGTTAAAAATTTTTTTATGGAAAATAAATTATTTTTTAAATAAATTAAGGTGTAATTAAAACATCAAATTTTTCGTGCCGATACACTCTCTTTTTAAATAATATTACCTAAACTTATAAAAGATAACAATAATAAGCAAAGAGGGGTTGAGTATGTCTGTGGATAGAGAGCAAAATGAAGATCAGCAAAAGCAAGTTCTTGTTATGCATGCAGCTTACGAGATTAAGCATTGGTTAGAAAGAGAATGTTTAGATAAAACTAGTAAGTTTTATAAAGGTAATGAAAGATTAATATTGGATATTATAAAATATATAGCTGGAAATGTTCATCCTTTAAATGCAGCTAAAATAGCACATATATCTAATCAATTATCAATATTAAAAACAGAACACTCAGAACGTAAAGAAAATATTCAAAAGTTTAATGATGCAATAAAAGCAGACAGTAGTAATTTTTTAAAAGTTGAGAATAAGAAATTTACAAATATAGAAGTTAAAACTGTTCAACAAGTCATTGGTACAGTTAGAGATAAAGAGACTAGTTCTGATTGGGATAGGGTTTTTCAAGGTAAAAGTGTAGTTAAAGTACAAGGTAATCAATTAAAAACATTTAAAGATTTTGATACGGCTTTACAACAGTTGACTAAAGTGGGAAGTTTTGATCCTACAAAAGCGAAAGAGGCGTTGTTAAAAATGTCAAAATCAATAGAAATGTGTGGCACTGATGTATTAGGGGATAAAGGTATAATTCCTGGGCAAAAACCAACAGTTCCAGTTAAATATGAATTTAACAAAGATAAAGATGATAATATACATGTTGAATTAACCTATGAAGGATTCATTAGTGTTGCAGGTAAAGAACCAAAATCAGGTGCATTTAAACTTAACTTAACGTTTTATCAAGCTGAACAATATTTTGTAGCCGAAAGACAGTTTGAATCAAAGGAAAAGTTAGACTTAACTCCACTAGCCAAAAAACCAGGTAGGCATTAAAAACTCAAAAATCATTTCAAAAAATATCCAGAGCTAATCATAGCTTGGTTACCATTACAATTTTCAGCAAAAGCAATAATTTTACATATATCGTTTGATAAATTAATTATGACAAATCTAGCATTATTAGGAGAATTAGGGATTTTATAAGCATTTTTTTCCCACCATTTTTTATTTGGATATCCATCTTTGTTGGTGATGCGAATTTTAGGATAGCCACTCCAAAATGGGCATTCGGTGGTATTTAAACAGTTTTTGGTAAGAGAGTTAGAGTATAACATTTCTTTAGCTAGCGCTAAAGCATTTAGGCTAGCTTGTTGTGCTTGTAGCATTTCCCATTTTATTTGAGATTGTTTTTTAAAACTAGGATTGTAAATAATACTAATAATTCCAGTAATCATAATAAGCACTATGATAATAAATATAGTACTACTTTTGGCTAATTGTTTATTAATATATTTCATGATTTATATGGTATTAATACACCTGTAACAAAAGAAGTTTGTTTTTTCTTATTAGTAAGTTCCCAACTAATGTTGATAATAAAAATTTTGTTTTTTGTGCACCAAAAGATATTTCCTATGCCATTAGGTAAGTTATCGCGTATAGCTTGTTGCCAATAAGTTAGATCGTTTGCTGCTGTAGTTAGTGAATTGCAACCTTTAAAATCGGTATAGCAAGTATGGTCAATATATTGTTTTTGCTTAATAGTTGAGTCTACATAAAGGCTATTTGGGCCTTTGAAAAATTCTTTATAGTTAAGATACATCCTATTAGTAATATCATTAGCTAGTACATTGGCTATTTTTTTATTAAAGTTATCTTGTGTTTTATTATTGACATGTATTTGCCAAGAAGTAGCTATTAAAGTAATGAAAGTAGCAACTAATAAAAAAATTAAAATTGTCAGTTGGCTAAAACCATGGTTTTTAGATATTGGCATATTAGTTATTATGCAATTAAAATGGATTTATGCAATTTAAAAAATATTGGTTAAGTTTTCTGGTATGGTCAACAGAGATTAAAGAATACTTATTAAAAGTATGCGCACAGCTTAAAAAATATTTGTTAGCAAAATATCCCACACTACTAGACACAATTAAAGAAAATTTATTTAAATTTTTTTTGCTGTTAATAAAAAACAAAGAATTATTTAAACAACTTATATTAAAAAAATTGTTTAGACGTATAGCAAAAGTTAAAAAATATCTATTTAAACGGTATATTTTACGATTAATAGAAATTAAAGAGTTTATATTAAAAATATGTATAGATTTTAAAGGATATTTGCTAAGAAAGTTGTTTGGGCTTATAGAAAAGATCAAAAAATATTTATTTAAGTGGTATTTACGGTTCATACAAGTTAAAGAGGTCGTATTAAAAAGATTTATACAAATTAAAGAATATTTATTTGGGAAGCTGTTTGAAAAATTAATAACGATAAAAAAATATTCATTAAAGCTGTTTGCCAGATTAATAGAAATTAAAGAATTATTATTAAAAATATTTACATGGGTACTCAACATTAGGAAATATTTATTAAATGGATCTGTATTAGTACTAGAATTAGGATTATTAAGTGTTATTTTTTATGCAGGCAAAGAATTTTATTCTCAAATTAAAATTACTGAAAATATAAAAACCGTGCAGAGTGAGCTGGCTAATACAGTGTTGTCGTTAACTAATTTATTAGGTAAATCGACTGGGAATATTGATATTCTTGAGCAAGGAGACCAAATAAATGTTAAACCAGCTTTATATTATAGCCAACAACAAAAAAGTCATAAATTGGAGTTAACTTTATTAAATCCTAGTTATGGGTTTGTAGATTGTGCTGGAGATATAACCGCCAATGTTAGTTATCCTGCAAAAGTAATTCTAACTTGGCAACCAATGCAACATTCTTCTGAATTATATGAATTAATTTGTGAACGGTATAGCAATTCTAACAGTAACTCTAAAGCTTCTAATAAACATAAAAAAGTTTTATTGAGTAATATTAATGCAGTAAAATTTAAATTTTTAGAATATATAGATTCCAATGGAATTAGTGTAGTTAAGGGGATTAATGCAATTAAAGAGATTGATCCTAAAAAACTACAACAAAATAATCAAAATATTAATGATATTCGTATTAGAGCGGTACAAATTGGTATGTTAGTGCAAAGCCAGGATAAATTATATTATAATGTTCGCCATAATTGGTATAGTATTTTTAATGATCATATAAATTTTTTAGATAGCTGTATACATAAAGTCATTTATATTACCGTGAAGAGTAATTTATCTTAAAAATTTATTAAAGTTTTTTGACTTGACTATTAATAATTTGCCCATATATCATCAGTAGTAATTTAATTCAACTTAAATTCAAACTTAAATAAACAAGAAAAATTTATAATTTTTGATTGGAGGAATGCATAATGAGCATGAAAATTCGTCCTTTACACGATCGTGTTATTGTAAAACGTATAGATGAACGTAAAACAGCTGGTGGAATTGTAATTCCAGAAACAGCAGGAGAAAAACCACAACGTGGACTTATTCAAGCAGTTGGTCCGGGTAAATTTAATAGCAGTGGTACATTACAAAAAATGGAAGTTAAAGTCGGAGATGAAATATTATTTGGTAAGTATTCTGGCACAGAAGTAAAAATTGCTGGAGAAGACTTATTAGTAATGCGTGAAGAAGACATTATGGGGATTATTGAAGCCTAATAGCTTAGGGTGTTTTAGTTTTAAATTTTTTTGAATGAGGAAAAAATCATGGCAGCAAAAAGTTTAAGTTTTGGTTCAGAAGCGCGTGAGCGTTTATTGGTCGGAATGGATATTTTAAGAAAAGCAGTTGAACAAACATTGGGCCCTCGTGGTCGTAATGTGGTTATAGAAAAATCTTTTGGTGCGCCAATTATTACTAAAGATGGTGTTACTGTGGCAAAAGAAATAGAGCTAGAAGATAAAGTAGCTAATATGGGTGCTCAAATGTTGCGAGAAGTTGCATCAAAAACTTCCGATGTTGCTGGAGATGGTACAACTACGGCTACAGTATTAGCAGCTTGTATAGCAAGAAAAGGTAACGAATTAGTAGTTGCTGGTATGAATCCAATGGAATTAAAAAGAGGTATAGATAAAGCAGTTATAGCAGCTGTTGAAGCATTAAAGAAAATGTCAGTGCCTTGTTCGGATGATAAATCTATTGCACAAGTTGGAACTATCTCTGCAAATTCCGATGTAGCTATTGGTGGTATTATTGCTAAAGCAATGTCTAAGGTTGGAAAAGAAGGTGTTATTACTGTTGAAGATGGTACTAACTTAGAAGATGAATTAAATGTTGTAGAAGGTATGCAATTTGATCGTGGGTATATTTCTCCGTATTTTGCCAACAACCAACAAAATATGACTTGTGAGCTAGAAAATCCGTATATATTATTAGTTGATAAAAAAATTAGTAATATTAGAGAAATGTTGCCAACTTTAGAAACTGTTGCTAAAGGTGGACGTTCATTATTAATTATAGCGGAAGATGTGGAAGGTGAAGCATTAGCCACTTTAGTAGTTAATAATATTCGCGGTATAGTAAAAACTTGTGCGGTTAAAGCTCCTGGTTTTGGTGATCGTCGCAAAGCAATGTTAGAAGATATTGCAATTTTAACTAATGCTCAAGTAATTGCCGAAGAAGTTGGTATGAGTTTAGAAGCTGCTAAATTAGAAGATTTAGGTAATGCTAAACGGGTTGTTGTAACTAAAGATAATACTACTATTATCGATGGCAGTGGTGATAGTAAAAAAATAGCTTCTAGAATTGCGCAATTACGTAAGCAAATAGAAGATACATCTTCTGATTATGATCGTGAAAAATTACAAGAAAGAGTTGCTAAGCTTTCTGGTGGTGTTGCAGTTATTAAAGTAGGTGCAGCTACCGAAGTTGAAATGAAAGAGAAAAAAGCTAGAGTGGAAGATGCATTACATGCAACTCGTGCTGCAGTTGAAGAAGGCGTATTACCAGGTGGTGGCGTAGCTTTCATTAGAGTTATTAATGAAGTTAAAAAAGTTAAAGGTGATAATCATGAACAGCAACAAGGGGTTAGCATAGTAGTACGTGCTTTAGAAGCTCCTTTACGTCAAATTGTGGCTAATGCTGGTGGCGAACCTGCTGTTATTTGCGAAAGAGTTAAAGCTGAAACTGGTAACTTTGGCTATAATGCTGCTAATGGTGAATTTGGCGATATGTTTAAATTTGGTATCTTAGATCCAACTAAAGTAACTCGTACTGCACTACAAAATGCAGCATCAGTTGGTAGTTTAATGATTACTACAGAATGTACCATATCTGATTTACCAAAAAATGAAAAGGATAGTGGTGCAGGTCATGGTCATCCAGGAATGGGTGGTATGGGCGGCATGGATGGCATGATGTAATAATATAGTTTTTAAACTATATAAAAATAAAAAATGGCGAATAAATTATAGTTCGCCATTTTTTTTACTTTCTATCACCTTTAAATCTTACTTGTTTTTTTTGTGATGGTGAGCTTTCTTTAGTATGAGGATGCTTTAAAATAGGTTTAACTGTTTTAGTACTTGGTAAAACAGGTTTAGGTTTGCTGTTAATTTGATGTACTGAAGAATTAGATAATTTTGAAGATATTAAATTAGCTAGCTCTTGATATTTAGTATTATATTCTAACAAAAAATTAGTATATTTATCATATGCTTTTTGTAACTCAAATGTTAATGAAGCTAGATCTTTATTAGAGTTTTTATTGAAAGAAGAGAAAGGTAGTTCTAACCGTTGAGGGTTAAGCATATATTCGTCCATAACGTTTTTTATAACCAGAACATTTGTATACATGCTATTTAATAACTCGTTATAGTTTTCCAATTGTTGTTTAGGAAGCGTAAAATTACTTATTGTTTTTAATTGCGCATCTAAATATATTAATCTTGATTTTAATGCCGAATTTGTCTCATCAAGTTTTGTGAGTAATTTGAGTATATTTTCTTTGTTGTCTAGTGTTTTTTTAGGCATATAATCCTCCAATATGTTTGTATTAATAAAGTTAGACATATGGTGATTCATTTAAGTTCAAAAATTGTTTAATTTATCGTTGATATACAGTTGTTATTGGTGTTAAATAAACATTTTTTGTAGATGTGTCTTTATGCAATTATACAATGTTCTATTGGAGCCGCATTAATTTCTAACTTATCTCTATTTTTTGCTATAAGATTGTATAATATAGCTATAATAAAAGCACTATTAAATGGGGCTATAAATATTATAGAGAAGCTATTTCGTATAATATCATTTACAGAAAAGCTGTCCAATATAAAAGAGCATGCACTATGTAATATACTTATCATTAAAAAAGCTCCAAACGTATACCGCCAATTTCCTAAAACTAGTTTAAAGCTATTTTTAATAGAATCTACAATACTATTTTCTTCTATAATTAATAAGTAATTTGCAAACATAATATATACAAAAATAATCGCACTAGGAATGAATGGTAAAATACAACATATGTATATTGTAAGTTTAAGGTGTAATAAATCATCCATAGGGAAAGTGAACAAAACAACCATGAACAGCGCAATGGCTATTACGAATATTATGAAATATAAAATATGAATTAATAATTGGGAGAATGCTTTGTTAGCTCCGGTTGTAATTGCTTGACTAAAATATACGTTTTCATTATTAGCGATCTTATTAATAATATAAATTATACTGACGTTTGTAATAGAAAAAACAATGGCATATAAAACTATCGTTCCACCTAATAATATACAATGCTTACTAAAAATTAAATTTAAAGAAAATTGATCCCATTTATAACCTCTTAGTTTGTCCCAAAAGTCCAAAAATACGGGCATTAGTATTGAATGTGCAATTATAGAAATTAAACTAAATGGTATGGTTTTAATTAAAGCACGCTTCCATATTGAGAAACTCGTTTTAATTATTTGTAACATGTTTTGTGGTTTGGTTGGAATAATAATTTTCATAATTTTTTACTAATTGCTTTAATTATTAAATATATAATAGTACTATAATTTCTATTAAGGAAGAGCACAATGATTAAAAAATTATTACAACTAGTCCTAATTTTATTTTCGCCAGCAGTATTGTTTGCTAATGAATATTCTTACATTAATTATACTATTACACCATTTGTTAATGAAAACACCCCAAAAGTAATAGTCGAAACTGAGATACAAGGAAATTTATCCGAAAAACTAGTATTAAAGTTGCCAGATCATTGGGCTGGTATTGATTATACTAAGCAAATAAAAAATATTAAAATCAAGAATGCAAAATATAAGTTTACCGTTAAAAGAAAAAATACTCATGAATTAAGCATAACTATTCCTAAAGAAATTAATAGCATCCAGCTAAGTTACGAAATTTATCAAAAACCAAAAGATCCGGCAAATATTCATGAAACTATAATACGTAAAGACTTAATTCATGCACCAGGGTATGGGTTATTTGCTTGTCCAAAAGAATTAAAAGACACAGATCGCGTTCAGTTTAATATAAAATGGCAAAATCTTCCTAAAAAATGGTTAACTATTTCGTCTCAAGGTACAACTGGTTCATTACAAGTTACCTCTATAAAGCAGTTAGTGCCAGCTATTTATGTAGCAGGTAAAATACGTATGTACCAGATTATTGGCGGTAAAAGCCCAGTATTTTTATCACTTTATGGAACATTTAATATTAAAGATGAGCTTCTTATCTCTTATCTAGAGAATATAATTCACAGCCAACGATCATTTTTTAATGATTATAATTTCCCTTATTATGCCATAAGTCTTATAGAAGGAGATGATCCACATTCTATGGGTGGAACAAGATTGCATAATTGTTTTACAGCTTATTTATCACAAGGATGCGGTACTAAGCTAGATTATTATATTTTAATAGCTCATGAACATTTACATACCTGGATAGGCGGTAAAATCGCTAATAAATACGATCAAGAAGAATTAAATTATTGGTGGACAGAAGGTTTTACTGATTATTACTCAAGAGTGTTAGCATTGCGTTCCGGAGGTATTTCTATAGATGAGTTTATCTTGGAATGTAACCAGCTTCTTAAAAAATATTATTTATCGCCAGTATTAAATGAACCAAACATTAGAATAAAGCAAGATTTTTGGAAAAACTCTGACGTAGAAAAATTACCTTATTATCGTGGTTTTGTATTCGCAATTTATTTAAATAATATAATAAAGAAAAATAATATTAATCATTCTTTAGATAACATAATGTTAGATCTATTTAATAGTTTTGTTAAGAGCCATGCACAAAAAGAATTTTCAGTTGAACAATTTAAATCTATTGCAAAAAAATATGTACCGGAAGGAATCGATGAACAAATTATAAATTTTATAGACCAAGGAAAAACAATAGATCTTGGCAATCTTATGGCTGTTTTACCATTAAAAATCATAAGAACTAAAACAAAAGAATTTTACCAATTTAAGTCAAATTTATCGAGTAAAGAAAAAGATCGGATTAAACAATTTTTTGGATTTAGGTGGTTCTTCTCCAAACCTATTAGAACCTTTAGTACTTGGCCATAATAGTAATAAAATTTCAGGAATAAAGCAGGGTATGCAGGTAAATAGTAAAAGTAATATAATGGGTATAATCCAGCAACCAGTTCTATTTAAATCATTTAATCTAGCAATACTAAAGCGTATTTTTGTAATCTCTATGTTACTTAGTTTTTAGTTTAAGGCTATCATATCAAGTTATTTATATTAATACAGTTGGAAATACACTAGTGTAATCAGGCATAGTTAAAGATTGTTTTGTTGTTATTCTTTAGTTAGTGATTATGTAAAAATAATGCTTTGGTATTTTTGGTTGTTGCAGCACGTTTATTACCTAAAAAACTTATGGAATTAAGTTTGCAAAAAGTACCGATAAGAGAAACCTTTTATATATGAAAAGTACAAGTGTGGGTAAAAATTAAGAGTTGTATTATTATATCCACTTGGCTATAATTAAAAATTATGGGCAAGCTGTGGGAAATTAAAATAAATGCTTCTATTGGATATAGAATATTTTATGTGATGATAGAAAAATATACTATGGTTCTATTACATGGGTATAAGAAAAAATCACAAAAAGCGCCAACTAGAGAGATAGAAATAGCTAAAAACAGAATGACGGAGGTACTAAAAAATGAAACCATATACATTAGATGATCATATTAAAGAACAATATACACAAAGTAAGACTTTTGCTAAACATTATGATAGGGAACTTTTAATAAACTCTATTGCTAAACTTGCTGTCGAATTAAGAAAACATAAACATTTTACTCAACAAGAACTTGCAAAAAAAGCAGGAACTACACAATCTGTTATTGCTAGACTAGAAAGTGGTAAAGATACTCGTATACCATCGTTAGGGCTATTATTGAGGATTGCCGCAGCCTCTGGTGAAAAATTAAATATTAGTTTTAGTAAAAGATCATGAAAATTGTCCCCAACTTGATTCGAACCGGTGTTATCGCCCTAAAAGGGCGTTAAGTTGTACATCAGTGTTTTTGATTGTTACAGCACGTTTATTACCTAAAAAATACCTAAAAAAATTATTAAGACTTTTGGATTTAAGTTTGCAAAAAGCATCTATAAGTGATACCTTTTAGATATGAAAGGTAAAAAACACACGTTAATGGAATATATAGAAAACCTACAGTCAAACGGACAATATTGGTTTATTCGTGCAGATACAATAAAAGCTTTAAAAATGACTAAAATAGCTTTTAAAATGAGTGTGGGTAGATTAAAAAAAGCTAAACGTATTAAGGTAATAGGAAAAGGATTTTATTTAATTGTTCCAGTTGAGTATAGGAGAGCTGGTTCACCGCCACCTTATTGGTATATAGATCCTTTCATGAAATTTTTACAAATAAATTATTATGTTGGTTTATTAAGTGCTGCTGCATACTACGGAGCATCTCATCAAGTAAGTCAACAATTTCAAGTTATAGTAGATCGTTCAGTTATTTTAGGAAAAACTAATCAGCTTAATTTGGTATTTTTTAGAAAAAAAGAGCTTAGTAATACACCAGTAGAAGATTTAAAAGTTGCTACTGGTTTTGTCAAAATTTCTACTAAAGAAGCAACAGCTCTTGATTTAGTGCAATATTATAAAGCAGCAGGATATTTTGGATTGATAGCTACAATATTGTTAGAATTGTCGCCATTAATAGATCCAAAATTATTATTATTAGCTGTTAAGCAAGGGCAATATGAAATTGCTACTGTACAACGATTAGGATATTTATTAGATTTTCTTGGATTTAAAGAAAAAACAGAGTATTTATTTGAATGGTTACAAGAACAATGGAGATATAAAAAATATAAAAAATTGATTGTTTTAGTGCCAAATAAATTATCAAATATAAAACAACATTTAAAAGATTTAAAATGGCATATTATAATAAATGAAAAAATAGAGGTTGATGAAGTATGATCCCCAAAAGCTATATTACCCATTGGAAAAATTATTATAATTGGCCTTTGGAAGAACAGGTAGAGCAAGATTTAATTATTTGTAGAATTTTGTTAGAAATGTATAGTGATCCTATCTTAGCCAATCAATTAGCGTTTAGAGGTGGTACGGCATTACAGAAACTTTATTTTAACAAGATAACTCGCTATTCAGAAGATATTGATTTAGTACAAATTAATGTTGGGGCAATCGGAGAAACTATTAATAGGATCAGAAGTATTATTGATCCATGGTTAGGTACACCGAGTTATAAAAGAAATGAAGGTAGGTTTGTATTATATTATACGTTTTTAACGGAAAATGAACCGATTTCAAAACGAAAAATTAAAATTGAAATTAATACTAGAGAACATTTTGCTGTTTTAGGATACATAGATCAATTATTTATTGTTGATAGTCTATGGGTTAAAGGGCAAGCATTTATTAAAACATATTGTATTGAAGAATTACTTGGTACTAAATTAAGAGCGTTATTTCAGAGAAAAAAAGGCAGAGATTTATTTGATTTGGGAGTGGCTTTAGAATTAGTAGATGTTGATGTTAATAAAATAATTAAATGTTTTAATGAATATGTTGATTTTAAAGTAACTAGGGCGCAATTTGAGCAAAATTTATTTTTAAAGTTAAAAGACCCTGCTTTTTTAGAAGAAATGTTGCGATTAATGCCAATAAATTCAGAATTTGTCAATAAAATGAAATACTATAAACAAAATGTTTATGAACAAATTATTAAAAACTTATCTGGAGATAGTTGGAAATCTGGTTTTTCAACATCATGATTAATTGGTTCCAGAAATAAAAAATTTATACATGGTAAATTATATGGGTAGACAATTAAAAGATTCACGTATCGAAACTAGAGAGGCTCGTCTAAAATTAAAGCAAAGGCATGAGCCATATTGGCGTCTAATTCATCCTGGTTGCCACTTGTTATCGCAAAGAAGTATTAGGCGGTGTATGGATGTTACGTCGTTTAAAAAGCAATAGCCATTATACTAAGATGGTGCTGGGTGATGCCGACGACATGACAGATAGTGATGGGATAGTTATTTTAAGTTTTAAAGAATCAGTATTGATTTCATTGTCGATTATATGATTTTATAGCAGATTACTATGAGCTTTAAGTGCTGATAAAAGTATGCTGTGCTTGCTATATTTTTAAGCGTTTACCACAACCACATATAACGGAAATATTACGGAAATCAACTTATACCAAACAGCAAGAAAACCATAACCCATTGATCTAATTGACAATTTAAATGCGTCCCCAACCGGATTCGAACCGGTGTTATCGCCGTGAAAGGGCGTTAAGGTGTACGTCGGTGAACAACCAAAAACACTATAAATCCCTGTATTTTAAATATATTGTCCGTTATAATACGTTGATGTTTTTGGTTGTTTGCGCACGTTTATTACCTAAAAAATACCTAAAATCAGTGTAACCACAAACATTGTTTAAGTTATCTGGTTTTAAAGTCACAAAAAATGGTATATAATTGTGACATTAGATGCGGAATAATTATATGAAAAATACTGTTTTTACAATTAAATCTACAATATATGGCCATGGTAGGGGTTGGTGTTTTACCCAGAAAGATTTTGCTAATATAGATAAGCCATTAGCAGTACGTAAAGCTCTATCGAGGCTTAATGATTCTGGTTTCATTAATAGAATTAGTTGGGGCTTATATGAATACCCACGGCAACATAAAACTTTAGGCCAATTGCCTCCAGATCTGTCACAAGTCACTAAAGCGTTAGCTCGCGATTCTAAAATTAAAATTCTACCATCTGGCGCTTATGCTGCTAATCTTTTGGGTCTTAGTGAGCAAGTGCCAGGGAAGATTGTTTATTTGACAGATGGTCCATCGCGCAGGATGAATGTTGGTAAAACGGAGCTTATTTTTAAGCATACTACGATTAAGAATATGGTTGCAGCTGGGACTATTGCTGGTGTTGTTATTCAAGCATTACGGTATTTAGGAAAAGATCATATAGATCCTGTAGTAATAAATAAATTAACAAAACGTCTTTCTAGCTCAGAAATTAAAGAACTCCAAAAACAAAGTAGAAATGCCCCATATTGGGTTAGGCAGTTTATAAACAATATTGTTAGTAGTGGTATAGAAAATGAATGACTTTATTAAAATTAATCTACAAGATCGTAAGCCATATTTTGAAATAGCAGCTACCAATTCGGGCTTGCCAGTAAACATAATTGAAAAAGACTTTTGGGTTTGTTGGATATTAGAGAGGCTTTTTAGTTTGCCAAATATTGGATCCAATATGATTTTTAAAGGTGGTACTACTTTATCCAAGGTTTATTCAGTAATAGAGCGTTTTTCAGAAGATGTAGATTTATCAATTGATAAAGAAAAATTAGGTTTTATCGGTGAAAAGGATCCTGAACAAGCAATTAATAGTAAGAAGCAGAAGCAACTCATTGAAGATCTTGCAGCTAGTTGTAAAATTTTTATTAAAAATGAACTACATATTATTTTGTACGATGTAATTGTTGGTTTATTAGGAAAAGATAATAACTGGGAGCTTGTGATAGATCAGCATGAATCTGATGGGCAAACTATTTTATTTCATTATCCAACAATAAATAATTTATACAGTGGATATATTAATCCGAGTGTTAAGATAGAACTCGGTGCTAGATCCGACAATTGGCCAACGCAACAACACTTGCTTACTCCATATTTGCATCAGTATTTACCAATTAATGCTGTCAAAAAATATAATGTTAATGTAAGAGTATTAGATGTTGCAAGAACCTTTTGGGAAAAAGCAACCATTCTTCACATGTATGCCAACTGGCCAGAGCAAAAAATAATTAACCAAAGACAATCAAGACATTATTATGATTTTTTTAAGCTACTTAAATCAACGTATTTATCTGATGCACTATCTAAGATCAATTTGCTTACCAGGGTAGCTATGCATAAACAAATATATTTCCGCTGTGCCTGGGCTAAATATGAGCAAGCAAAAATTGGTACATTAAGGTTAACACCACCATTGTATGTTCAAAGTAGTATGCGTAAAGATTATCTTGCAATGCGAGAAATGTTTTTTAATACTCCGCCAGGTTGGGATGAAGTAATAACGGCAATTACTCAATTCGAAGTTGAATTTAATTCTGCAATGAGTTTGGCGTAAATATAATAAATTTTATTACAAATATTAGGAGTAAGATAAAGTAATTATATGGGTAGACAGTTAAGAGATCCACGTATCGAAACCAGAGAGGCTCGCCTAAAGTTAAAACAAAGACATGAGCCATATTGGCGTCTAATTCATCCAGGTTGTCATTTGGGTTATCGTAAAGGAGTATTAGGTGGTGTATGGATGTTGCGTCGTTTAAAAAGCGATAGCCGGTATACTAAAATGGTACTTGGTGATGCTGACGATATGACAGATAGCGACGGGATAATTATTTTAAGTTTTAAAGGATCGTTGCAAAAAGCTTTTGGAATTATAGAATCAAGTAATCCATGTCAAAAAAACTTAACGGTAAATTATGCTGTCAATCACTATTTAATCTGGTATAAACAGAATCGTAAAGCATATACAGAAACTGCGTCATGTATCGAGGCGCATATAAGACCGCTTTTAGGAACAAAACTTATTGCTGATCTCACTACTAGAGAAATAAAATTGTGGCATCAAAAATTAGCAGAGCAACCAGCACGTAAACGTAGTTCTAGTTTTGGTGGACAGCAATTCAAATTGTTACCACAAACTGATGATCAAAAAAGATCTAGACGTAATACCGCCAATCGTATTCTTACGGTATTAAAAGCCATATTAAATAAAGCATTTCAAGAAGAATATGTAAATAGCGATCTAGCTTGGAAGAGGGTAAAGCCATTTGCAAATGTAGATGAACCAGTTATACGGTTTTTGAACCAAAATGAATGTGTAAGGCTAATTAATGCGTGCCAAATTGATTTACGTAATTTAGTTAAAGGTGCACTTTATTCTGGTTGTCGTTATGGTGAACTAGCTAAACTACAAGTAAAAGATATTAGCATAACGCAAGCTAGTGTTTATATCCAACCATCAAAAAGCAATAAAGGGCGTCATGTACCATTAACGGTAGAAGGCCTTAGTTTGTTTAAATCTTTAATTATTGGTAAATTGGGCGATCAATATGTATTTACAAAATTAGATAATAAACCTTGGGGCAAGAATCATTATACAAGGCTACTCAAAGATGCTTGTGAAGCGGCTAAAATTTTACCTGCAATAAGTTTTCATGAATTAAGGCATACTTATGCCAGTTTTCTTGCGCAAAAAGGTGCTGATCTGCTTACTATTTCTAAATTGCTTGGACATGCTGACACTAGGGTGACATCGAGACATTATGCGCATTTGTGCGATAGGACTTTGGCCAATGCGGTTAATAGTTTATTGCCGAATTTTTTATCTTTAGAAAAAACTAATATGGTTCATGTAACAGCGGATCTATATGTGTGATAATGCAACAGCATTTTATGAATATCTAATTATAGCGCTGCATAAAAAAATGTCCTTGACCTATTCTATAACTCAGCGTTATAGTGAGACGGTAAACTGATTTATGGAAGTACAATATGTTTAATACAGTAGGGCTTAATATAATTACTATATTAATTATATTATATCATGTACTTGCTTTTGTTATTCCGATTGTTTTTAACGGAATATTAATTATTCTAGGGTTAAGATTATTCTTAGGTTTAATTTCAGAATAAAGTGTTAGCTTGAAACAATGGGTAGCTATTAACGTATAATACTCATAGAGAAATAAAAAACCACCTAATAATCTGTATTAGTTCCGATAACCAGTTTAAAGAGTGAAGCATTTACATTTAAGATTAAAAATTAATTATTCTTCAAAATAATCATTGTCGATTATAGGTATACCAATTTTTCTTTTAATTGATACCCCAACTTCTGCTTCTATCATAAGTTTTGCTATATCATTACCATCTAACAAAATAAGAGTATCTGATACTGACTTTGCATATTCTTTGGCGCTATTATTATATGAGGAAGTGGTTAAAAAGATACCTTTTGAAGCTTGCCTGCCTTTTAAGGCACCAAAAAACTTTTGAATTTCTGCGCTACTAATTTTATTATCTGATTTATATCGCTTAGCTTGAAGATAGATTTTATCTAATCCCAATCTATCTAAATCTACTATACCATCAATACCAAAGTCTCCAGATCCTCCGGTATGTTGTATACCTCCAGTTTTTCCATACCCAATGGCTTTAATCAAATCTAAAACTAATTCTTCAAATTTTAAGGGGTTAATTTCAAATAATTTTTCTCTTAATTCACTAATTACATTATTTTTAATTTCTTGGTAACCCATATTGATTTTTTCTTCAGGATCCACTTCATCAATTTGTACGTCAGTGTTATCTTCTGTGTTGGATTGATTTTTCTTTGCTTTAAATTCACAATAGCCTGAAAATTTTTCTAAATCTTTTGGAGAGATTGCTCCATCATGTTCCTTTAGAAATTTTTTGCCATCCTTAGATATAACTACCAAACCTTTTTGGGGGAACTGTATAAGACCAGACTTTTTCAAATAAGTTATTGCCCAGCCAACCCTATTTTGTAATCTATTTTGTCCTGACTCTATACGCTCATTTAATTCATCTTCACTAAAATGCATTTTCTCGCCTACAAGTTCAACAATTTTTGATCTGTGAATTTCTTTGGAAGAACAAACTATTTCTAATGTTGGTCTTAAGAATGATTTAAAACCTGGTATTGCCATTATGTTGCTCCTTTAATCATGGTTTAATGGTTATGTTTTGATAGATATTTTTTAGTAAATTGTCAAAAATGTATTTTTCTGGTTCAAGTGATGTTTCTTCTTGATCTTTAAACTCTCTTACAATGCGATTAAGAGCAAATTTATTAAGAAAGCCTTTCTCGCAAAGCTCAATAAAATTTTCTTTAGTTATTCCCGTCATTACATTAAAAAATTCAGGGGATTTCGTTTGGATTACATCGTTAATATTATATTCTCTCTCGTATGTCATATAAATAAAATCTGCCATACAAATCGCCAGTCTTTTGATTTGAGTCGCATACCATTTTTTTCGTGTTTGGCGTTCTTTGTCCTTGTCTTTTTCCATAAACTCACCGATTACTTTCTCTATTTCTTCTGTAGATAGCTCGGCATCATTCTTGATCTCTTTAAGTTTCTCAGCGTCAATTCCTATTTGTGCTAATTCTTTTATATCAACAGAACCAACTTCTTGCGTTCTATAGCCTTTAACATTGTTTAAAATTTCTAATAAATATGGATGTTCATTAAGTAGTTTTAATGAATCAAAATTTACTAATATATTTGAAGTGATCCTTCGAGCCAACGAAAGTCTTGAACCACCATGATCAAGTACATCAAAAATATCTTTTGCAGTGGTTGGTATGCTGGTTAGGTTTCCTTCTATAAATCTTTTAATAACTAAAGTATCACATAATCCAGCAACAGTAATTTCTAAATTATCTTTTTTATGATCAAAACTTTGTTCGTAGCTTTCTTGTTGATCAAGCTGGTCGGCAATGTTATTCGCACAATCGTATACGATTTTTAAACATCTTGTTATAGCAAAATCAAATACCCATGCCTTAGGTTTTAGGACTATAGTTTTGTTCTCTTTATTACCAATCCAAGTTGACTGAACTCTAAAAATAGCCTGAAAATATGCTTCTGCGGATTGGACATCATTTAGCACTAAAATACTATCCCATTCTCTGATAGTAACACCCGTTAAAAATCGTCCACATGTTAACGTAATAGTACCAAGCTTTGTAGGATTGGAATTAACTTCATGAATGTTTCTTTCGATAATTGCTTTTTCTTTGGCTATAAAATTAGCATCATCTTCTGATTTTGTACCACTTCCTGAAGCATTAATTAGTACAAATTTAGAGAAATAAGGATGATGCTTTAATTTTTGTATAAGAGCAGTAATAGATTCTACCCGATTTAACCACCATACAGTATGACGAATTGATGGTACCCCTAACCCCCTGTTTCAGGAAATCTGTCGCCTAGAAGTTAAATAACTTAGGTGGGCGATGGAGTATAATTATGATCCCAAAAAATAATTTTTCTGAAGACTTTAAAAAAACTATGGTTACAAAA
>JBEKHL010000005.1:0-51211 GCA_050012295.1 Gammaproteobacteria bacterium
GTCGTCAGCTCGTGTCGTGAGATGTTGGGTTAAGTCCTGTAACGAGCGCAACCCTAATTCTTAGTTACCAACAGGTAAAGCTGGGGACTCTAGGAAGACTGCCGGTGATAAGCCGGAGGAAGGTTAGGACGACGTCAAGTCATCATGGCCCTTACGAGTAGGGCTACACACGTGCTACAATGGGTGTTACAAAAGGAAGCTAAATCGCGAGATGGAGCAAATCTTATAAAAGCACTCGTAGTCCGGATTGGAGTCTGCAACTCGACTCCATGAAGCTGGAATCGCTAGTAATCGTGGATCAGAACGCCACGGTGAATACGTTCCCGGGCCTTGTACACACCGCCCGTCACGTCATGGGAGTGGGTTGCACCAGAAGTGGTTAGACTAACCGCAAGGGGGTCGATTACTACGGTGTGATTCATGACTGGGACGAAGTCGTAACAAGGTAGCCGTAGGGGAACCTGTGGCTGGATCACCTCCTTACAGAAATAGCTTTCAACCAACCGTATTTCTAACGAAAGACGGTTGGTTGAAGGTAAAGCGACTAGTGTTCACTTAAATTGCTTGGGGTTTGTAGCTCAGCTGGTTAGAGCGCACCCCTGATAAGGGTGAGGTCGGTGGTTCGAGTCCACCCAGACCCAGTGCTTTTTTATTTGATTTTTGGGGTCATAGCTCAGTTGGGAGAGCGCCTGCCTTGCACGCAGGGGGTCGTCGGTTCGAGGCCGGCTGGCTCCAGCAAAGCTTTAGAACGAAGCTTTGAGAAGTTTAAAGATATTTAAAATTTAGGAAAAAATTTGGTACATATGCGTATTTTTAGCAATAAAATATTTTGAGTTACATAGTCAAGAGAATAAGCGCATACGACGAATGCCTAGGCGGTAAGAGGCGAAGAAGGACGTGATAGACTGCGAAAAGCTTCGGTTAGCTGTCAATAAGCGTAACCGGAGATGTCCGAATGGGAAAACCCACCTACGAAGAGTAGGTATTGCGTAAGCAAGGCGAACTTGGGGAACTGAAACATCTAAGTACCCAAAGGAAAAGAAATCAAAAGAGAGCTTGTGAGTAGTGGCGAGCGAAAGCGAGTGAGCCTGTTGTAATATTTGTTATAAATCATAGTAGAATTAACTGGAAAGTTAAGCGAAACAAGGTGATAGCCCCGTATATTAAATGGTTTATAAAAGATAACAACGAAAAGTAGGGCGGGACACGAGAAATCCTGTCTGAAGATGGGGGGACCATCCTCCAAGGCTAAATACTACTTACCGACCGATAGTGAACAAGTACCGTGAGGGAAAGGCGAAAAGAACCCCGGGAGGGGAGTGAAATAGAACCTGAAATCGTATGCGTACAAGCAGTGGAAGCCTAATTTATTAGGTGACTGCGTACCTTTTGTATAATGGGTCAGCGAGTTATTTGCTGTAGCAAGCTTAACCTGATTGGGGGAGGCGAAGAGAAATCGAGTCTTAATAGGGCGATAAGTTGCAGTGAGTAGACCCGAAACCGGGCGATCTATCCATGTCCAGAGTGAAGGAGCGGTAAAACGCTGTGGAGGCTCGAACCCACTACTGTTGAAATAGTAGGGGATGAGGTGTGGATAGGAGTGAAAGGCTAATCAAGCTCGGAGATAGCTGGTACTCCTCGAAAGCTATTTAGGTAGCGCCTTACAGGGTTACCCTTTGAGGTAGAGCACTGTTTCGACTAGGGGGGCGTGACAGCCTTACCAAATCGAGGCAAACTACGAATACGAAGGAGTATACTGTAGGAGACACACTGCGGGTGATAAGGTCCGTGGTGGAAAGGGAAACAGCCCAGACCGTCAGCTAAGGTCCCAAAGTTATAGCTAAGTGTAAAACGAAGTGGGAAGGCATAATTTATCTAAATCGGTAGAGGAGCATTCTGTAAGCCGTTGAAGGTCAATTGAGAAGTTGGCTGGAGGTATCAGAAGTGCGAATGCTGACATGAGTAACGATAATGTGGGTAAAAATCCCACACGCCGAAAATCCAAGGATTCCTGCTCTACGTTGTTCGGAGCAGGGTTAGTCGGTCTCTAAGGCGAGGCTGAGAAGAGTAGTCGATGAGCAGCAGGTTAATATTCCTGCACTTGCTTATAATTCGATGCGGTGACGTAGAAGGCTAGGTTAGCTGTCTGATGGTTGACAGTTTAAGCATGTAGGGAGTTTTATGAGGAAAATCCTTGTGAGACATATCCTGAGGTGTGATGACGATTTTCCTGTTTACAGGAGAAGAAGTAACTAATGCCCTGCTACCAGGAAAAGCCGCTAAGGTTAGTTATAAGTAAACCGTACCGCAAACCGACACAGGTGGATAGGTAGAGAATACTAAGGCGTGGAGAGAACTCGGATGAAGGAACTCGGCAAAATAATACCGTAACTTCGGGAGAAGGTATGCCATTTAGGGTTAAGGCTATACGCCGTAAGCTCTGAATGGTCGAAGAAACCAGGTGGCTGCGACTGTTTATTAAAAACACAGCACTCTGCAAACACGAAAGTGGAAGTATAGGGTGTGACGCCTGCCCGGTGCCGGAAGGTTAATTGAAGGGGTCAACGCAAGTGAAGCTCTGGATCGAAGCCCCGGTAAACGGCGGCCGTAACTATAACGGTCCTAAGGTAGCGAAATTCCTTGTCGGGTAAGTTCCGACCTGCACGAATGGCGTAACGATAGCCACGCTGTCTCCATCCGAGACTCAGTGAAGTTGAATTTGCTGTTAAGATGCAGTGTACCCGCGGCAAGACGGAAAGACCCCGTGCACCTTTACTATAACTTTACATTGGACTTTGAGTATTTTTGTGTAGGATAGGTGGGAGGCTATGATATTTACTCGCTAGAGTGAAAGGAGCCAACCTTGAAATACCACCCTGGAATATCCGGGGTTCTAACGATACTATTGAAATAGTTCGGACATTGTATGGTGGGTAGTTTGACTGGGGCGGTCTCCTCCCAAAGAGTAACGGAGGAGCGCGAAGGTACCCTCGGTACGGTCGGAAATCGTACTATGAGTGTAAAAGCAAAAGGGTGCTTGACTGCAAGATAGACATATCGAGCAGGAACGAAAGTTGGTTTTAGTGACCCGGTGGTTCTGTATGGAAGGGCCATCGCTCAACGGATAAAAGGTACGCCGGGGATAACAGGCTGATACCCCCCAAGAGTTCACATCGACGGGGGTGTTTGGCACCTCGATGTCGGCTCATCACATCCTGGGGCTGTAGCAGGTCCCAAGGGTATGGCTGTTCGCCATTTAAAGTGGTACGCGAGCTGGGTTTAGAACGTCGTGAGACAGTTCGGTCCCTATCTGCCGTGGGTGTTGGATAATTGAGAGGATTTGCTCCTAGTACGAGAGGACCGGAGTGAACGTACCACTGGTGTTCTGGTTGTGATGCCAATTGCATCGCCAGGTAGCTACGTACGGACGGGATAACCGCTGAAAGCATCTAAGCGGGAAGCCCACCTCAAAACTAGTTATCCCTAAGGCTTTAAGCCTTCTAAAGGTTTGTTGTAGACTACAACGTAGATAGGCAGGGTGTGTAAGCTCCGTGAGGGGTTGAGCTAACCTGTACTAATTAACCGTGAGTCTTGACTATGTAACTTAAAGTGTTTTAAGATACAAATAAGTTTATGTACTTTTTTAAATAACGATTTTTTCCTGGTGATTATAGCGTATGGGTACCACCCGATCCCATCTCGAACTCGAGCGTGAATTCATACTGCGCTGATGATAGTAGGTTTTCCTGCTAAAGTAAGTTTCGCCAGGATTTTTATTTTTCCTAATTTTATAAGTTTCTATTCAATCCACATAATTAAGCCCTAGAAATACACCACACATCTATAATTATATTAGAATTTTTTGCAGAGATAGCTTTAGATAAGCTTTTTATAGTGCCACCAGTTGTTACTACATCGTCTAATATAGCAATGTGTTCATATGGCAATTTAGTTGCTGCAAATGCATGTTTAATATTAATATTTCTTTTAGCTTTTAATAAACTAGCTTGATTAATAGTGTTTTTGGTTCGTATACAAGCAGTATTATTAGTTTTTATTTTAGTAACTTTAGTAATATATTTGCTTAATTCGAATGCTTGATTAAAGCCTCTGGCCCGCAATCTATCTACATGTAGAGGTACGGGTATAATAATGTCAGGTAATGGATGATATTGGTACCAATTATCTATTACAAATTCAGCTAAAATTTTTCCTAAAAAATCCCCATAGACTAATTTTTGTTTAAATTTTAAATCTAGAATTAATTTTTTAATCGGATCTTGATAAGAAAAAACTGTAAAAATTTTATTAAAATTATTATCTTCTTGACAACTATAACAAAGTGATTGTTTATTTTGTTCTTCAAAAGTTAGTGCTTTTTGGCATTTAGCGCATCGATATTTGATCGATTTGATCCAGGGTAGAGTAGAATAGCAAAATTCACAAGCCCCAAATTTTACAGCAAGATCTATTTGGCAAAACAGACAATTACTATTTAATAGCATATAAATATTATGCTATTTGTTATTAATTAATCCCTCCTGAAATATATTAGTTTAAATAATTATAAATATTCTAATTCATATTTGTAAGAATCAACAAGATTTATATTATTATGTAAAAATGTTTTTATGTATTGTCCACAATTACTACCAATTTTATTTTCTTCCAGTTCACCGACACTTAAAATCACTTCGTATCCAGCTTGTTTGATAGTTAAAACTAATTCTTGAATTCCAGCAATAGATCCGTTGTTAATGTAACTGGCAAGATGATTTTTGGTTGCGGCTAAGGTTGGATTAATAGGGGTGATTTTTATTAAAAATTTGCTTGGGTCAAAATATTTTTTTAGAATATCTACTTCTAACGGAGAAGAATTTGCTAATGCAAAGTTTAATGTAATTTTTCTGTCTCCAGAAGAATAAAATTTTTCTCCATAGGAAGCTATTTTAGCAAAATCCCATTTTTTTATGGGAATAATACTATTTCTTACTATTACGTCAGTAGAATGTATAGAAAACTGTAGTTGAAATCTACCGTTGTTATACAAACTATTTTTTATAGCGATTAATCTTTCAAGAAAATATTTTGTTTTACTACAATTAGGTGCGACAGTAGAAATGGTTGGCATTAAACCGGGGATATTATAAAGATTTGGTAATGCGTCCAGTACATCTAAAACCGCTGGGTTAAGCGTTGGTTCTCCAACTCTAGCAAATTGTATTTTAAGCTTTGCTACTTGTATGTTCTGATCTGCAAATTCTTTACTTATCATATATTCAATTTGATTAAGAATTTCATGTTTGGTTAATATTCTTTTATAAGTACTTCCGGCATCACACATTTTACATTTTACCGGACAGCCAACCATAGACGAAACAATTAATACCCATTTGCTAGATCTTGGTAATGGTGGTTGCACAGATTCAACAAACTCTATTAAATCCCCATGGCTTTCCGCTAGGTATACGGTTGCTATGTTATTTTTGGCAGTTTGAGCAATAATTTTCAAAATAGGCACTCCTGTAATTGCATGGCTGCTAATATACCGTCGGCAACAGCAATAGCAACCTGTCGATAAATATTGTTTTTTACATCTCCAACAAGATATAATAATTTATTTTTAATCAGTATAGATTCAAGCAATCTAATATTATTAGAATAAAAATCTTTGTTAGCAATTCGCCCTATAGCGGCAATTATATAATCAAAGTCTAGCTCTAGGGAATCGTCTATATGCTGTAAAACCAAGCGTTGTTTTTTTGAGTTCGTAGAGTTAAGGTTTATTACTTTAGTATTATCATAATATTTTATGTGGTTACACAAATTTACTTGTTCTTGTAGGACCGATAAGGCATTAATATTAGTGCCACGATTAAAAATACTTACATTATTGGCTTTGGCCATGCTCAAGGCATAATCGAAAGCAGCATCTCCGGCCCCAATAATGGCTATGTCTTTGTCTGTTTTGGTAATGATTTTAGTTATTTCATAATAGATGTTATTATTAGTTAAGTCCATTTTTTTAGGATTGGTGCCTGATGCAATAATAACATATTTGGCATGATAAGTATTTTTACCGGCGGTAATTATAAACAGTTGTTCTGATTCTATAAAATCTAATGAATCAACATAGTTAAAAATTTGTTTAATATTATTATTTATTAATTGCGTATAAAATTTATGCCACAAATCAATTCCTGAAATTCCGTCTGGAAACCCTAAGTAATTTTCTGTCATTCTTGCATTAAGCAATAGGCTGGAATGTTCTTTCTTATCAAATAATAGTAATGATTTTATACCATATCTATTTAATTGTATGGCGGATGCAATCCCAGCAGGGCCGCTACCTATAATAGCGACATCAACAGTTTTATTGTTTAACATTTTCCCACTCTAAAATTTCAGTTGTTAAAACAGGAGTGGCGAACCCATAAGATAAATTTAATAAACTTGCCATATGAAAATTTTTATTGTTGGCGGCAGTTCCGTCGATAGTAAAAAAAACTTCGAAGCCTCTCATGAAAGCTGATCTTGCGGTGGATTCGCAACATAAATTAGCCATAACCCCAGCAATAACTATTTGGTTAACACCATGATTTTTTAATTGTTTATCCAAATCAGTATACAAAAATGCATCATACTGTGATTTATACAATACAGAAACGTTGTTATCAACTAAATCTGGAATTATATCAGACTCTGAGTTGTGGTGTTCTATTATGGATTGCCACCATTTTGCCATTAATCTGTTATTACTGTCAGTGTTTATATGTTTGGTTTGTAAAACCAATAAATTATTTTGCAAATAAAAAGTTTGTAATTTTTTAATGTTTGCAACTATTGCTGGCATGCTAGGAATAAAACTTTTAGCTGTGTGATTTAAAAAAAGCATTTGCATGTCTATAATTAATAATGCAGAATTTTTAGAGGTAAATTGATAATTATGTTTATCTCTAAGGGGCTTAATTTGTGTTAAAAATTTATTAGACTCTGATTTTATGTTTTTTGCGGTAAAATAAGCATGTTTTTTCATTTTGTTATTTTATAATAAAAATGTTTGCATCTGTAAATTTCTCATATTATGTTCTACGTTATGTATTCTTAAGTATTGAATTTTTTTACGTGCTAAGAATTCGGACACAACTGCCGTTTCGTGATCACGATTGGCTACATGGTGGTTAGTACATATATTTAAAAAAGATTTGCGGGAATGCCCAACTAACAATGGTAGATTTAAGGCGTTAAATTCATGAATACCATGTAATAATTGTAATGTTTGTATAGCATTTTTTCCAAAACCAATGCCAGGATCAAAAACAAGTTTGTCTGGGTTTATACCGGTTTGTAAAATTTGTATTTTTCGATCTGATGCCCAATTAAATATTTCTTGTATAGGGTCTTTTTCTGATGGTATTAAATTATCTATATTAGCTGGGATCCCTAAATTATGCATATAAACGGCGTGCACATCAGCTTCTATTATTACTCTACACATTTTTGGATCGGTAAGACCAGAAACATCGTTTATCCAGTCAGCCCCAAGGGAAATTGCGTTTTCTGCCACTTGGTAATGCCTAGTATCGATACTAATTTTTGGTTTCCAGGAATTGTTTTGCCAATAATTTATTATAGCTTTTATGATTGGATATAGGCGTTCCCATTCTAATTTTACAGAAATTTCTTCTGCGTTTGGTCTCGTTGATTCTGCTCCTATGTCAATAAAATCTGCTCCAGAATTAAATAAATGGATGGCATGTTCTAGTGCTTTTTCTGTACTTTGATTTTTACCACCATCAGAAAATGAATCCGGAGTAACATTTAAAATACCTAGTAATTGAGGGATATCGATTCGATGGGCAAGTTTATGAGTATTTAAAGGAGCTGTATTTGTATTGGTAAGCCTTGAACCCCATTGTTTTAAATTTTCTAAGATAGCATTAATTGTGTTTTGTTCTGCTATATAAGCCTGCCATTCTAAAATTAAATCCATAAATGGCCATAAAGCAAAAGGACGGTTATGCAGTTCTGGGTGAGGGATGGTTAATTCTGCGGTGGTTATTTTCTTATCGCGCCACGCAAGAATATCAATATCAATTATACGAGGAGCCCATCTTAAATTAAATTGGTTGCGCCCTATGTTAATTTCTATATTTTTTAAGATTTTAAGCAATTCTAGCGGCTCTAAAGTAGTTTTGCAGCTTACAGCAACATTTAAATAAAATTGATCCCAGTCTTTAGGAGTATTTTCTAAAAGCAATGCATTAGATTTATATAATGGGGAAACTTGAATAATTTTGATCTGATCTATTAACCCAAGGTGATATAAAGCTGTCCGTAGATTTTTAGTGCGATCTCCTTGATTGCTACCTAAACCTAAAATTACCATGCAATAACCTCAACATAGGAATATTCTTTGTGGGTTAATTTATCACGAATTTAGTTTATTTTATACTTTTTATAGTATTGTTTGGTAAATAAATATCGAATCTATTGGCTTTGCCTATTAAACTAAAATTTGGCTTAATGTTATCTAGATGTTCTGAAATTTTTGGCCTTTTTACCACGACACGTTTTTTAGCATAGTTTATACAAGTTTTTAATAAATTTAGATCGTTATATTCTGGATTTGGTTGTTCAGAATTAGCTAGTATGGATTGTAAAATTTGTATTTGTTTTTTGGATGCGGCGGTTCTTTTCTTGTTGGCTGAAAACATAGGATCCAAATAGATAACATCTGGATTATATTGATTTTTTTGGACAAGTTCAGGAATAATAGTCCTTGAGTCGCCAACTATTAGGGTAATATTTTTTACTAAAGGAGCTAAGAAATTATTATTTTGGGCTGCTAGTAGTCTATTTTGTAGTAATTTAGCAATAGTTGGGTTTCTTTCTATGGCATAAATATGACAGTTTAGACTAGCTAAGATTAAAGAGTCTGTGCCAAATCCAGCGGTAGCATCAATTACTTTAAGAGGCTCTTTACCGCTAACTTTTATTGCTTTAGCTATAGCCTGCTTCCCACCTCCACCGTGTTTTAATCGATAAATTAGAGATGGGGTAGCGAAATTAAAAAAATCTATAGAGTTAAGATTTAATTTAACAGAACCATTCACTTTGTATGGTGAGTGTGGTGGCTACTACTGTTGTTGTTATGGCTACAGGTAGATTTACAAGCGCGACAAGAGCAGTGGTTAACAACAAAATTATATATTAACGCTACTAAGACCCCAAAAATAAATCCATCAAATAATCCCCATAACAGACCTATAACGGCACCTTTAAAAGTACTATTAAAGCCAATATAAATAGAGCTTAATAGATCTAATAACGGTCCGCCCCAATCTCCACGGATATTACATAAACCTAATAAAAACATACCAAGTCCCCAAGTAAGACCAAATGCTACTCCAAGCGCACAGCCACTTAATTGAATGGTATTCTTATTCTTTTCCATATAATTTCTCCAATTTTTAATATATTTCAGTATATGTTTATTATTATATTACATAATCGCAAATTGCAGATATAAATTGTTTGGCATTAAAAATTTTTAAATCTGTAATTTGTTCACCTACTCCAACGTAGCGGATAGGGATTTTAATAGAATCAGCAATAGAAAATATTACTCCTCCTTTTGCGGTACCGTCTAATTTAGTAATGGTTAGGCCAGTAATTTTTATATGTTCATGAAAGCTTTTAGCTTGATTTAGACTGTTTTGCCCAATAGAAGCATCCATGACTAACATGATTTCGTGGGGAGCGTTAGGATCTAATTTTTTTAATACTTTAATAATTTTTTTTAGTTCTTCTGTTAAATTCTGTTTAGTATGTAGTCTACCTGCTGTGTCGGCGATTAAAATATCAAAACCTTTATTAACGGCAAAGTTAAAACTATCGAAAATTACGGATGCACTATCTGAACCAATAGATTGTTTAATAACTGGTATATCGATTTTATCACCCCAAGCAGCTAGTTGTTCTATGGCAGCAGCTCTAAAAGTATCGCCACAGGCTAAGACTACTTTTTTCCCCGAGCCTTTATATAAGTTGGCTAGTTTTCCAATAGTTGTGGTTTTGCCAGCCCCATTTACTCCTACCAATAAAATTACAAAAGGTTTAGTGTTTTCTGGGATTACTAGTGGTACTTCGCAAGGTTGCAGGATTTCTAGTAGGGATGTAAATAAAGTTTGATAAATTAAGGCTGGCTCGGTTAATTGTTGACGATTTAATTTTTGGGTAATTTCTAAAATAATTTTATCGCATGTTTTAGTTCCTAAATCTGCTTGTAATAAAATAGCTTCTAGGTCTTGCAGTAAATTAGGAGAAAGGGTTTTTTTCCCTAATAGCAAATTTTTTAAGCCTTCACTTAAAAAATTACGAGTTTTATGTAATTTGTTTTTTAATGTAGTTAACATAAATGTTATATTTATTTTAGTTGTTGCTCTAGGATAAAAAATATATATTGTTTAAATGGGAAATTATATAATATGTGTCATATAAAAAAAATATTAATTTTTTTATGTTTTATTATAAATATATCTAGCGTTAGTGCTCATGTAGAACAATTAAAGCAGTATACCTTAGATAATGGACTAAGAGTAATTCTTAAAGAAGATCGGTATAGCCCAATAGTGTTACTGCAATTATGGTATAAAGTAGGTTCCGGTTACGACGCCCCATCTAAAACAGGTAGCTCTTATTTACTTAAGCAAATATTATCACACTCTAGCAATAATCCTCATAATGAATTTCTTAAGAAATTCCTTTTTGAAAAAGGTGGCGAAAATAAAGCTGATTTATCTTTAGATTATACGGTATATAGCCAAATTATATCGTCGAAAGAATTAGAATTTGCCTTAGAGGTAGAATCTAGTCGCATGAATTATTTAATGTTTAATGAAGATATATTTTCTAGAGAAAAACAAAATATTGTAACAGCTAGGCAATTAGAAGAGGATGTTGATAAAAATGCAGTTGCTAAGGATAGGTTTTATACAATGGTTTATCCTAATAGTGGTTATAATTCCCCGCTTAAAGGATGGGTGAATGATTTAGAAGAATTGCAAATTGAAGATTTATATAAATGGTATAAAGATTGGTATACGCCGAATAATGTTATATTAACTTTGGCTGGCAATATTAATCTAACTAAGGCTTATAAGTTGGTGCAAAAATATTTTGGTAATATAGCTGTAACAAATACCAATGTAAATACTAATGTAAAAGCCCCGTCTTCTTTATTAGGATATCGCAGATTAGAGGTAAATTTACCTATTAAAGTTCCGCAGTTGTTGATGGGGTATAATGTTCCGTCATTAAATACAGCGAAATATAATTGGGAACCGTTTGCTATAGAGGTTTTAGTGGCTATATTAAACGAAAGAAATAATTGTAGGTTTTCTAAATATTTGCTAGAGCATGATGAGCCGTTAGCTTTTGCAGTTGATGCATCTTACGATCCATTTCATAAACATGCTACAGCTATAGTTTTTTCGGCTATTCCTGATTACAAGATTTATAAAAGCCATAAAAATCATAAAGAATCTTTAGCAAGGTTAGAAGAAGCAATTATATGGCAAATTGATGCCGTACAATCTAAATTAGTCTCTAATTTAGAATTAGCAAAAATTAAAAATAGAATGTTGACAAAAAATATGTATGAAAAAGAGTCTTTATTCAAACAAATGTATACAATAGGTAGTCTGGAAGTTGCTGGATATAATTTTGGTTTAATAGAGCAACGTTTAAAAGAAATCGAAGCTATAACTGCTAAACAGATCCAGGTGGTTGCTAAAAAATATTTAGTTAAAGATGGTTTAACTGTGGCATATTTAACGCCAGAGGATTAATAATTTATGTGGATTGATTGGGTTAATAGTCATAAATTTATTAAAATTATATTAACAATAATTTTAATTATATTATTGCCGGTAAGTATATTAATTCTTAATTCTTATAAGCATCATAAATTAGCTCAGCCTACCAATACTCAGGTTGCTAGTGGGGTAATACCTATTCATTTTTGGGAAACTTATAACGGGGTAAGGGTATATTTTGTACCTAAGGAACAAGGGGAATTAGTAGATATTCAGGTAACATTTGATGCTGGTTCTGCTAGGGATAATGGTAATTTAGGTTTGGCGTATTTAGTAGCTAAATCAATAGCTGATGGCACTAATACAAAAACTAAAGAGCAAATAGCAGAATATTTTGATAATGTTGGAGCATTATATTCTTCGCATCTTGATCTAGATCGAGCAATGTTTAAATTAAGATTATTTAACAACCGAAAAACATTAAAAGAGACGGTAGCTTTATTTGCAAAAATGTTAGCAGCTCCAGTTTTTTCTCTGCCAAATATAGATAGGTTAAAAAACAGAACATTAATTAGTTTAGAGCTAGCATCAGAAGATCCTAATAATATTCTTAAATTACAATTTTATAAATTATTATACGGGAAGCATCCATATGCTAATTCTGAATTTGGTGATGGTGATTTTGATAATATTGTATTAGAAGATTTAATTAAATTTCATAAAAATTATTATGTGGCTAACAATTGTGTGGTTACAATTGTTGGGAATATTCATCGTGATCAAGCCAGAAATTTATCTAATTTAATTACCATTTCTCTTACTAACGGCGACAAACCTGCGCCATTAGTAGATATTGAGACAATCCATACTAATGTAATAAAAAAAATACCATTTTCTAAAGAACAATCTAGTGTAATAATCGGACAAGTTGCAGCTACAGCTAATGATAGCGATTATTTTAATTTCATTATAGGTAATAGTATTTTGGGCAATAGTGTTTACTCTAGGTTAACAAAAGGTATCCAAGAAAAAGATGCCATAGCATATTCTATTAACAGTAAATTTATAACCTTAAATAAACCTGGTCCATTTTTTTTAAATTTTTACACTAAAAAAGCATTCACCGAAAAAGTTATAGATAATATAAATTTTATTTTAACAGATTTTATTAATAATGGTCCTACAGACGAGGAAGTAAGATTAGCCAAGCAGCATTTAATTAATTCTTGGCCTAGACAATTTATAGATAACGAAAATATTTTAGAGTGGGTTTCTTATGTAGGATTTTATAGATTACCGGTTGATTTTATTGATAATTATATTGAAAATATATCTTCGGTTACCAAAGAATCTATTATAAAAACATGGCAGCGGCGAATAAACCTAGATTTAATGACGACGGTGATAGTTGGATAAACTAAAATTATTACGTATTATCGCTGGTAAATTTCGTGGCCGTAAAATTTTTTTTAACGAGCAAAATTTAGAATTACGTCCTAGTTTAGATAGAGTACGAGAAACTGTGTTTAATTGGCTTGTTCCTTATATTGTGCGTGCTAATTGTTTAGATTTATTTGCTGGTAGTGGTATTTTTAGTTTCGAAGCAATATCTAGGGGAGCGAATTTCGCTTTGGCGGTTGAGTATAATTATGATACTTATAAGAATATTTTACAAAACAAACTTAAATTAAAACTGTCTGATCAAGAATTTAAAGTATTTAACCAAGATGTATTATTATTTTTAAATAGTCAGCCATTAGAACATAAAATTTTTGATATAGTATTTTTAGATCCGCCATATAAAGCAGATCAAAATTTGTTATTGGCTAGCTTACAGCTACTAGTTAATAATAAATTTTTGAAACAAGGCAGTAAGATTTATTTTGAAAGTGATAAAGAAGAACAAACTTTTAGAGAAAAACTAGTGCCTTTAAAATTACAATTAAATAAAATTAGTAAAGCTGGTAAAGTGTATTTTTATTTGGCAGAGTACAATAGTTAATTATGAACTTGGATAATTTAAAAATTTTTTTAGTAGGTGGCGCAGTAAGAGATGAATTATTAGGTGTGCCTTGTACTGAGCGAGATTGGGTAGTTATTGGCTCTAGTGAGAGTGAAATGCTGGCTTTAGGTTTTCGTAAAGTTGGTAAAGATTTTCCGGTATTTATTCATCCAGGTACTGGTGAAGAGTATGCTTTAGCGCGCACAGAACGTAAAACTGCTAAAGGATATTATGGTTTTCAATGTGATTTTTCTCCAAGCATTACTTTAGAAGATGATTTAATGCGGCGGGATTTAACTATTAACGCTATTGCTAAAGATTTAAATGGTAAAATTATTGATCCATTTGGTGGCCAAAAAGATTTACAAAACAAAGTTTTACGACATGTGTCTAGTGCGTTTGTAGAGGATCCTATCAGGGTGTTAAGGGTTGCTAGATTTGCAGCAAAGCTAGCAAATTTTGGGTTTAAAATAGCACCAGAAACTATTAAATTAATGCGTACAATTGTTGAGAATGAAGAGCTAGATTATTTAACGCCAGAGCGAGTATGGAAAGAGATAGAAAAATCTTTAATTACTAATGCCCCGCAAAATTTTTTTTTAGTATTAAGAGAATGCGATGCTTTGGTAAAAATTTTCCCAGAGTTAGATCGATTGTGGGGGGTTCCACAAAATCCCAAATGGCACCCAGAAATAGATACAGGGATCCATGTTATGTTAGCGTTACAGCAAGCAGTTAAGTTAAGTCAAGATCCTAAAATAAGGTTTGCGGTTTTATGTCACGATCTTGGTAAAGGCCTTACTAAACCGGATATATTACCTAGTCATCATGGGCACGAACAACAAGGAGTAGAGTTAATAAATAATTGGTGTGCTAAATATAAAATACCAAATAATTATAAAAATTTAGCGGTAAGAGTTGCTGCTTGGCATCTACATAGTCATACAGCATTACAATTAACGCCACAAAAAATTTTAAAGTTATTTGTAGCACTAGATGCTTTTCGTCAGCCAAATAATTTACAAGATTTTTTATTAGCGTGTACCGCAGATAGTTTAGGACGTAAAGATCAAGAAAATAATAAGTATTTACAAGCAGAATTTTTAAATAATATTTTTATAGAGATTAAAAAAATTACTGCAAAACAGTTTGTAGAGCAAGGTATTACTGGTAAAAAACTAGGTGATGCGATTCATTCAGCTCAAGTTAAATTGATTGCAAAATTAAAAAAAGATTTTGTATAACTTTAAACCTGTAGCTATTCAGCATTTATGGTTAGAGCTTAAAAAGCAACAATTTCGTCAACTCGCCGAGCGAGTGCTCGGCTCAAACAGGACTCATTGTTGTTTTCAAGCATCTAACCATAATTTAATGCTGAATAGCTGCTGTTGTTTTATATATTGAACTAGCTTGTTTTTAGTATTTTAGTTGTAATTTGTAAGATAAACTCCATATAATTTATTCGAAAAATTCTGTACCATTTTTGATCACAATGATATTGAAAGAGATCTAATAACAGGTCATGTTATTGCAGTAGTGAATACAACCATGGAAGGGTGTAAATAATGACGATGGGAATAATAAAGAGCTTAAAAAATTTAAAAAACTTGAGAAAGTTATTAGCGGTACAAAAGACTCGAGTGCAACAGTTAGAAGTCGAGCTGTCTCAAATAAAGCGCACTAAAGCGTGCCTAGAAGAAGATTTTTTCCACGCGATAGAACAGATCCAATCGATTAAAATGCAACAGCGGTAATTGAATTAATTTTCAAAAAAATTTTTTATTACTCTGAATTTTAATTTCAGTTTTAAGTGTCTAAAAAACAATTTATTAAACATATTATTACATTACCTATTGACAATGGTTAGGTGATTTTGGTTTAGTATACCCCATTATTTCTAATTAAATTATTTAGCATTTTTTAGGATAGAAAAGTTTAATTGTTTCGTAGATGATGCAATTAAAATTTACAGGGGATTGTATTATGACAATAGCTGCGATGATGAGAGAAGTAGAAGGTTTACGATTAAAAGACAGAGACACTGTTACAGAAAGCTATAAAAATGAATTGTTAGAATCTGAGAAAAAAAGAAAATTAGCTCAAGCTGAACGAGATCGAAATTTAACGGAAGTTGCAAATCAAGAGAATCAATATATTGCTAATTCCGATTTGGTAGAGAATGCTTTGGCAGAACTTGATCAAGGTAAAGTACTGAAAATCAAGGTTATTAAAGATAGTAACAATCAACAAACTTGGGAATTATTTTGTAAATCGTTTCCATTACATAGAGCTATAAAGAAAGGTAAATTAAGAGCTGTTGAGGTTTTATTGAATCCAAAAGAGCCAAAATTTTATATAGATTATACGTTAAGTAATGATCGATATTCCCCAGCTTACGAAATAGCTCTTTCTTTGAAACGTAATGTTACTACAGTTCAACAGGGGATCCGTACTGCCATGGTTCAACGTATTTTAAAAGATGTTGGTAAAATTTCTGAATGTGAACAACTACAATGGTTCTTGCAAGCAGTTATTATAGCGCCAGAATTAAAATTAATTAATTCTCCTATACCGGAACGACAAGGATTTACTCCAGCCATGCAATTAGCAAAAGATAACCATCTTGCAGCATTGCTTACTATTGATGCAGATTTGAGTGAAGACGGGAATTTTAATATCGAGTTTAATAAACCAGATGATTTTGGAAAAACAATGTTTAATTATGCATTTGAACAAGGACATAAAGAATTAAGTTTGTGGTTGTTAGAAAAAACTACATTAGCAATTAGCCCTATAGAAAAAGCTTGTATTAACAGTAATTTAACAGAATTGGAAAAATTGTTAGCCATTAATGACGGCTCAGTTAATCCGTCAGTTAGAGAAAATGCTCCATTATTATGGGCAATAATGCATAACCATAACGAAGTAGTTATTAAATTAATTGATTCCGGTCGAATTGATATTAAAGCTAATAATAACATTGCGATAATTACTGCTGTTAGATATGGTCATTTAGAAATTGCTAAACAATTAATAGATGCTGGTGCAGACATTATTGCACAAAATGATTTAGCTTTAAAATTTGCAAAAGCATTAAATACTGAAACTCAAGAATTAAGAACTAAAAAACAAAATATTTTAGATTTTGTTTATAAAACTAGATTTAATGCTGAAAAACCAACTAAAGAAAGAAAAGCTAGAGCTGCAAATAAAATCCAGCACTTATGGAAAAATTATCAAGTCAAGAATAATGAAGCAAAAGAATGGGCAGAGCTTATTGCAACAGCCAATACTGCCAAACAAACTATTGAATTAGAAGAACAACGACAAATAACAGCCTTTACTCCAAAAGTTCCATTAACTGTTTTATATATCAAAAAATTAGAAGCAGAATTTAATAGACAAATGGCTGCGGCTCCAGATCGAGGTGTTAGAACTAATATTTTGCATAATTTTAATAATAAAATTGGTATAGGTAGGTTATCATCAGAAACTCAACGTGCTCATGCCTATGCCGTTGAAGACACTAATAATTATCAGATTGCGCGGTCTTTAACTGATCAAGTAGCTAAAGATATATGTTGTAGAAGAGCTTTTAGCCGTTTTTAATAAAAATTATAAAATAAATTAAAAGGGATATTTATGCCAAAAACAGAATCTATTTTAACCAAACAACATCAGCAGCAAGATTTTCAATCTACCGCCAGAAAAGATGTTGCCATTAATAATCGAGCAGCTCCATATATAGCTTTAGCTATGGGGTTGTACGAAAATACAGATAACCCAATTCAATTTGCCATAGAACACTTAGATCAAATCGACAATCTTGAGGTATTAAAAGTGTATAATGCCTTAGAGATTTATGCAGACAGATTGGGCGCTCAACAAATTATTACTTTGCCAGAATTAGCTAGATTGTATGGAATAGCAAAACAGCTTAGCGATGAAAAAACAGCAACCGCGGTATTAATTAGCTTAACAGCCAGACATTTAGCGTTTAAATCTGACATTAGCCATTGTAAAGAATGCCATATTGATGATGCCAAAAATATTATTGCAGCAACTAAAACGTATTTTAGACAAGAAGCTGCGATGGATGCCATGGTATATATGGTTAGCTCTTTATGTAAAGAGCCAGATAATTATCAATTTGCAGCAACTCAAGGTGGTCTAGCTGAATTAAAAAAACTTTCTGGTGCTAAAATTTTTTCTAAGCAAAATCAAGATCAAGTTAATCGCATTAGATTATTACTTATTGCCGCACATAATATTGCTGATCAAGTAGAAGAAAAACAACTAGACGATGCCTATATAACATTTACAATTAAGCAGGAATTACTTAAGCAGGGTATTGAAGAAAAACTAGCAGATGCAATAACTATAGTATACGGAGCTTCTTATTTTTTTGAAGAAAACTATAATATTCCTAAACAAGCTCATTTAGAACAAGCCGCAGAATGGTTAGCTAAAAGCGAAGCAATTATAAACCATAAAGCTAATCAAGCATACGTAATTAAGTTTTTGCAAAAATATCTTGAATCTATGGGTACCGTTGAAAAAGCTATAGCTGCAGCTAACCAGTTAAAACAAGATATATTTTCTGGTAAGCCAATAGATGGTCAGCTTAAGTCTAAAGGAAGAACAGCAGAACTTGCTTGGACAGCTTTTATTTTGGCACAAGATTATGCGGCAAGTTATTACTTTTCTCCGATAGATGGTGCTTTTAAAATAAATCGTAATAATAAAGGTAATGGACTTTATGCTGCAATTTTACCTGGCATACAGTATGCATTAAAAGAGGAGTTGGATAATCCGGTTCATCAATTAACGGCAGAACAATTATCTAAAAATATTAGAGGGTTGTTACCTAAATCTAAAGGAATAATTACAGAGCAATTTAGTAACATTATAAGAAATAATACTAATCTATGGTCAATTCCCTCTGTTTTTGCAGAAGAATTAAATTTATTGAAAAGTTGTTGGGAACAGCGAGAAAAACTTTCTGATACGGCTCGTGATACCTTAGATTGGGATGTTAATAGTTATTTAGAAACTATTAGTACTCGTTATATTGACTTTGTTAATAATAATCCAGAAATTGGTTGTGATATTGAACTAAAAATTATTGCTCACTATTATAACTTACAAATTAAACAACATTCTCATTTGTCTGATAATTATGGTGTTATAAATTCTGGAACAAAACCAACAGCACATGTTTTTTGTTCGTTATATCAAGGTCATTATCATAGTCTTGTTGAGCAAAAAGATTTAAAACTAAAAGATGAGCAATTTTCTAGTTCGGTTTATATTGAACAAGCTGCATGTGCCGCAGAATACGAAAAAGCAGAAAATTTTTTAGAAGCTACTATCGGAATTGTATCATTACACAATCCTGTTGTTTGGCAGGCCAACAGATCGGTTGCCTCTGAATTGTTAGAACAAAAAATTGACGAGGCCACCCAAAGAACCCAAATAATTATTAATAATTCATTAGAACAATATGGGGCTCAGGTAATAGAAGAATATGCACAATCTAAATTAAATGATAATGCTGAAAAAATAGAAATCTATAATCGCGATTTAATTTTGCCATTAATACCGTCCGAACAATTAGGCATTATTGACAAGGAAGCAGCATTAAATATAGCTAACATTGAATTTATAGCCGCAGATCACCAATTAAAACATATTAAGGTTGTTCAGTCTGAAAGTAAATTTGTTGTTGCGGAACAAATACGTTCCGTTGCAGAGGATAAATATTCAGAAGCAGAAATGGATTTGTACGATGAGCGACAAATGGTAGAAGATGACCAATATGTTCGAGAATTGCTAACATATAATGATACTATGTTGATTAAGGAACTTGAGGCGTTAGGAGTCGCCAACTTACAAGCTTATCGTGCATGGTGGCAAAACATTATTAAAGAACAACGAAATTCTATAGAAACAACATTTGCGACAGTTAACAGCCAAATTGATAAATACATTGCAGAATTAACTAAAGCTTACGAACAGAAACTAACAGAAATAGATAATCATTATGCTACGGTATTAAATAGATGTATTCAAGATTATTATTATCAACAACGATGTATAGCAGACGCAAAACGTACTGCTAAAAGAAAACGTCGTCAAAAAATGACTCGTAATTTTGCAGGGATGGCGATTGCCGCATTTGTAGCGCCATACTTAGCTGGATGCATGTTTCCAGGTGCCGCCGCAGCTGGCGGAGTAGCTGCTACAGCAGGTGGTGCTGCCGCAGCTGGTACGGCAGGAGTAGGTGTTACTGCTGGTACGGTTGCTAGTGCTACTAGTTTTGGTTGTACGGTAGCAACTGGAGTAATAGGAGGTGCTATTAGCTCGGCAATTGCTGGTAATAATGTATTAAAAGGTGCAGCTTTTGGCGGATTATTTGCTGGATTTGGTTTTAAAGTAGATGGGATTTTAGGAGATTTCATTAAAAACAGTGAACTATTAAAAGAGTCTTTAAGTGTGGCAGCTACTGCTTCTTTAAGCACTGCGATTTATGGTGGTAAACTATTAGATAATATTTTAGTTGGTGTCGGTTCTAATGCTGTTGCTAGTTTGGCTATACCTTTACCAAAAGCTAATTCAAACCAAGCATTAACTAAACAACAAATAACTGCTACAGTTAATCGTAAGGTAATGCGAGAATTTACAAAAGGTATGGTAGCATCTTTAGCTAGTAAAAATTCTAATTTTGGTATGAGCTTACTGATGGGTGGTATGGGTGGTTTACAATCTTGGGCGAGCCATCAAGCAAATATGTATACTGAACAACGACGAGCTATACAACAACAAGCAGCTACGAGTAGTAATAGTATGGCGATTGTTCCTTATCAGCAAAACTTTAAGCCTAAACTTACGAATACTAGAGGTGGCAGAACTGGAGGATATTGGGTAGATTTACCAGGGATCGAACATCCTGGTGCAAGTGCGTTTTTACCAAGCGTCTCTAGAAAACTACCAAGAAGAGAAGAATATTATGGAACTGTAAGTAGTAGTCAACCGGTAGTAGCACCTCAGCCACGGCAGAGTTTTGCAGCCAAATTTGGAAATGCAGCATTAGATTTTTTTATGCCAGCAGCTTATGGGGATGAACTTCAAGTACCAACTGGAAATACTTTTTCTTCATCATCACAAGATGCTTGTTCTTCTGTGAGCGGATGGCAGAGATTTAAAGAAAATTATACTACTGTAACAAACGATATGGATACGACAGATTCTATAATGTATAATTCACAATCAAGGGAAATGCTTAAGTTTTATGATGAATATAATGCTGGCACTCGATCAGGAGGACTTTTACAGTATGCAGGAGGAGGGGTGGTTTTAGCAAGTAGTCTCAGTGGATTAATAACAGGGGGGATTGTTCCAATAATGACAGCAAGTTATTATGCAGCTCTTGGAATTGATAATATTCTTGCCGGAACTAAGACTTGTCTTACTGGACAACACCACCCAACTTTACTTAATCAAGCATTACGTGGTGTTGGATTGGGAGATACGGCTGCAATGGCTACTGAAGCGATATTAAATATTGGACCTGCAATTCCTGGCATGGCTAGGGAAGCTGTTGATATTACAAAGAGAGGTATGTTAAAGCTTTTTGATTTGCGTATGGCATCTCAGCGATCAATTATTACTGGTGGCAGTAAAATATCTATTAATGAGTATTTAGCGAATGAAGCCAAAGCTACTAAAATGTATGAAGAAATTAGGTTGTCAACAACTGATACAGTGAACATTGCTGAAAATTTAAAGATACCTAAGTTTCAAGCAGAAAGAGTAAAAAAACATGTTTTTTTTGTATCCTCTTCAAAACCGAGGGTAGATACATCTAAACTTCCTAATACCAGCACTTCTTTTCCAAGTTCAAGTAGTAGTTCAAGCTCTGTTCAATTGTCTAGAGAAACCCAGAAGCTTTTAGGCAAAACTGATAAGTATAAGGGGGAATTTTTTGAACGTCCTGGCAAAACCTTAGATCAAACTTCTCTTAATGCTGCTAAAATTGAATTACAAGGAAAACAAATTGACTTAGCCATTGAAAGAGAGATTTCATTTGATCATATAAGTAAAATTAAAGCAGCTCAAAAAGGACTTTTAAGACATTTAAATAAGGTTCATTCCAGACTAAGTCATCCGGAATTACCAATGATTGAACGTGAAGCTTTGAATACAGAGTTATCAAATGCTAGCAAACTACTAGATTATACTGAACAGTTTGTACCAAGAACTACTAATGCACCACAACCTCCACAAATTCCAAAACCAAAGGCACCATAATGAAAAACTTAAATGACATTTGGCAAGAATATATTAATCATAACACTTTGAGTACTCAAACTTTAAATGATTTAATTTGGCATATAGAAAATGATGATACATCAGAAACTGTTGTAATGGTAACTGATATACTAATAAAAGAATGTGGCGGTATATTAACCAAAAAACTGGTTCCATATATTGCTAAACAATTAGATCATGAAGATGAGTATGTACGAGAGCTTGCGGTTAGTAGTATAGTGCGTCGTTTAAAATTAGCAGAATATGCAGAAAAAGCACTTAATATGGCTAAAAATGATTCTGATGATGGTGTGCGTGATCGTGCTGCTGGTAGTTTAGGAGCAGTAATAAATAAGATCGATTTCAATTTGAGAAAACAAATTGCTATTTACTTATATGATGTTATGGTAAGTGCTATTTATGATGATTTACATAAACAATCAGCTTATGATTCTATTTTAGAAGCAATGGAAGTCCCTATTAATTTGTGGCCAGCAGCAAAATTGCATCCAGATATATTAAATATGATAGATAATAATTTGTTAGAAAAATTCAAAACAAAGTACAACATAAATGATGCAGCATAAACTTAATATTTTTCTTGTATATTTGCTGAATAGTATAGATAATAAATTTAAGCTTTGTGTTTTTGTGGGTGATTTATGGATATACAAAAAGCTTTAGACGAAATTAATATTCTTATTAAAGATGTTACAGATCCTGTTGCTAAAGTTATTATCTCTAGATTATTAAACATTATTGAAGCTTTGATGCAGGAAAACAAGGCTCTTAAGGAAGAAATCCAAAGACTTCGAGATGAAAATAATCGTTTGAAAGGCGAACAAGGTAAACCAAACATTCGTGCTCAAAGCAGAGCAAATATTTCGTCTGAGAAAGAACGCAAACCTCGAGATAAAAACAATAAATATACAAGATCTAAATCTAAAAATCACAAAATAAAAATTAATAAAACTATACGGTGCAAAATAAACCCTGAAAAGTTACCAGAAGATGCTATTTTTAAAGGATATAAAACAGTAATAGTACAGGACCTTAGCATTAAAACCAGCAATATTAAATTCAGGAAAGAGGTTTATTATTCTCCATCACTGCGCAAAACCTTTATTGCTCATGTACCAGCTGGATACGAAGGTGAATTTGGTCCACACATTAAGAGTTTAATAATAACCCAGCATTTTAAGTATAAAATGACTGAACCAGCTATAGTTGAGTTCCTACAAGATCATGGCATACAAATTTCAGCAGCTACAGTGTCTCGTATCATTACGGATCATAATGAGCAATTTCACGAAGAAAAGAAAGATATAATTAAAGCTGGGTTGCCATCATCTACTTACCAGCAAATGGATGATACTGGAGCTAAAGTAAATGGCAAAAACTATTACACTCATGTTCTTTGTAACCAATACTATACTGCCTATTTTACTAGACCAAACAAAAATAGGCTTACAATATTAGAAATTTTAGCTCAGCAAGAATTATCTTTTGAATTTAATGAATCAGCATATGCGCTTATGACCCAAATGGGCTTATCAGCAGAGGTATTAGCTAAAGTAATAGAACAACTGAAAACAAGCATAAGTATTGTCTTAAATAGACAAGAAATTGATATTTTACTAAATAGTTTATTCCCAACACCAAACACATATAAAAGAAGTATAAAGATCATTCTGGAAGCAAGCGCAATAGTGGCTTACCAGAAACTACCCTATGCAATAAAAATATTACTTACTGATGATGCACCGCAATTTAAAGAAATTACTGACTTATTAGCGTTATGCTGGGTACACGATGCTAGGCATTATAAAAAATTAACACCAGTATTTGCTGAACATCAAAATGAATTAAATTCTTTTTTAGAAATATATTGGAGTTATTACCGTAAATTATTAGATTATAAAAATGCTCCATCAGAAAAATTTTCTCAGTGTTTAGAAGCTGAGTTTAATGTTATTTTTTCAACCAAAACAGGGTACGATCAGCTAGACGAACGTATTGAAAAAACCAAATTAAAGAAAGACTCATTATTATTGGTATTCCAATACCCAGAACTACCATTACATAATAATGATTCTGAATTGGGAGCAAGAGTACAAGCAAGATATCGAGATATTAGTTTCCAAACAAAAAATTCTAAAGGAACAGAATGTAAAGATACTTTCATGACTATTGTTGAAACTGCTAGGAAATTAGGTATTAATACATTTAACTATATTTTTGATCGAATAAGTAATAAATTTAAAATGCCATCATTGGCTAGTTTAATTGAGGCACATGGCGTGATATGAGGAGTTTGTTAGTTTGGTATTTACCCTCGATTTTGGAGAAGATACTTTTTTTTAATGAACATGAGCTTAAATATGGTTTGACAGGGAGGTTTGATCCAGATATTGATATAGCTAACGCATGGAAAAATCTTGAGGCTGGTACATTTAATACTAAGGATTTAAAAATTTTTAATCATGAACATTTTGAATCACGATTTGAAGGCATTTTTAAAACAAATTACACTACAGCTCATAATGCTGCTAATAAAGCTGGGCATATTTCAGGTTTAAGCATAGAGGAGGAGATTAAATATGGGAATAAGGCACATAGGAATAGAAAAGATTTCGGAAACAGAAATAATAGCTAGATATCAGTTTATTAATGAATTTTCAAAAAATGGAATAAAAGATGAAGAAAATTTTGGCATAATTGAAATTAATAAAAAAACTGGAAATTGTTGCTTAATAAAGCATTTGATAGATGATGAAAACGATGAATTGGCATTTTATGCTGGTCGTAAGTTAGTAAGTCATTGGAAGGATGGAGAGTTTCCTAATGTTACTTGTTGGGCTTCTTGAAAATAATGAATATTACTTTTATTTTTCCTGGAGATTACTTTAAACCTGATATGCCAGATGAAATGTTTAAAGAACAAGCAAAGGCTATTATTAATGCTGGATTTAATCATCACTATATTAATATCAACGAAATATCTTCAATAGCTAAATTACCAATAGATCTTTCTAGTCAGTTTATAGTATATCGTGGTTGGATGCTAAACAAAGGTGATTACGAAAAATTAGCTATATTAGTTAAAAATGCAGGTGGTAATATGTTTGTTTCTTCTTCAAAATATTTGTTGGCGCATCATCTTCCAAATTGGTATAGCTATATTGAGGATCTAACTCCCAAAACTAAAGTTTTTGAATGTAATGATAATTTGCAGAACAACTTATTAGAATTAAGTTGGAAGAAATTTTTTATAAAAGATTATGTTAAGTCATTAAAAACATCTGTTGGATCAATAATTGATAATTTAAATTTAATCCCTGTGGTTATAGAAGAGATGAAAAAATATAGAGGTAATATAGAGGGTGGTATATGTATAAGAGAATTCGAAGAATATTTATCTGAAACAGAAACTAGATTTTTTGCAATAAATGGTACTCCATTTGGACCAGATCAAACGAAGATAATTCCATCTATTGTGTATGAGTGTTGTGGTAGAATTCCGCACCCATTTTTTTCAGTTGACGTTATAAAAACAAAAAACGCTAAAGACAGAATAGTAGAAATTGGGGATGGACAAGTATCAGATTATGTTGGGTGGGATTTAAATAGATTTGTTTATGTATTACAACAATTATGTAACAGTTAAATATGCAAGTACTTTTATTTTCATGTAAATTATAACGGTATAACAATAGTAATAATTCCAACAGAACACTTGTAATATTAACTTTAAAATTATCGTGGATATTATATAGTTGATGCTTGTGTTTGCCACAAATTTTTATATATTTGCCCTTTTTCTAATAAATATTCGTGAGTACCTTCTTCTACTATACGCCCTTTATCAAATACTAAAATTCTATCCATAGCTTTAATTGTTGATAATCGATGTGCAATAACAATAACGGTTTTATTTTTCATTGCGTACTTCAACGATTCTTGAATTAGTGATTCTGTTACCGAATCCAAAGCACTAGTTGCTTCATCTAAAATTAAGATCGGAGCATTTTTTAACATAGCACGAGCAATAGCAATCCGTTGTCTTTGTCCACCAGACAATTTAACTCCACGCTCGCCTACTAACGTTTGGTATCCTTCTGGCAACTCTATAATAAATTCATGTATATGAGCTTTTTTAGCGATTTCAGTTATCTCTTCATCACTTGCTTCTATTCCACCATACCTAATATTATCTATTATAGTGCGATGAAACAATACTGGTTCTTGTGGAATAAAGGCAATATTTTCACGCAAACTTTGTAGAGTAACCAAATTAACAGGTTGGTTATCTATTAAAATAGATCCACTTTGAATATCAAAAATACGAGTAATTAAATTTACAAAACTACTTTTTCCACTTCCAGAGGATCCAACTAGACCAACTTTTTCCCCACCATTAATAACTAGAGTTTTATCCTCAAATAGTTGCTGTGATTCTGTATAAAAAAACTTTACACGAGAAAAAACTATGGTACCAGTATCCACCTTAAGAGGTGTAGCATTATCAGCATCAATAATTTCAAGAGGTGTAGATATAAATTGTAAAGCTTGTTTAAATACGCCAACTTGTTCTGCAATTTTGAACAACATTTCAGAAAACATCCAGATGTGTTCTAAACCGCTAAATGTTAACATAAAAATTAATACAAAATCCCCAGCTGTTAAAGCACCTTTTGCCCCAAAATAAATTAAAAGAGCTATTATTAATACTTGAGTTAATACAGATAAACTGCTCATTATAAATCCATATTGCATCAATTTTTGCTGAAACCTCTGATCTTTAATAACCATATCATTTAAAGAACCTTGTAAATATTGTTTTTCATAGTTAGATCGCGCAAACAAAATAACGTTCATCACATTTACAAAGCTATCTACAATATTACCAATGGCATGGCTTCTGCTTTCTGCAAATGTTTTAGAAAAAGGCTCTATTTTATTACTAATATAAAAAGAAGCTATAATAAAAAGAATAGATGTAACTAGAAATATTATGGAAAAAAATGGATTTACCACCAAAGACATTAAAATAGTACCGATCAACATGATCAAATTTCTAAAAAGCGTTCTACTATTATAAATTAACGATTCAGAATTGTTAGCTATATCTACAATTTTATTGCTGACAGCGCCACTTAGATTATCTTGGAAAAATTTAAAAGAATGTTTGTGAACATAACCGGACACTTCATCAATAATATTAGCTTTTAAAGTTGGTATGGCTTTCAAACATACATAATTATTAAATCGCCATACTAAATGAGCAGATATACTTAAAGCAATTAATAGTCCACCAGGTAACAGTGTTACTTTTATTAGAGTTTCTTTGCCTAAAAATAAAGTTGCTGCATCAATTAATTTTTTAACTATATAAGGTTGGATAATTATACATAAAATGCTAATAACGTCGACCAAAATCATTAGAACAAAATAACTGCGATAAGATTTAAAAAAATGCTTAATAAATGTAATTAAAGTATTAGGTAAAGGTTGGTTATTATTTATCATTTTCATTGCTAAATTATTCTAAAATATTTTTTATTATATAACTTGGTCGTTGTTTTACTTCGGTAAAAATTTTTGCAATGTATTCGCCTAGTATGCCGATAGAAAATAATTGTATTCCACCAAAAAACATAATTGCTATCATTAAAGATGCGTAACCTGGCAAATCGATCCCATAGATTATAGTTTTAATAATTATAAGCAATGCATATAAAAACGCTATGCTAGAGATACATAAACCAACTAAACCCCAGATGCGTAGTGGGACATTAGAAAAAGAAGTTATGCCTGTTATAGCTAATTCGGTTAAATTTTTTAGACTAAAGGTGCTTTGGCCTTTTTTTCTAGGGAGTGCTTGAAATTCTATTCCAACACCTTTAAATCCTACCCAAGCATAAAGCCCTTTAGTAAAGCGATTTTTTTCTTTACATTGAATTAAAGCCGATACGGTTTTTTGATCTAATAATCTAAAGTCTCCAGCATTAGCTGTGATATTTACCTTAGTACTAGCATTTAATAAAGTGTAAAAGCTTTTGGTAAGTATTCTTTTAATCCAAGATTCATCGTTTCTGTTGCTACGAATTCCATATACCATGTCGGCACCATTGGCCCAATGTTCTAGAAAAGTAGGGATTAAGTCTACTGGATGTTGAAAATCTGCATCTATTATTATAGTTACTGTAGATTGCTCTATGTTAGCTGCATCTAGGCCGGCTAATAAAGCTGCTTCTTTACCGAAATTTTTAGAAAATTGAATTAACTTTATAGGAATGTTTTTAGATAACTCGTATAGTTTAAAATTTAAAATAGCTTGGTAAGTTTCGTCTATGCTTCCATCGTCTATAATAATTAATTTAAAATTATGGGTAATTTGTTTTAATTGATTAATTAATGATGTTAAAAAATCTTGTATTATTTCCGATTCATTAAAACAAGGTATAATACAAGAAATTGATAGTTTTTTGTTATGTAACTCGTAATTTCTGTTGGTTTGGTTCACTATGGCAGTCCATCGCTTTTAAACTGTTAATTCTATTTGTTTGTTCTAAAGACATTTTCCAGGTTAGATGGTCTAATAAATGGAACAAATCTTTTCCATATAAGCCATTAAATATTACCAAATCGCATCCTGCGGTTAAAGCATGACTAGCTAATTTTAAATTAAGTTCGGATGATTTTAATGGTTCTGGTATAAATTTTTGCGCTGCTTTCATGGATAAGCAATCACTAATAATAGCGCCTTTAAATCCTAAAGTATTACGTAAAATATCTTGTAGCCATTTATTAGAAAATCCAGCTGGATTAGGATCTATTTGTTCGTAAACAACATGAGCTGGCATTACGGCTGGCAGGGCATTTTGGTCAATTAATAATTTAAAGATTAAAAGATCTTGTTCTGTAATTTCTTGATAGCTTCTATTATCTATTGCTATTTCTGTATGGGTATCGGCTTTAATTGCTCCATGTCCCGGAAAGTGTTTCCCTACGGCTTGCATACCTGCAGCTTGTTGGCCTTTAATAAATTGCTCGGCTAATAGCGCTACTATTTCTGGTTTAGCATGAAAAGCCCGATCGCCAATAACAGAAGATATTCCATTGTGATCTAAATCTAAAACTGGTGCCAGGTTTAAATCTATGCCACAAATTAATAAATCAGAGGCTATTTGTTTGCCAAAATTAAATGCGGTGTTTAGCGCTAATGATGGGTTAGTATCGTATAATTGTCCTAATGGTTGCATTGCTCCAGGATTAACAAATTCCTCATTTTTAAACCTCCAAACTCTGCCACCTTCGTGGTCGACCATTATTAGAATGTCAGGATTAATTTTTCTTATAGAATTTATTAATGTTGTTATTTGTTTTTTATTTTCGAAATTTCTGGTAAATAAAATTAATCCGCCAATATTTTTATGTGTTAAAACTAGTTGTTCTTGTTTAGTTAGCCGTGTGCTTTCTAGACTAATTATTATTGGACCTGGTGGCTGTAGTTCTAGTTTCTTCATGCATTAATTATAGCAAAGTTATATTTAGTTTAAAAAGTTTCTTTTGGATCTACGTCGACAGACCAACTTATAGATGAAGGAATTTTACTATTATCTAACAGATCTAAAATGTATTTATTTAAGGCTTGCAAGATGTTTCTATTAGTGTGTTGAAATAATAATCTAGCATGGAATTTGTTTTTACGTTTTTCCATTACTGCCGGGATCGGTCCAAAAATTTTGCAATTATTATTAGGGGTATTATTAAATTTTAATGCCCACTGTTTAATTTTTGTTAAAAATTTAATGCCTAATTCTATAGTTTTACTATCAACGCGCCATAATATTTGATGGCTAAATGGCGGTAACCCAGAAATTTTTCTTTCTTGTAATAATAAAGAGGCTAAGTTTTGGTAGTTATGACTAGCTAAGTTTTGGATTAAAGTATTTTGCGGATAATAAGTTTGTAACAGAACTTTGCCGGGGTTTTCTCGGCCAGCTCTTCCTGCTACTTGTAGAATTAGTTGCCCTAAATGTTCGGTAGAACGAAAATCGTTACTAAATAAAGCATGATCAGAGTCTACTATAACTACTAAGCTTAAATTAGGGAAATGGTGCCCTTTAGCAATCATTTGAGTACCAATTAAGAGATCTACTTTTTGTTCTAAAATATCAGTTAAAATTTTATTAAACTGTTCTTTTTTAGTGGTAGAATCTTGATCTATTCTAGCAATATTAACATTAGGAAATAATTCTTGAAATAATTGCTCTATCCGCTCTGTGCCTTGGCCAATGGGTATAAGCTTAGCTTGTTGGCATTTTGGACAAATAGGCGGTACGGTATCGGTTGCTTGGCAATGGTGGCAATGTAATTTGTTAGTATAAATATGAAAATTCATATTAGCGTCGCAATGCAAACATTTTTTGGTAAATTGGCAATTAAAGCATTTTAAAACAGGAGCAAATCCACGGCGGTTAATAAACAATAGAACTTGATTTTTTTGTGCTAAATATTGTTTTATTTCGGAAATAGTTTTATTGGCTAAGCCTGAGGATAGTCTTTTATGTCTAATATCTATAAGTTCAATAGTTGGTAGTTTGGTATTAACTCGGTTTGGTAATTTATAATGCTGATATTTGTATAGGTTAGCATTATGTAAAGTCTCTAGGCTTGGGGTGGCGGAACCTAATACTATTGGGCAATTGGCAAATTTAGCGCGTATAATTAACAAATCTCTAGCCATATAATGTACGGAATCTTGTTGTTTAAAAGATAAATCGTGTTCTTCATCAATAATAAACAATCCGGGATTTAATAATGATACAAAAGCTGCTGATCTAGTCCCTAAAATAATTTTAGCATGGCCATTTTTAGCGTTTAACCAGTTAATATAACGTTGTTTAGCTGTTAACTGAGAATGTAAAATAGCAATTGGAGTATTGGTGAACCGTTCGGTAAATTGTTGACAGGTTTGGGGGGTTAGACCAATTTCCGGCACTAAAATAAGTATTTGTTTATTTTGTTCTAATATAAATTTTGTTAACTGTAAATATACTTCAGTTTTGCCGCTACCTGTTACTCCTTCTAATAAATTTACGGTAAATTTATTGCTATGAAGTAAGATGTTTTTAATGGTGGCTTGTTGTTCAGTGTTTAAAAATATGGTTTTTGGGGTATTAATGGCTTTATTTAAGGTTGGCTTTAATTTTATGGTATTGTTTTTGGGTGCTTTATTTTCTTTAATATATTTTGGTAAAGCGCAATTTAACAAGGCACCAATAGAACTTTGATAATAATTAGCTGCCCATAATAGTGTTTGATACAATGATTTAGATAAAATTGGCTCTACATCGAGGATTTCTATAATAGATTTTAGTTTTTCTTCAGCAAATTCGGAATGGGTGGTTATGTCTACTATAAAACCTATTAAAATCTTGTTACCGAAGGGTATTTTTGCTCTTACCCCTACTATAGCTTGATTAATTATTGTATCTGGGATTTTATAATCAAATAATTTTCTCAAAGGGGAAAATAGCGTAATTTTAGCGAACATGGGACTATTGTAATACCATAAAAGTTTCAATGCCAACTTGTGGATAAGTTTGTGAATAAAATTTAATAATGGTTTAGCTGAATTACGCAGTTATAATTTTTTTTATTTTTACAGACTTATAATTTTTAAATAAAAGATTTTAAACCCACTAGACTTTTTTGTAACTCATTGATTTATATGGATTTTTTATTAATTTAATATTAAGTAAACATTTTTATTGCAATATTATTTTATTTCTATAAAATTTATGTTTTAAATAAAACAAGGATAGTTAGTAATTTTTTAATGTGTATAACTGTACAAACGCCTGTGGATAATTCTGTGGATATAAAATTATTAATGTTGTTGTAAAAATTTTACTATATCTGTGTGTCCAGCAAGGTTAGCATATTTTTCTGCAGTGCCATTTTGTAAATTTTTAATGGTTGGGTCAGCTTTATAATTTATTATTAGTAACTTTACTAATTCTAAATGTCCTTTCCAAGCGGCATACATTAAAGCGGTACTTCCAGTTCTATCTAGATAATTAACATCAATTTTTAATTTATCTAACAAATATTTAACAGTATCTAATTTATTTTCTAAACATGCCACATGTAATGCTGTGGTCATTTTAACTAAGTTTTCATTGTGAACTTTAGATTGAGTTTTATTTGGAGATTTAAAATTTATTGATTTATTTAAAACAATGTTTTTTAAATCATCATTACTAAAACCACATTGGTTTAGTAAGTTAATAACGTTCTTACCTGTTTCACCAGCAGATTCTTTATTGTAAACAATAATATAATTTCGTAAGATAAATTGAAAATTAGGTATAGTTAAAACATTTAAAATTTTTTTAGCTCTTTCTATATGTTTTTTTATACCGTTGCGGCATCTTTGAATTAAAATTGCTCCTATAGTAATAGCTTTAGAAAGTTTTCGTTCTGGTGAGGCACTATAAAAACTTGCTATTGCTTCGTCTAATGAATTGTCTTGATCCCATTCTGACCAACTTTTATAAAATGTATAAGCAGATTGTTCAGCTGTAGTTGCATCTTGCGGCTTATTAATATCAAACAACATATATATCATTGCTGGTATACTGGTTTCTACATTAGCAAACGAACAATTTCCAGCTATTTGACTTCTAGTTGGTAGAGCTTTAATTGGTAGTAATGATAGTTCTTGTTTGATTTCATAATTAATAAAATTATCAGTTTTTGGTTCGTATAATAATTTATAGAATAATTTATTATTTAATAGATATTTGTTGTTAACTTCATAAATTATTACTGTGTCAGTAATGTTATTTACTCCACGATCACATTTAGCTAAATAATTTTTATATTTGATAAAAGTTATGGCATGTCCAGAATAGGCGCTTGGAATTAGTAATAAAGGTTCTTGTAAAATTTGATCGATATTTTTAGTGAATAAAGTTTTATCTTTATGTTTAGCGAAACTAGCTAAAGTAGAAGCATTTTTTAAAGCTAATAATATTTTATGCAATTTACCATGTAGTTCTGTAAATGTTTGTCCAGGGATACTATTAATAAAGTTGTATAACGATCTAGCTATTAGTCCTACAGTGAATTCTAAATAAAACCCTTCGAAACTTATAGGAATGAATTTGTGTTCTGGGCTAATAAGATCTGTTTCGCCCGTTAGTTCGAATCTATGTCCAAGTAATTTAGCACTTATAAAATCTTGGGCAAATAAATGATCTGCCTTATAAGTTTTTAATAGTTCTACTAGCTCTAATTGTTCGCGTAAAATTGGATATACTAAAATTGGTTGGCCATCTAATGAATAATGATTAGGGTTAGCTTTATGTGCTAGTAAAATTTTACATAAATCTAAATTGGAACGTTCTGTTGCCCATTGTAAGGCGGTTTTGCCTAAAACATCTGCTTGTTCAACTTCTGCCCCTAGTTGTAATAAATAGCTTAAAACTTTTGGTTTATTACAAATTACAGCTTCTATTAATGGACGAAAACCAAAGCGATCTATTTCGTTTAAGTTAAAATTAATTTGATCTTTAACGGCATCCTGCAAAATTTTTACTATTTTATTTTCAGGATTATTAATGATTAATTCAGCTAGTTCTAGTGTCATTTAACTGCCAGGAGGTCTAAGTTTAGGAGGGGTATGTTTATAGTTAATTTTAGGTTGATATTTAGGTGCTTGTTTAGGTGCTGGACCAGGACCGCCAATTTTAAATTTATTTTGTAAACGATTAGCTAATTCTTTACGTTGTTTTTCTTGTTGTTTTTTACGTTTTTCGCTTATTTTAGTTTTTTGTTCTTGAGATAATAAGGATTCTGGAACAGCCTCTATGGCATTTTCTGGAAGCATAGGTTGATCCATTGCTTTACCACCCGTATATGGTAATTCTGGGTGTTGTTCTAGATCGGAGCTTTCGTTGCTAGCGTTATTATTGTTATATGAATTATCTGCGTCTGCATTATAATTTTGTTTTAATGGAGCTATTTTTTTTGTTGCAGTGACTTCGAAGCCTTGTTCTTGTAGTGATTTTCTTTCAAGATATTTAACAATGTCGTACAATTCGCTGTTTTCAGCCAATTCACCTTTAGAAATTTTTATAAAATTACTACTACTTTTGAAAGACATTTTTTCTCTAATCCCCACTTGTTATATATTAATTATAACACCTTACAGTGAGTTTCTTTTAACATAAATAGTGTAATTAAAGAGATAATTAAACAAACGGGTATACTCACTAAAGCAATTTGATAATTATTATAAGAAAAAACTTTTTCTCCTAAATTAGTTATTACAGCATTTGTTGCGGTTACATCTAATATTTTACCAATGATCCATTGTAATGCAGCCACGCTAAAAGTATTTATGGTATTAATAAATCCAATAGCAGTACCAGATAATTGATGATCATTACTTTCTTTAGCAACTACAAAAGCCAAAATAAATCCACTAGAACAAAATCCTAATAAAAACATTAATAATCCAATTTCATGAACAGACAAGTTTTTGGTATAAATTAGTACTATAGTAATTATTAAAGTAGTAATGTTAGCAAAATACATTAGCGGGTTACGTAAACCCAAATAATCAGAAATCCAACCGTACAGTGGTCCGCCAAAAACCCAACCAATAAATATCAATGATACTAAGCATCCTGCTAGATCTCTATTTAAACTATGGCCTTCTACTAAATAAGGGGTGCCCCATAATCCACCAAAGGCTATAGTGGGTACAAACATTAAGCCAGCAAATATAGAGGCTATCCATATTTGTTTAGAAGCTATAATTTTTTTTAAACCTTTTAAAACTTTTATTTGTTTTAAAGGTAAATGGTTAGATAGATTTATAGCAGGAAAATCTTTTACTATTAGCCACATAAGAATACTTAATGATATGGCAGCGTAAGAGCTATAATACATAGCGTGTCGCCAATCTATAGCTTGAATAATATAATTTACTGTAGCTAAACCGGATGCTGAGCCAAACATTCCTACAGAAACCATTAATCCAGTTAATAAAGCAAATTTATTAGCAGGAAACCATACGACAGCAATTTTTGAACAACCGACAACAGCAAATGAAGCTCCAGTACCAATTAAAATTCTGCCAATTTGAGCCATTTCTAATACGTTAGCAGAAGCAAACAGAAAGCAGCCTATAGCACATAGTAAACTGGCAATGGCAAACAATTTTTTTGGGCCTACTTTATCCATTAATAAGCCTGCTGGAATTTGCATTAATCCGTATGGCCATAAATAGCAAGATGATAAAATCCCTAAATCTGCCCCTGATAAATTAAAAGTAGCGGATAGCTCTGGTTTCATCACTCCTGGAGATACTTGTAATAAATTATCAAAAAAATAAAATATTGCAGCTAAACACCAGATACTTATTCCGCGCACCAAAAATTTTATACCATTAGTTTTCATTTTGTTGTTCTACTCCATATTTTTCTCGGTAACGTTGTGCTAACAAAACAGCTTTATTTAGTGTTTCTGGTTCAAAATTTTTGGTTAATGTAGTTGTTAATTCTGGGATGGATTCGTATCCATTATCAAGAGCGACGCTTAACCAGCTATATGCTTTTATGGGATTAATTTTGGTGCCGGTTCCTTGTAAATACATTAATGCTACACTGTATTGGGCTGGCTTATACCCTCCTAGTGCGGCTTTTTTCATCCAAGCATATGCAATCGGAGGTTTATAATGTTCCATCTTTGGTAACAATAATGCAATGCTGTATTGGGCGTAATTATACCCAAGTTCCGCGGCCTCTTTGTACCATTGTAAAGCTAGTTTATAGTCTTTAGGAATTCCCAAGCCATTCATGTATAGATCAGCTAATTTTGTTTGTGCTTTAGCCATGCCTTGTTTAGCAGCGAGTAAGTACCAACGGGCTGCTTCATTATAATTTTTAGTAAAACCGAAACCAGTTTCATATGCTTTAGCAATATTAAATTTCGCAACTAATAAATCTTTTTTAGTTTCGGAAGTGTTATACCAATGTACACTACGTGGCAAATCTTGTTCTACCCCTAGGCCATTAGCATAAAAAATACTAAGCATTAGGCTAGAGTAGCTATCCCCTAATACAGCGGCTTTATTATACAGTTCTATTGCGGTATGGATATTAGCTTCTACGCCAGTTCCAGAGAAATATAAGTCTGCTAACCTTGCTAAAGATTTAGTAAAATTTTTATCAGCAGCTTTGGTATACCAAATGCTAGCAGTGGCAGCATCTTTATCTACGCCTAGGCCTTGCCGATATATTTCACCTAGGTGGTATTGTGAGACAACATTTCCCAATTCTGCAGCTCTAGTAAATAGTTGTATAGCTGTTTGATAATTTTTTTCTACGCCTTCTCCATGGAAATATAATAAACCTAATCTTAATAAAGCCGGAGCAAAATTTTGTTCAGAGGCTTTGGTATAGTAAGATAAAGCTAGTTCGGTATTTGGTTTATTCATATAATGATCCCCAAGACCAACCATAGCATCTAAATTGCCGTTATTTGCAGAATATTGTAGAGATTTTATTAAAGAAGAAATTTTTACGGCATATTTGTTATTATCTACTAGGTTATTAGTAATTAATCTAGCCATTTGATATTCTGCTTCTAAAGAACCCATGCCAGCGGCTTTTACGTACATTTCCATTGCTTTATTGTAATTAGGCGTCATACCATACCAACCACGGTATATTTCACCTAAATTCAACATGGCTTTAATATTGCCAGCTGCAGCTGCTTTTTCGTACCAAGAGACAGCTGTTTTTAAAGATGGTGGTGCTGTTATGCCGTCGCGATAAATATTACCAAGTTGTAACATAGCAACAGGCAAACCACTAGTTGCAGCTTTTTGAAACCAGCTTATAGCAATATTAGGATTTTTGGTTACCCCGATACCTTGTAAATGTATTTCACCTAACTTAAAGCCAGCATTGGGGTCACCTAACTTTGCTAGGCGTTCAATCATTTTTAGCGATGTAGTCTGTGTTTCAGGATTGGTTGAATTTTGGTAATTATTTTCTGCTTCTGCTAAAGGATTAGTATATGCAAAAGAGGCAGTATTCTTACTTGATTGTTTTTGGTGAAATTTTAGATTAATTTTTTTCCATATGGATATTAAGTTACTAGAGGGATTAAAATCTGATGTACAACTACATAATGATAAGCAGATTATATTTAATATAATTATTTTAAAAATATTATTCATAATTTATTTTAAGATCTTTTTTAAAAATATTAATTTTTTCATAAAAAAATAACTAAAATTCATTGATGTTGCGGTAGCTGCAATTAACGCTAATATCGGATACTGCCAACAAATTAATAGTTTATCAATTAATATAATATATACAGATAAATTAATAACAAAGCTTAATAAACTGCAAATAATATAATTTCCGTATTCTAGTAATAGGTTAAACTTAGGTGGATTAAAAGTATAATTGCGATGCAGCACCCAAGATATAGTTATAGAACAAATTGCTGATATAACTCTAGATATCTTTGGTGAACAGTTTAGCCCATATATACAAATATATAATATTGCAGCATCCAGGCAGAAAACAAAGCCACCGACTATACAAAACCTTACGAAACTAAATTGAGTTATTTTTTTAGTTGCAAAGCTATTAAACATGTTATCTAATTTATGTTTTTATTGATCTATTAAATTTAAATTATGAACAAAAACATAACATTATACCAAGAGCCCATAGAAGACAATGAATACTTTTGTAATATAGCCATGATTGGCGCTGGTTATGTTGGGTTGGTAACTGGAACATGTCTTGCTGGCCTTGGGCATACGGTTTATTGTTTTGATCTTGATGTAGATAAAATTAAAAAATTACAGCAAGGTGAAATTTATATTCATGAGCCAAACTTATCAGAATTAATTATTGAACAAATTAAGTTAAATAGGCTGATTTTTACTAATGATTTACAAGTAGCAGTTGAACATGCAGAAGCAATTTTTATAGCAGTTGGTACGCCACAAGAGTCTTCTGGTAAAGCTAACTTAAGTTTTGTTGAAACGGCTATGGTACAAATTGCAGCTTTACTTAGGATTAATGATTATAAATTAATTGTTATTAAATCTACAGTTCCAGTTGGTACTTGTAGACAAATGTACGTTAAAATATTACAAGTTAATCCATTAGCTTGTATTGAGATTGCTTCTAATCCAGAATTTTTAAGAGAAGGTTCTGGAGTATTCGATTTTATGAACCCAGAAAGAATTGTTATTGGTATTAATCAAAATAAACAAAATCAGGATCCTCTTAAAGCACAAATTATATTACGAAAAATTTATAAAAAATTTATAGATAACCATGTTTCGGTATTATTCAATGATCTAGAGAGTTCTGAATTAATTAAATATGCATCTAATTGCTTTTTATCGGTAAAAATTGCTTTTATAAATGAATTAGCAGATCTTTGTGAGGGACTAAATAAAGATCTAAATAATAATGTTGATATTTTAACGGTAACTAATGCTATGGGTTTAGATAGTCGTATTGGGGAAAAATTTTTACAACCAGGCCCTGGTTTTGGTGGTTCGTGTTTTCCTAAAGATACATTAGCTTTGAGTTATTGTGCAGAGCAACATAATATCAGTTTATCTATCCTAAATGCTGCTATTACAGCCAATAAAAAAAGAATTAAAAATTTATCTACTAAGATTATTAATATTTGTAAAAATACTAAAATAGGCACAGTTTCTAATAAAACTATAGCTATATTAGGGATCGCCTTTAAAGCTAATACTGATGATATTAGGGATAGCGTGGCTATTACAGTTATTAATGATTTATATACTAATGGCGCTATATTACAAATTTATGATCCGAAAGCATTAGAGCAAGGTAAGAATTTTTTTAAATCTTTAAACAATATTTTATGGGCTGATAATGTTTATGCAGCTATTGCTAATGCAGATGTTATTGTAATATTAACTGAATGGCTAGAATTTGTTAATTTAGATTTAGCTAGAGTAAAGGGTTTAATGAAAAACCAGCATTATGTAATCATAGATTTTAGAAATATTTTTCGTTTGGATAAAATGCAAAATGCTGGTTTTAGTTATTACGCCACAGGTCGCGGAAATTGGTAGCACCAAGTAGGATGTGAATTTATAGTGTGTGTATCTGTAGTATGATCTGAGTCTGAATCTGAAATCGCATTGGAGCTTTTACTAGAAGTTTCGTGTTCGCGTGCGCATACACCTGTACGAGCATAATTATTTATATTTTCCTGTATGGTTTTTTGTTTTAATTTTTGTGCCGGGGTAATTTCGTCTACTATAAGATCAACAGCAGAAAGAGGTTTTGGTAATTTTTTGATTTTCTGTTCGTGGATCTGTTGTATTTCTTTAGTAAATCTTTGTTTTTGTTGTTCCATCCAGCTTAATGTTATTAATTCTACACCTACACCACTTACATAAAAACTTCTTTCTTTTATTGGTTCTTTTGGTTGAGTACATTGAGTATATAATATCTTTTTAAACATAAGGATCACCTTTTATTATTTTTTTTATTTATTAAGTATTAGTATAAATGTAGTACAAATTTAAAACCGACCCCGACCCAACCGCAAAGCTGATGCGCAATTGGTCGGGGTCGGTCGTGTTTGAGATTCGTTTTTGATATACTTGATTAATTGGTTTATAGTGTTTAATATATTCAATTTGAGAGTAGTTTTAATTAATTAAAATTCTTTAAGGAGAAATTACGTGGCTAAAGAAACTAATAAAAAAGGCGGCGATAAAGGTAAAGGCGGTAAAGGTAAATAATAGGCTTTACTAAAGAAAAAAAGCAAGACTAAAGTCTTGCTTTTTTTTTAAATCAATTTTGTCTTTTGATAATAGCCACTATAATATCGTCTAATATGTTTAGTGTCGCTGAGTTTAAATTTAGTTTTTGTAGCAAAGTTGGTAATTGAGCATTTGATTCACAAATTAAAGTTAATAAATAATTGCTTCTATATTCAATATCTTCTTGAGGCATGAAAAATTTCATAATTCCATCGGAAAATAAAATTATTGAACTATTAGTTGAAATTGGTATAGAAAATTTTTCAAAGGTAGTGTTTGGCAGAATACCCAGCGGAAATCCTTTGCCAAATAAATATTTAGCATGATTATTATTATCTAATAATATAGGATTTGGATAATGTCCAGCTGTGCTATAATTAAAACAATTATTTTCTAAATCTAACACGCCATAAAATAAAGTTAAAAATTTGCCTAATTTTATAGTATAAATAGTTGAATTTAATTGTTGTATTAAAGATTCGGGATTTGAAGCAAATGATGTTTTTTGTTCAGAACAAGCTAATTTAATTATTAATTCTTGTACTTGGGTAACAGCTTCTATTGATAAATTACCTGTTCCTGCAACATCTATTAAATATAGGCCGTATTTAGATTCAGAAATTTTAAAAAAATCAATGGCATCATAACTACTATGCCTAGATGGAATAATATCGTAACTACATGTATAATTACCTACTACTTGTTGGGTAAATTGATGTTGTTGGATGCTCATAAATAAACTATAGGGAGTTTTTAATGTTTGGCAAGGAAAAAGCAATTCTATTGGTTTTATGGTTGTTAATTTTACCAGCGGTGCAAGCGGTTCCACATAAAGAATATAGAGATATTAAAACAGCCTTATTACATGGCGATTCATCATTAAATTTTCGGTTAAGGCAAGAATATGCTAAGCAAGAATCTTTAGCCTTTGCTAGAGCGTCTACTGTACAAAGTAAATTTGGTTATCAGAGTGCCGATTTTCATAAAAATTATTTATCTTTAGAAATAGTAAATGTGTCTAATTTTTTTGGACAACATTATAATCCGGCTGTAATTCCGTTCACAAAACAAAATTACACTGTTATTACTGATCCAAAGGGTACTGGGGTAGCTAACGCTAGTATTACTGCTCAATGGGTTCCTTGTACAGATCTTATTTTAGGTAGACAGTATATATCTTTAGATAATGAAAGGATGGTTGGACATAATCCTTTTAGACAATACCCTACTAGTTTTGATGCTGTAACGATTAAGAATGATTTTTTTCAAAATTTTGAGATTTTTTATAGTTTTGTAGGTCATATAAATACTTATAACAATAATATTGTTAATGTTTATGGTAGGCGTAAATTAAATACTAATTTAGCTAATATTACTTGGAAAAATTTTATTTATGGGCAAATAACAGCCTATGGGTATAGTAATAGTGATCCTGATCTTAGTTATAATTCGCAAAATACGGTTGGGTTACGTGCGATATCTGATAAGGATTTTAGGCAAGATTTTACATTTGGGTATGGGGTAGAGTTAGCATTGCAAAAAAGTAAATCCAATAATCCTAATAAATACTCAACAATGTATATAGCGGCTAGTATTGATAAAGATATTGCAGAATTATTTAATAGTTGGGTAATAACTAGCACATTAGGCTATGAATTATTAGGTGGACATAACGGAGGCGCGCCTGGGAGATCATTTAAATTTCCTTTGGGTTCATTGTATGGATTTAATGGGTTAGCAGAAGGGTACACCACTACTCCAGATCGAGGGTTGATAGATTATTATTATAATGTGGAATTGTGGTATTTGGATTCGTTTAGTTTTACGTGGGGCATACATTATTTTCAATTTGCTAAAGGTTCTGGACAAAAATTAGCTGGGCGAGAACTAGATTTCAGCATGGCATTTAAGTGTACACAAGATTTAAATGTTGAGCTAAGAGCTGCTCACTTAAATTCCAAAAACTATTCTACTCTATCTGTTAGAAGAATATCTGGACAGTTGAATTATTTAGCATTATGAACTAGTTAGCTCTATTCTGGTGGCTCATTAAGTAAAGTTTTATTGTTAGCATGGTAATTTTGATCGTTAATTGTGTAAGCGCGGTGTTGTAAATAAATATCTTTTAGGGATTTATATTCATCGACACCGATGTTATTTATAAATGACTCTGTTTCTTGTAGATTTGATCTAAAATCTATTAAGTAACCAAGTTCATAACGATTTCGCCATTTAGGTTTAAAGTAATAAGGTGCGGTTAAAAAAGTATTCGCAACAAAACCAATACCATCTCGCACGGTGCTTGGGCCAAATATAGGTAAAACCAGGTAGGTTGAATTTTTATAACCCCATACTGCTAAAGTTTTTCCAAAATCTTCATGCTTATGTTTTAAATTAGCTTTTGCTGCTACATCGAATAGACCACCGATCCCTAGAGTGGAATTAATTACTAAACGAGCAGTGCTATCTATTGCTTGGCTATATTTGGCTTGTAACAAGTTGTTAATAGTAGTAGGTATTTCTCCTATGTTGGTAAAAAAGTTGTGTATTAATTCTCTTAGGGCCTTAGGCAAAATTAATTCATAAGTGTTACTAACTGGTTTAATATATAGTTTATCTATAGTTTTATTAAATCTAGAGATCCCTCTATTTAGTGGTTCTAAAGGATCGTTAGGATCTTTAACATATCTATTAGCTGCGCAAGCATTTAATAAAATTAGGGAAGTTATTATAGTTTTTTTAAAGTTAGTTATTCTTTTTATTTCCATATATATAATATAAAGTTTTTTTGTGTTTTGTAAAGCTTACTAAGTTTAATTGTTGATAAATTAATAATCATTAGTCCGGATAGATAGTATGCCATTATCTTCTGGCAAACTAAATTCATAGGTTTTTAATTTACAGGCATTAGTAACAATAGTTGCTATATGTAAGTGTTTATTCTGATCCCAAAATAAATTATAGAATGGTAATCTGTCTGATAATTGTTGTTCGTAGCTATTAAATGGGATTTTAATTTTTTTGGCTAATAGTTGGTTGTTATTGTTAATTAATTTATAAATTTGTGGTTCTAAATATTCATATAAAAAGATTAAATGATTGGCACGTAGAAAAAATTTATTTGCGGTTGGTATAGATATTAACGTAGAGGTTAATATATTATTTTTATGGTCTGAAATTATTAATTTAATTAGATCTTGAAGATTATCCTGATCTTTACAACGTAAATATATAAAATAATTATTATTTATAGTTAAACTTGAACCAACGATATAATCTATAGCAGTTGTTTGAACGTTGTATAATAGTTGATTTTGTATGAAATCATATTTCCACAATAAATTTTTATCATCTAAAAAAAATATTTGATTGGCATTATTAGTACCAAATAAATCCATTATAGTAATGGAGTGGGCTATTTTAGGTAATATGGTTGGTTGTTGTATTAAATTATTATGTGGCTTGCCATTAACACGAATTCCAAAATATGCATATATCGTATTGTCTAAAATTATCTTATAAATATTAATACCGGTTTGACAACCAAGAGAAAGATCATCTGGTAAAAATCCGTAAACTTGAGATTTTTGAATTTCTTTATTATTTGGATTAATTATTTCTAATAACTTTGACCATAATTTTTTATGGCTAATATATGTCTGTTGTTCGTTAACAAAAATTTTTATATATATATAAGTTTGATCTAAACCTAATGAAATATTTAGTAATATTAATTTCATTAAAATTAGCACTATAAGTAAATTCATTATGGCTGACTGTTTCGTATTTCTACGCCGGTAGTAAATATTTGGGTTTTAGCATTGTTTTTAAATGAAAGATTAATTAATAAATATTTATTAATTATCCAACCTAAATTTGCTGCTAATTTTGGTTGTAGTTGTGGTTCTTCTAAAATTTGCACCCACAAATCTTCTATATGATCTAAAATAGCTTCGGCCCTATAGCTAGTGGTATAATAATCGTTTATGCCAGAAGAAAAGTCATCCATATATAAACTGTAGGTGTTAGATTTATAGCCGTCGTTTTTAGCAATATAAAAAGCTATATGTTTAGCGCGAAAGATTTCTGCTCCAGTTTGGAATTTTTTTATAAAATTTGAGGTGGTGTTATATGGTTTATCGTGAATTATATTGTTTTGATTAAAATCGGAAATAATAAATCGTTGAATATTTCTGTGGTCTGCTATAATCATTTGATCACCAATGTTCCAAGAGCTCCCTACAGATATAGCTTGTAATGGACTATCGTAGTTTGCCATTGGGTTTTGTAACATGGTTATTTGTTCTGGTATGTCGTAAGCTAATAAAATATTAGTATTTGGCTTTATTTTTTGTTCAATTATTTTATTTAAAATTTTTGCGGTAACAAAATCTTTACAATTGTTAACTGTTGCCATACATACGGCGATTGGTGCTTTAGGAACTATTTGGGTTTTTTGATCGAGATTTATACTGCTATGTTGAGGCAGTTGTATGGCACTAACATAACCTTTGTAACCGACGTTTTTTATGTTGGTTCTTAAGAAAAAATCTGCAATTATTTGATTATATAATATTAAAATTTGTTGTTCTATTACTAATAATTGTTTTTTAATTACGGTAGATGCTTGAAATAATATTAGCATTATTATGCTGCTTATTAATGTAGCAACTAACAGTTGTTCTAAGCTAGTGCCTTTATTTTTATTATTTAGGTAATTCGAAAAACTGTGCTTCGCAAAGTTGGTAATTGTTATATACAACATAACATGCTTCTAAATTTTTAGTTAAATAAAAATCTTTAGTTTGGGTTTTTGAACTTGCTAAATAATGTAGCATGGCTAGCAATAAGGAATTGATAGCTAAAATACAAAAACTTACTATTAATAACGATATAATTACTTCCAAGATAATAAATGCTTTAATAGTTTTATTTATTATAATCATTATGTTATTAATATAAAAAATTTTTTATCAGTGGTATATAGTAAATTTATTAGGGTTTATGAGTAGTAGATTTAGCAGGAGTAGCTTCAGTAGGAGCTTCAGGATCTTTAGCAGTAGGAGTTTCAGCAGGAGCAACAGGAACAGCAGGAGCCGGCCTTTTTTCTTTGCCAGATATTGGGTTTAATTTTTCTTGTTCTTTAACTAATTTATTAGAAGGTAATGCTGCTGGGTCGTCAACGTGAAATCTTTGTTGGAATTGTGATTTAAAATCATTAAATGCGTGGTCTCTAATTTTTACATCCATATCTGGATCCGGTCTAAATACAGGGGTTAAGCCAACGTATTTTGCCATCATGCATAATTTAGCTGTTTGTTCTAGATCTGAGCAAGGATAAACAATAAGAGTTTTACTATGCATTTTTTTAGCGGCCTTTAATGCGCTTTCTAATAAAATTATTAATGATTGATCACCAGAGTCGGTAGCGGCAATAAGTACTTTGTTTTCGTTTGGTTTAAAAGTAGCAGTAATAGTGTTTGCGTCTGATAAGGTTATTGTTAAATCATGCTCGTTTGGGTTGCCAACTTTAACGTTACCATGTACAGACTTGTGTTGGACTGCCTTAGAGAATTCTTGTTTTGCTGATTCATCATAACGTTCGTGACGATTTTGTGATCCTTTGTCTCTGGTTGTTTCGATATTCTTTTTTATGGAGTTGGCTATTTCGGCAAAAAGTTCTTTAGTTAAAGGTATAGTGCTATCTTTTTGTAATTCTTGGGTTGACCATTGTTGTTTTAATTTTTGTAAACGGACATATTGTTCGTCAGATTCTAGGTTTATGTTCTCAAGATCTATAGGGTTAGATGCACTATCATCAGGTCCACCAGGGCTGATAGTAACTTTTATGCCTTTATTATCTCTACCTTCGCTTACTTTTGTAGCATGGGATGCTGGTGTTGTTGAGCTAGACGGACGGTCATTTGGATCTGTACCATCTACTTCTACCATTTCTACCATTCTAGGGCGCAAGGGATCGTTTTCTACTGTTAGGTCGTTTGGATCTATGGGGTCGTCAAGGTGCTCTACACTAATAGCAGGTGTATTGTCGGTATCGTCGGCATCATCGGATGGTGGCAAGTGTTTATATTTGTTTCTACCAAACCATGATGAGAATGGATTCCATGGCATATATATCCTTATATTTTTATATATTAATAATAATTATTATATAAGAGTATAGTAACTATTGTATAATCAATTGAATATCATTAAAAATCCTGGTATTTTCTGATTTTTAAATGTTTTCAATATGAACAACCGATAATAACAGGAAATTTTATGCCAGGAACACCATACGAAACAACTAACCTAACCCCAGAAGAAATAACTAGACTTATTGCTGAGACGTTAGCTAATATGCTAGTAGCAGGAATAAGACAACAACAAATAGCTGATAGACAAAATAGAGAGAGCACAGCTAGTTCTTCTTATACATCTGCGTCTGAATGTAGTAGATGTTGCGCACAAAGGCCAGTTACAATTTTACGACCAATACCTGTAAGGCCACCCGCGCCAGTTGTAAGGCAAACTAATTCTGATGATGGAGAATTGTCTTTAGTAGAATCGTCTCCAGGCCCCTCGTCTTCTTTAGATGGACAATTTCTATATGAAGATGAAATACAAGACATAAATACATGGGTAGATGAAACAGGAGTAACAGAACATTTGAGATATGCTGATTTAGTGCGAACACGGGCAGGAATAGCTAACGTACCAAATAATTTAACTCAAAGACGAGCAGCAGTAGCTAACACACCAACTAATATAATGCAAATACGACGGATGCAAGCGGAAATAGGTAATAAAATAAAACATAGTAAATAAAATTAGAATTTATTTATTATTTATAATGTTCTGGATAACCTAATTTAGCAACTCCAGTTAGAATAGCTGCCTTGGCAATGGCTGGAGGCAGGGTTTCTAGTAATCTAGGATCTAATGGTTTTGGTACTAAGTAATCACGACCAAATTCTAAATGATTTAAATTATAAGCTTTTAACACTTCTGGTAGGACTGGTTCTTTGGCTAAATCTTTTATAGCGTGAACAGCAGCAATTTTCATTTCTATATTAATCCTACTAGCTCTTACATCTAAGGCCGCTCTAAAAATATATGGAAAACATAAAGTATTATTAACTTGATTTGGGAAATCGCTACGACCAGTTGCCATAATTAAATCTTTACGAGTATCTAAAGCTAGTTTGGGATGTATTTCTGGATCTGGGTTAGCCATAGCAAATACTATAGGATCTTTAGCCATGGTTTTTAACATATCGGCAGTTAATACGTTTGCTTTGGAGACACCAATAAATACATCTGCTCCAACCATAGCGTCTTTTAAAGAGCGTTTATTGGTTTGAATAGCAAAGGCTTGTTTATATTGGTTTAAGTCTTGCCGTTCTGTATGAATCACACCAACAGTGTCGACTAAACAAATATTTTCTTTTTTTAATCCCATAGCTATTAATAAGTTGATAGTAGCAATACCTGCTGCACCAGCCCCAACGCAAGTTAATTTTATTTGTTCTATAGTTTTATTTTGTAGTTCTAAAGCATTTAATAAAGCAGCGGCCACAACAACTGCGGTGCCGTGTTGATCATCATGAAATACTGGAATATTTAGTTTTTCGATTAGGGCTTTTTCTACTTCGAAACATTCTGGCGCTTTAATGTCTTCTAAATTAATACCGCCGAAAGAAGGAGAAATCCTAGTAACAGTATCTATAAGATCTTTTGGCTCTAAAGCATCTACTTCTATATCTAAGCCATCAATATTTGCAAAACGTTTAAATAGTACTGCTTTACCTTCCATTACTGGTTTGCCAGCTAAAGCACCAACATTACCTAAACCTAGTACGGCAGTACCATTACTAATTACCGCAACTAAATTACCTTTACTGGTATATTTATAAGCATCTTCAGGATTTTTAGCAATTGCTCTTACTGGTTCAGCAACCCCAGGGGTATAAGCTAAAGAAAGATCTTTTTGAGAATTAGTTGGTTTAGTGACAGTAATGCTAATTTTTCCTGCAGGGTAAGCCGCATGGTATTCTAGAGCTTCTTTATTTAAATCGGTGGATTTTTTTAGATCAGTAATGGAGCTAGTAGAATTATCTATAATGCTCATAAAAACATGTCCTATAAAATGATAATTATTTACGAGATTTTTTTTCTTTAGTAGGCTTATCTGTAGTAGTAGGTTTAACGATATTTTGTTTACGTTTTTGGAATTTATTATTAAAATTTTCTACCCTACCGGTCACGGTAGCAGCTTTTTGAGTACCAGTATAAAATGGATGGCATTCGTTACAAACTTCTATGTTGATAGACTCTACTTCTAAAGCAGCATAGAAATGAAACTCGTGGCCACAAACACACTTAGCTAGTACTAACTTATAATTGGGGTGAATATTAGATTTCATAGTAATATGTTCTCATAAGATAATAATTTAAATAATTTTTAATAAATTTATATAATTTATATAAATAATATATAAAATACAAAATAAACTCAATGGGTAATTTAATATTTAAGAAATTATGCTAAATAGATTTAAAATAGGTATTTTTGATAGCGGGATTGGTGGGTTAACGGTCGCTAAAGCGATTAGTAATTTATGCCCTAACGAAAATTTATTATATATAGGTGATACAGCACATATGCCATGGGGAGATAAGTCTAAATCCCATATTGTATATTATGCTACTAAGATTACTGAGTTTTTAATTAAAAATGGATGCAATATTATTGTAATTGCATGCAATACCGCTAGTGCTAATGCTTTAACAGAAATTTCTGAGCAATTTAATCAAATAAAATTATTTAATGTAATAGATCCAATAATTTTATTTTTACAAAAAATAAAACAAACTAAGATCGGTATTATTGGATCTAAACAAACTATTCATAGTGGGGTATATCAATATAGAGTAGGGCAATTAGTACCACCAAAAAGTATTAAAGCGTTAGCAACTCCAATATTAGTACCATTAATAGAAGAAGGTTTAATAGACAATCCAGCTACTAATTTAATTATCGAACAATACCTCTCCCAGCTTGATTTACCAGATCAATCAATGTTAATTTTAGGTTGTACCCATTATCCGTTAATAAAAAAAAATATAGAAAACTACTATATTAAAATAAATCGACAAGTTAAGGTAATAGATGGGGCAGATTTGGTAGCAAATGAATTAAGGGATTTTTTATTGCAAAATAAAGATCATAATAAAGATAAATTATTGAATATTAACGGTAATTCTAATATGACTCATAATTTTTATGTAACAGATGATAGTGAATTTTTTTTAAAAACGGCAAAGCAGTTTTTTGCGAATGTAAAATTGGAATTTTTGCCTCTTTGGGGATAATTTGGGGATAAGTAATATATGCGTGCTAAAATAATTGCTTTTGCTAATCAAAAAGGTGGGGTAGGGAAAACTACTAGCTGTGTTAATTTGGCAGCTTCTGTTGCTGCTATAAAACAAAAAGTTTTACTAATAGATTTAGATCCTCAAGGCAACGCTACTATGGGTAGTGGCTTTAATAAGTCTGATGCAAAGTTTACTTCTGGAGATGTATTACAAGAAAAAGCATCTTTGCTAGAATCTATTGTGTCAGCAAAAGGATTTAGTTTGTTGCCTAGTAATATAGATGTTACTGAAGCAGAAGTTAATTTAATGAAAAAAGCTGATCGTCAATATAAACTACATTTAGCTTTAAAAAATATAGCCGATCAATATGATTTTATTTTTATAGATTGTCCTCCGTCTCTAAATATACTTACGCTTAATGCATTAATAGCTGCAAATTCAGTTATTATCCCAATGCAGTGTGAATATTATGCATTAGAAGGATTATCTTCGTTAATTAACACTATTGAAGATATTAATTATTTAAATAAAACGCTGCATATTGAAGGTATAATTCGTACCATGCACGATTCACGCAATAAATTGTGTCAAGATGTTTCTATGCAATTAATAGAACATTTTGGTAAATTAGTATACAATACAGTAATTCCTAGAAATATTAGGTTAGCAGAAGCCCCTAGTTATGGTATGCCAATATTGCTGTACGATCAAAATTCTAAGGGAGCTAAAGCTTATTGTAAATTAGCTAAAGAATTTTTAAATAACCAGTCAAAGTTAAATAGTATTAAAAAATCGAGAAGCTATAAGAAGGAAAAAGAATTGGCATGAATATTAAAAAGAGAGGATTAAGTAGAGGATTAAATGCACTACTATCTAATAAAACAATGTTAGAAAAGATAGAACAAATAGGGCAAAATAATTTATTAGATCTTCCCAGTAATACCTCTAATTTAAAAAATCCAGTAAATAATTTAGCGATTAACAAATTAGTTCCGGGTAAGTTTCAGCCTAGGCATGAGATGCCACCAGAAGAATTAGCAGAATTAGCAGAATCTATAAAAACTCAAGGAATCTTGCAGCCATTAATAGTGCGGCAATTAACAACAGGAAATTATGAGATAATAGCAGGAGAAAGGCGTTGGCAAGCAGCTACAATTGCGGGATTACAAGAAGTTCCTGTAATAATTAAAAACGTTAACGATAAAGATGCTTTGACCATAGCACTAGTTGAAAATATTCAGCGTGAGGATCTTAATCCTGTAGATGAGGCTATCGCTTTAGATAGATTGTCTAAAGAATTTTCTTTAACACATAATGAAGTAGCTTTAGCCATAGGTAAATCAAGGGCATCGGTAAGTAATTTACTCAGAATTATAAATTTACCTAAAGAAATTAAAAATATGTTAGAAAAAAACCAATTAGATTTGGGCCATGCTAAGGTTCTGCTAGGGGCACCTAATAATTTACAATTAAAAATTGCCAACGAAATAATAAAAGAAAATTTATCGGTTAGGGCTACCGAACAATTATTAGTTAAAATTCTTAAGCCACAAACAAATTTTAATTCAACTGTCAGTTTAGATCCGGATGTTAAAAAGTTACAAAAAAAACTAAGTGATACTTTAGGTGCGAGAGTAACTATAATAAATAAAACTAAAGGTAGAGGTAAGCTTATTATAGAGTATAATAGCTTAGAAGAATTAGAAGGCATTTTAGAACATATAACAACTACTGAAGATTTATAAGTTGAATAGATATTTATTTTCAATATTTTTGGGGTTATTTTGTGGTTATTTACCTAGCATAATGTTCGATTTTATTATTGATAAAGTT
>JBEKHL010000006.1:0-47994 GCA_050012295.1 Gammaproteobacteria bacterium
AAATTTATATAGATGGAATATTTCAGCTACTAATGATTCCCCATTTTGTTTTGCTAAAAACAACGCTTATTATTTATTAGGAATTTTTATTGATTATTTTAACACCAAACAATATTTATCTTTTAAAGAATGGAGTCAAATAATTGCCCTGGAAAAAAACCCAAACGACACAAATACTTCTTTTGTTAGAAAAATGATCCTTTTAGGTTTACAGGAAGCTAAAAACCAATATCAACATGCTATTTTTTATGGATCACCAGAAACTTTGAAGCTACTTAATCTCAAGAAGGATTAACCGCTAATAACTCTATATCAAAAATTAACGCAGAATTTGGTTCAATCATTGGGCCAGCACCTTCTCTACCATACGCTAACTCTGGCGGGACAAAAATCTTCCATTTAGCTTTTGGTTTCATAAGCAATAACGCTTCTTGCCAACCTTTAATGAGCATTTTTAACTCAAAAACCGCAGGTTCTCCCCGATTATAAGAACTATCGAATTCCGTACCATTTAACAACATACCCCGATATGCTACTTTAACTTTATCGTTTTGTTTGGGCGACACTGCAGTACCATCACCTGATTCTATAATTTGATATTGAAGACCATTAGCTAACTCAACAATATTTTTATTTTGCTTATTTTGTTCCAAAAACTCTTTAGCTGTTTTTAAATTTAAAGTAGCTTTACTGTGAAGATTCTTTTTATTGTGTTCAATTTGCTTAGTTTTAAGTACATTCAATGCTTTAATAATATCATCTTCACTAAGCTGTGATTTATTTTGCATACTATCTCTTACTCCCTCGATAAAAATTTCTGGATTTATAGCTATACCCTCTTTTATTTGAGATTTAATATGCTCACCAGCTACATGCCCAAGGCTATAGGCTACCCGATCTTCTTCGGTTTTTAAAGGTTTAGCCATAACAACCATACTAGGCACTATTAACAATAACCAAGATAATTTCTTTAACATAATCCTACTATAGTACCAAATTACTTATGTTCCACAAATGATTGTTTAAAATAGTTTGACCAAAATATAGTAGCTCTTGTATCATGTTGATAATTTAACGGGGTATAGCGCAGTCTGGTAGCGCATCTGCTTTGGGAGCAGGGTGTCGGGGGTTCAAATCCCTCTACCCCGAATATAAAAGTTTTTATTAAATTAGTAGGTTGGATCTGTATCGACCACGTTAAGTTAAATAACGTAAGTAGCGTCCGTAGCTCAATTGGATAGAGCACTGGCCTTCTAAGCCAGCGGTTACAGGTTCGATCCCTGTCGGACGCGCAAGATTTATGGTGATCGTAGCTCAGTTGGTAGAGCCCTGGATTGTGATTCCAGTTGTCGGGGGTTCGATTCCCCTCGTTCACCCCAAGTTAAAATAAGATTTTTCAACCGCTCCCCTCTCCCATTACGGGAGAGGGGACGGGGGTGAGGTGTTGTTTTTTAGAATAGAAATGTGCACAATAATTGCTAATTAGGGCCGTTAGCTCAGTTGGTAGAGCAGCTGACTCTTAATCAGCGGGTCGTAGGTTCGATCCCTACACGGCCCAAAAAAAGAGATAAGTTTTATTAAGATTAGCGAAAGTGGCGAAATTGGTAGACGCACTGGATTTAGGTTCCAGCGGGGCAACCTATGAGAGTTCGAGTCTCTCCTTTCGCAAAAATATAGGTTATTAAAATGCAAATAATTGTAGAAAAAACTAGTGATTTAGGTAGAAAAATTAAGGTTGCTATTCCAGCAACTAAAATTAATGAACTTGTTTCTAATAAAATAAAAAAGCTTTCTAACCAGGTAAAATTAAATGGTTTTCGCCCTGGTCATGTGCCTATTAAATTAATTAACGAAAAATATGGTACCGAAGTAAGAAAAGAAGTATTAAGTGAAGCAATTGATGCCGGGCTTAATCAAGCACTTTCAGAAAATCAGCTTTATCCAGTTGGAGAAATTTCATTAGAACAGGTAAAAGACGAAACTAATAATAACGCTAATACCGATATAGAATGTGTTTTTACTTTAGAAGTATATCCAGAAATTAAATTTGATAATGATTTTTTAAACTTACAAATTAATACCCCCAAAGTAGAAATAACCGAAAAAGATATCGATAACAGTTTGGTAACTTTACGCCAACAACTTGGTAAAAAAATTATAGTAGAAAATCGAACAGCAAAAACTGGTGATTTCTTAACTGTAGATTTTATTGGTTTTATCGATGGTAAAGAATTTCCTGATAACCAGGGCAAAGATACTATTGTTGAAATTGGTAGCGAACAATTTATCGATGGCTTCGAATCTGGCTTAGTAGGTACTAAGGCTGGCGAAACAGTAGAATTAAAGTTACAGTTTCCAACAGATTATGCCGAAAACTCTTTAGCCGGCAAATCAGTAACGTTTAATATTACTGTAAAGCAAATCGAAGAAAAACCATTAGCAGAGCTAAACGAAGAATTTGCCAAATCTTTAGGGATACAAGATAACGATGTATCTCAGATCCGTTCAAAAATTAAATCTAACATGGAAAAATATATAGTCCAAATAACTATAGAAAAAGAACGTGAACAATTAAGCGAGCTTCTATTAAAAACTTATCCTATAGAATTGCCTAATAAGTTACTAATTGAAGAACAACAACATTTAGAAAGATTATTTAAACAACGTAACCAAGAACAAGGAATTAATATTAAAGAATTAAATGTTCAAACAATAAACGAACTAAAAGAACAAGCATATAAAAATGTTCATTTATCTTTATTATTGCGAGAAGTTATCAAGATCAATAACTTGCAGCCAAACGAAAATCTTTTAAACCAAAAACTTAAAGAACTAAGCTTTTTATTTCAAAATAAATTATCAACTACCAAGTATAAAAATATATATAATAATATGAAAAATTCTATTATAAATTCTATGTTAACTAATACAGCAATAGATTTTATAATAGCTAAAGTTACTAAAACAGAACTATTATTGAGTTTTGAAGAACTAAATAAGAGCTAATGGGAGCAAGTATACATGGAATACGATTATCTAATTAAAAATAGTAATAATACTAGGCTTAGTACTTTAGTACCTATGGTAATAGAACAATCTAATCGTGGGGAACGTGCTTATGATATTTATTCTAGGTTACTAAAAGAACGGGTAATTTTTTTAGTTGGTACTGTTGAAGAGCATATGGCCAATTTAATCGTTGCTCAATTATTATTCTTAGAATCAGAAAATCCAGATAAAGATATATCTTTATACATCAATTCTCCTGGTGGCGTCGTTACTGCTGGTATGGCAATTTACGATACTATGCAATTTATAAAACCAGATGTTAGTACTTTATGTATTGGTCAAGCTTGCAGCATGGGCGCAATGTTATTACTAGGCGGGGCCAAACATAAACGTTTTGCATTACCAAATTCTAGAGTAATGATGCATCAACCATTAGGTGGTTTTCAAGGACAAGCTAGCGATATTGAAATTCATACCAAAGAAATTTTGTCCTTAAAAAAACGATTAAACGAAATCTGCGCTAAACATACAGGTCAAGAATTAAAACGAATAGAAAAAGATACAGATAGAGATAACTTTATGAGCGCATTAGAAGCTAAACAATACGGCATAGTAGATCATGTGTTAGAAACGAGACAAATATGATTTTATATTGAGTGCTTATACAATATATATAACTACAATAGATCTTCTAATAATATTAATATTATAATGTAAACAGTTGGCTTAAATTAACTAAGGGTATATTTTTAATATGGTTGAAAAAAAAGAACGTGGTAGTTCAATAAAGTTACTTTACTGCTCTTTTTGCGGTAAAAGTCAACATGAGGTAAAAAAACTTATAGCTGGGCCTTCTGTATTTATTTGCGACGAATGTGTCGAATTATGTAACGATATAATTTGTGAAGAAATACCTAAAAACAAACTAGATGCTAATAACAATCTGTCTTTATATGCACCAAAAGAAATTTTAACCGTTCTAGATCAATATGTAATCGGTCAAGCAACAGCTAAAAAAATTCTAGCTGTTGCTGTGTATAATCACTATAAAAAATTACAATTAGTCAACCCTAAAGGAACAAATATAGATAATGATGTTGAATTAGGAAAAAGTAATATTTTATTAATTGGTCCTACTGGTTCAGGTAAAACTTTATTGGCTGAAACCTTGGCCAGATTGTTAAACGTACCATTTGCTATTGCTGACGCTACCACTTTAACTGAAGCTGGTTATGTAGGTGAGGATGTTGAAAATATTATTCAAAAATTATTACAAAAATGTGATTACGATGTAGAAAAAGCACAAACTGGTATTGTCTATATAGACGAAATAGACAAAATCTGTAGAAAATCAGAAAATCCTTCCATAACTCGCGATGTTTCTGGAGAAGGCGTACAACAAGCATTGTTAAAACTTATTGAAGGAACCATAGCCTCGGTACCACCACAAGGCGGACGTAAACATCCTCAACAAGAATTTATTCAAGTAGACACCTCTAAAATTTTATTTATTTGTGGCGGGGCTTTTTCCGGTTTAGATAAAATTATTTTACAACGAACTAATGCTAGTGGAATTGGTTTTTCTGCAGATATTAGCTCTAAAACTACAGAAAATGAAATGTCTGGTAAAATAATTCACAATGTAGAAACACAAGATTTAATTAAATATGGGTTAATCCCAGAGTTTGTAGGCCGTTTACCCGTAGTTGCTACTTTAGATGAATTAGACGAAACAGCTTTACTTAAAATTTTAACTGAACCAAAAAATTCTTTAATTAAACAATATAAAAAATTATTTAAAATGGAAGGCGTAGAAATAGAATTTCGTGAGGATGCTTTACATTTAGTTGCTAAACGTTCTATGCAACGTAAATCTGGAGCCAGAGGGTTACGTTCAATCTTAGAAAATGTATTATTAAACACCATGTACGAACTGCCATCGATGATTAATGTTAATAAAGTATTAGTAGATGTTTCCGTTATTGAAGGTAAGTCTGATCCAATTCTAATATTTACCAATCAATCTCAACCTCAATCTATGATTAACTCAGATATAACTAAACGAGGCTAAATAAACCCTATGAGCGACCAGGAATTATTAGATCAAGAGTCTCATAACAACATTGAAAGTATGCCAATGTTGGCATTACGGGATGTAGTTGTGTATCCACATATGGTAATTCCTTTATTTATTGGTAGAGATAAATCCGTAAAAGCCTTAGAAGATGCTATGACTGGCAATAAACGCATCCTATTAGTAGCACAAAAAGAATCTTCCCACGATAATCCTAATATTGACGATCTATATAAAGTCGGCACAGTTTCTAGGGTATTACAGTTATTAAAACTTCCAGATTCTACTATTAAGGTGTTAGTAGAGGGGATCCAACGTGGCAAAATGATTACCTGTCAAAAAACAGAACCTTTTTTTGTAGCAGATGTTATGCTAACCAATACTCAGGTAGCTATTGGTAAAGAACTAGAAATATTAATTAAATCATTAATCACTCAATTTGAAAGTTACGTAAAATTAAATAAACGATTACCATCAGAAATCGTTACGTCTTTATTAAATATTAACGATCCAATTCGCTTAGTAGATACTATTGCTGCTCATTTATTAATTAAAGTAAATGAAAAACAACAAATTCTAGAATTAGAAAAATTATCAGAACGTATCGAATATTTAATCGGAGTCATGAAAAACGAATTAGATATTCTAAAAATAAAACGTAAAATTGAATTTAACGTTAAAAAGCAGATGGAAAAAAGCCAACGACAATACTACCTTAACGAAGAAATGAAAGCCATTCAAAAAGAATTAGGCGAAATGGACGAGGCAAGTGGCAACGAAATAGATGATTTACGTAGAAAAATTTCAAAATCCAAAATGACTATCGAAGCAAAAGAAAAAGCTTTAAGCGAATTAAACAAATTAAAATTAATGCCCGCTATGTCTGCAGAAGCTACGGTCAGTCGTAATTATATTGATTGTTTATTAAACGTGCCATGGAAAAAAAGTACTAAACCAAGTAATGATTTAGCTTTTGCCCAACATATTTTAGAAAAAGATCACTATGGTTTAGAAAAAGTCAAAGAACGTATTATAGAATATTTAGCAGTACAAATGCGCGTCAAAAGACCTAAAGGGCCAGTAATTTGCTTAGTTGGACCTCCTGGAGTTGGTAAAACATCTTTAGGTGAATCTATAGCTAGAGCTATTAGGAAAAAATTCTTGCGCGTATCTCTAGGCGGAGTTAGAGACGAAGCAGAAATCCGTGGTCATAGGCGTACCTATATTGGGGCCATGCCAGGCAAAATTATTCAAAAAATAAGTAAAGCAAAAGTTAACAATCCTCTATTCTTATTAGACGAAATAGATAAAATGTCTACAGATTTTCGTGGTGATCCAGCTTCTGCTTTACTAGAGGTTTTAGATTCTGAACAAAATAATACTTTTAGCGATCATTATTTAGAAGTTGACTACGACTTATCCAAAGTAATGTTTATAGCTACTGCTAATTCTTTAAATATTCCTGTTCCATTATTGGATCGTATGGAAATAATTTGGATCTCCGGATACACTCAAGACGAAAAATTAAACATTGCTAAAAAATATTTATTACCTAAACAAATGAAAGCAACTGGCTTACGCCATAACGAACTACACCTTTCTGATGATGCAACGGTCGAAATAATTAATTATTACACTAGAGAAGCTGGAGTCCGTAATTTAGAACGAGAAATTTCTAAATTATGTCGTAAAGTTGTTAAAAGCTTATTATCAGACAAAGCAACTACTAACTATTCTCTAACCGCAAACGATTTAGAAAAATATTTAGGAGTAAGGCGTTATAGGTTTGGACAAATCACTAATGAAGCAGGCCACGAAAAAGACTGGATTGGGCAAGCAACTGGGTTAGCTTGGACTGAAGTTGGCGGAGAAATTCTAACTATAGAAGCTGCCAAAATTGCTGGCGATGGTAAAGTAACGCGTACCGGACAACTAGGCGAAGTTATGCAAGAATCTATCCAAGCAGCCATGACGGTCGTCCGAAATAGAGCAACTTCTCTAGGCATAGCTAATAATTTTTATAAAAAACACGATGTACATATCCATGTTCCTGAAGGAGCGACGCCAAAAGATGGTCCATCCGCTGGGATCGCTATGTGTACAGCATTAGTATCGTTATTTACTAATATTCCAGTAAAAAAAGATGTAGCAATGACAGGCGAAATAACTTTACGCGGTAAAGTACTACCTATTGGTGGTTTAAAAGAAAAATTACTGGCAGCCAAAAGATCTGGGATCTCTACAGTAATTATTCCAGAAGAAAATATGCATGATTTAAAAGAAATACCAGAAAACATTTCTCAAGACTTAAAAATCGTTCCAGTTAATTGGATTGATCAAGTCTTAGAAATTGCTTTACAAAGCATACCTAAGCCTGTTTTATTAAAGAAAAAACCTGTTACTAGGAAATCAACCTCAACTTCTATCCGTAAAAATCGTCGTAAAGGCATAGAAGCAGTTAGTCGGCATTAATATTAATATATAAACTTATTTTAAACAGCTATATAACCCATCAGATAAATTATTTAATAATTTAAAATAACCATCGACACCTAAATCTTGATCTGAACCTAATGGATCTAAGATCCCTATTTTTAATTTTTCTGTTGTAGCAGTAGTTTCTAACAAAAAATCTAACATTTTAGGATTAAATTGTGGTTCTTTAAATAAGCATTTAATCTGATGTTTTTTAATTGAATCGTGAATAGAGATCATACGTTGCATGCTGAGCGGTAGTTCTGGATGATCACTAATTACTAACGGTTGTTTTAATCCATAAAATTTTTCGAAATATTGATAAGCATCATGAAAAACCACATAAGATTGCCCGGATATTTCGTATAATTTAGTTCTAATGCGCAAATCTACAAAAGATAATTTTGTTAAAAATCGTCGTTTATTAGTTAAATATTGATTAGCGTTCGCCGGATCTAATGTTATTAGATTTTGCGTTATTGCCTCTACAATAACTTTAGCGTTATCTGGCGATAACCATAAATGCTCGTCTAATTGAGTACTTTTTCTAAACGACAATTTATTAATGTTCTTTAAAGTCTGGATAGTAAGTAGTTTATTAGCTAATGATGGCTTTTTTAACAGTTTAGTCAAAAAAAATTCTAAGTCTGGCCCACCCCAAACAATCAAATTTGCTTGTTTAATGACTTCCACATCGCTTAGTTTTAGAGCATAATCATGTGGAGAAACATTACCATTTAATAACAATAATGGTTTATTTTTGGTATTATGCATTATAGCGGCAGTTAAATTATATAATGGTTTAATAGTAGCTATTACACGAATATTAGTAGGTTTAGTAGATTGTTCGGCTAAAAGACTGGTACTAAATAAAACATTAATAAATAAAACAACTATGGAAAATAAATTAATAAGCATACAGAATCTTAACATTAATTTTAATGAATATAAAATATTAAAAAACATTAATTTTGATATATATTCAAAACAAATTATTACGATAATAGGGCCCAACGGAGCCGGTAAATCTACTTTAATTAAAACTATTTTAGGCTTTATCCAACCAAGCTTTGGTAATATTGTTAAACATCCAAGTTTAAAAATAGGTTATGTACCGCAAAAAATTAGCTTTCCAGAACAAATACCTATCACTGTGTCAAAATTTCTAAATTTAAATAATAAAACTAAAAAGCCATTTAATACTGACAATACAGGTTTAAATACAGAATTAAAAATTGAACATTTATTAAATAAATCAATCCATAAATTATCCGGCGGAGAGCTACAAAGAATCCTATTAGCTAAAGCATTGTATAATAAGCCAAATTTATTAATATTAGACGAGCCAACCCAAAGTATAGATTTAAACGGCCAAGCAGAGTTTTATAAATTATGCTCGTATTTACAACAACAATTAAATTGCGCAATTTTAATGGCTTCTCATGATTTACATATAGTAATGTCTGGAATAAATTCTGTTATTTGTTTAAATAAACATATTTGCTGTCACGGCTTACCTACGGCAGTAAGTCAACATCCAGAATTTATTCAATTATTTGGCGAACACATGACAAAACTAGCAATTTATCCACATCATCATGATCATCAACATGCATAGCTTTATTATTACTGCTTTACTAGCTGGCATTGGCATAGCAATTATATCTGGACCAATTGGTAGTTTAATGATTTGGCGACGTATGACATATTTTGGAGATACCCTAGCACATGCTACTTTATTAGGGGTTAGCATTGCCGCCCTTTTAAATTTTAATATTTATTACGGCTTAATTTTTACTTGTTTATTAATAGCAATATTATTAACGACAATTTCCAGTAATAAAAATTTTACTAACGATACAGTGTTAAGTATCTTATCGCACACTATTCTAGCCTTAGGTCTAATATCAATAACCTTATCTAAAAATGCTAATATTAGAATAGATTTACTTGGCTATTTATATGGCGATATTTTATCTATAAATAACCTTGATTTAATATGTATTTATTTAATTGATATACTAGTTATTGGCAGCCTAATATTCTTATGGGACAAATTAGTTTTTATTACCATTCATAAAGAATTAGCCATAACCGAAGGTATCAACGAAACCAAAATTAAGTGGATTTTTACCATTTTAGTCTCCCTAATTTTTGCAGTAACAATACGATTGGTTGGTGTATTGTTAATAAATGCATTATTAATTATCCCTAGCGCCATAGCTAAAATTTGGGCTAAAAGCCCTACCCAAATGGCCATTTTAGGTAGCATATTCGGTTGCATAACAATTATTTTAGGAATAATTGCTTCTTTAATATGGGATATTCCGACTGGCCCTGCAATCGTAATTAGTGCTGCCCTACTGTTTTTATTAAGCATCTCAATAAAAGCCACAAGTAATATATACTGAGCGCATCTCAAGTGTGTGTGCAGTATATTTTCTCTAGGCAAAACAATATAGCTATGCTATATTGCATAATTATATTTTTAATTTTAATACTTAATTAGAGGAGAATTTTGCATGGCAGCTACCAGAGTTAAGAAAAAAGTTTCTAAAAAGAAACCAGTAACACATAAGGTAAAAAAAGCTAAGATCACTAAAAAAACTACTAAACCAAAAAGTAAATTTGCTAGTTTATTAAGAAGCGTAAAAAATGCAGTTAAACTTTCTCATAAACCTACCAAGGCTATAGCTCCAAAGGCTCCTTTAGAAAAAGTAGATGCTGCTTTTAATAAATCTAAATTATTGTCCACTTTAGCAGAACACGCTGAATTAAATAAAAGGCAAATATCTACAATTCTAGATACTTTTTGCCATATAATGGGACTACACGTAAAAAAAGGTGGACCAGAAAAATTTATCCTTCCTGGAGCCTTTAAAATTGTTGTTAGAAAAATGCCTGCTAGAAAAGCACGTACCGGCATAAATCCATTTACTGGCGAATCTACCGTATTTAAGGCAAAGCCAGCTTTTAGAAGAGTAAGAATTATTCCTCTAAAGGGCTTAAAAGAAATGGCTCATAAATAATAATACCCTCTCAACACCTTTGCCCGGCCCAATTTATGGCCGGGTAGTTTTTTTTTGATCTTGACTTCAACAATCACTGTAAGGTTTAATGTGATTTTTATTATTTAAAAAAATATTCTGGCTAGATAGCTCAGTTGGTAGAGCAGAGGACTGAAAATCCTTGTGTCGTGGGTTCAATTCCCTCTCTGGCCACCATAACTCCCCTAAGAAAGAAATACTGAATGCGCATGAGTTTTCATAATACGGGTGAGTTATATGTTAAAATATAAAGACTTTATTGCCAAAATTACCTATATTGGCCGTTCCGGTTGTTTTTACGGGGAGGTTATAAATAAAGATTGCTTAATAGTTTTTCAGGCGGAACAAACACAACATCTTATGGAGGCCTTTAAAACTGCAGTTGATCAATATTTAGAGTTAAATCTACACTATTAACGCTGAGTTTTCTGGTTCAATTAAGCAACATTAATTTAATATATTTATAATACGAACCCTGAGCATTAGATATAGCTAACATAAATCCATATTTACCATCTAAAAAACCTAGTTTAAAAATATAACCTCGCAAAAAAGCAAACATACCATGTAAAATAGCAGTAAAAATATTAGCTTTTTCACCAGCTTGCAATCGTTCTTTAGCTCCCAAAGTAGAATAATCGTTAATCTTATGTAATACTCTTTCAACAGTTGGAAAAGAATAATGTAAAATATAATTATATAAATTACTTATTTTTCCATCTACTTCCAAACTAGAATGCACAATCTTAGCTGTAATTTGTCCTTTATCCCGTTTAAATAACCTTAAATGCCGTTCTTTATACCAATCACCAAATTTTATAGCTTTACCCAAATAGAAAGTTTGAAACGGAATAATAAAACCAGAATATTCTGTAGAACTATTAATAACTTCTTGGATTTCTTGTTGTAGTTCCACAGATAATCTTTCATCAGCATCTAATATTAATACCCATTCTTTAGTAGCCTTTTCTAAAGCAATTTTTTTTTGGATCCCACAACCTTGATAAGTATTTAAATAAATTTGATCGGTATATTTTTTACATATCTCTACAGTACGATCTGAACTATAAGAATCTACAATAATAATCTCATTGGCAAAACTAACTGTTTGTAAAGTAGCTTCTATATTACGTTCTTCGTTTTCAGTAACTATACAAACACTTAAAGTAGCCAAACACTATACCCTTTTTTCTCTCATTTCTGCCAAGGTTTTACATTCGATGCATAAAGTTGCAGTTGGTCTAGCTTCTAGACGCCTAACACCGATTTCTACGCCACAAGAATCGCAATACCCATATTCATGATCTTTAATTTTTTTTAACGCTGTTTCGATCTTTTTTATTAATTTTCTTTCACGATCTCTAGCTCTTAATTCTAAATTGAAAGTTTCTTCTTGGGTAGCCCGATCATTAGGATCGGCCAATATATCTGCTTCTTTCATTTCAGTAATAGTATGATCAACTTCTACCATTAAATCTTGCTTCCAAGATTCTAAAATATTAGTAAAATGCTGTAATTGTTGTTCGTTCATATATTCTTCGGTAGTATGTATACGATACGGCTCAAATTTACTAGTTGGACCAGATAATAACGGATCTGTATTGGTTGAAGCAATGTGATGTTGTTTTTTCTCTGTAAAATCATGTTCTGCATGATGAGTTGCATGACCTACATGACATCCAAAACCATGCTCTGCAAAAATATCTTGTGGTGTAGTTAAACTATTTTGAACGTTATTTAACAATGGTTTTTTCTTAGCAACACTAGAAGATTTAATTGTAGATTTTTTAACTTCTGCTGCTTTTTTAACTGGCTTAATACTAATGGTTATCCCCTTCTTTTTCTTAGATGCTGCTGTAGAAATAGTTTTCAATTTAGGTTTGGATTGTGGTCTAGATTTTACTTTAGATGTAGTTACCTTAACTTTTGCTTTAGATTTTGCTTTAACCTTAGTTTTTATTTTAGCTTTTGCCCTAGCAGCAACAACCTTATTAGGTTTTTTTAAACTCTTAGTAATTTTTTTAGCTTTTGCCGCTTTTTTAACTACTTTACTAGACTTTTTAACTTTACTTTTACTGTTTTTAACTTTAGCTACCATTGCACCCAATCCTCCACACCATTAATAAAATTATGATTTATAGCAAAATACCAGGGATATATCAACAAGATAACATGTAGATCCAACAATTTTTATTGAATTTTTTAGTTAAGCTTATTTTTTTTATGCCGAAAAATAAAGTATGAAATACCACAGTCAATTAACCGAGGCCACTTTATTAAAACGTCCCATTAGTTTTTTAATGGAAGTTGTTTTACAATCTAAACGCCGCATTATGCTTCGTTGCCCTAACTTAGGCCCATTAGTTGGCTGCGATATACTAGGCACCCAATTATGGTTTTCTGCGCCCTACGAAGACCACTGCCTACCAACTCTAGAGCTAGTTGAAGTTAACGGTGGCTTTTTAGTAAGTATCAATCCAGAGATAATAAAAAAACTAGTAATAGAGGCTATTAAGTATGGTCACATTAAAGAGTTAGCTAATTATAAAGTATTGAATCCAGAACTCAAATACGAACAAGATTCTATGCCGTTTTTAGTTCTAGAACAAAGTCCAATACAACTATTACACCCTTTAACTCAATGCTACGTATGCTTAGAACATGTAATTTATAGCAACGAACAATACGAAGGAATATTCCCTTTAACAAAATTCGCAGATCGCAGTTTAGAGCATTTAATACTAAGAAAAAAACAAGGCCATCGTGCAGTATTATTATATTGCGTACTACACTCTGGCGTTAAAATTTTAAAATTTACTGACAAAGATCCAGAATACAGTAAAAAAGTTGCTTATGCTGTAGAACAAGGCGTAGAAATTATGGCATATAGAGCTAAAATCTCTACCCAAGAAATAGAATTAATTAACAAAGTTCCTATTGCATCACAAGCAGACGCTAAAATTTAAGATCCAACTAATTCCGGAGAATTTAAAGTAATATTTAACTCTAAAATCGAGCAATTTTCATTTTGCTGCAATTCAACTTGAATTTGATCGTTATCAATAGATACATATTTACTAATAACATTTATTAATTCTTGTCGTAACTGTGGAATAAAATCTAAATTACCATTTTTAGTTCTCTGGTGAGAAACCAATATTTGTAATCTTTCTTTAGCTTTTTGTGCAGTTCTACGATTATTTAAGAAAAAATCAAAAATACTCATACACAATCCTTAACAAGCCCAATATTTACTAAAATTTTTCTAATGGTCGAAGAGGTGTTTGGTGCGGTTTTTTCTCCTAATAAAGTAGCAACCGCTTCCCTATAGGCTTTACAGGCATTACTTGGTTTTTGTTCCAAAGTAATTGGGATCCCCTGATTAGAAGCAGTTAATACTGCCTCAGATTCTGGTATTATGCCTAACAATGGGATTGCTAAAATTTCTCGTACATCGTTAACGCTTAACATTTCACCTTTTTTAACTCTATTTGTAGAATATCTAGTTATTAATAAATGCTTAATAATTTCTTTGTTTTCTTCAGCTAGCTTAGTTCTGCTATTTAACACCCCAATAATTCGATCCGAATCTCTTACCGACGATACCTCCGGGTTAGTTACTATAATAGCTTCGTCAGCAAAATATAGCGCCATAAGAGCCCCACGTTCTATGCCTGCTGGAGAATCACAAATAATAAATCTAAAGTCTTTACGTAATTCTTCGATTATTTTAGCCACGCCTTCTTTAGTTAAAGCATCTTTATCTCTAGTTTGAGAAGCTGGCAAAATAAATAAATTTGGTTGTCGTTTATCTTTTATTAAAGTTTGATTAAGGCTAGATTCGCCATTAATAACATTAATGATATCGTAAATAACGCGACGTTCGCAGCCCATTACCAAATCTAAATTTCTTAATCCAACATCGAAGTCTATAACTACTGTTTTAAAGCCACGATTAGCTAATTCGGCGCTAAGGGCAGCGCTAGTTGTAGTCTTTCCAACTCCACCTTTACCGGATGTAACCACAATTACTTGGGATTTTAAATTATTCAAGGTTTTCTTCCTTAATTTTTATTTATTTTATTTACTATATATACTAAACACATATAAATTTTCGGTATTCTAAAATTAAAAAGCTGTAAACTCGCCTTGCTCCGCAAGGCTCAGACAAACAGCCTTTTAATTTTAAAACACCGAAAACTCATATGCATTTAGTATAACTTTTATTTTAATATCAAAATTCTGTAATTAACAGTTTACCTTCAAACAATTGAATTTGTACCGGTTTTTTCCAAAATTTTGGTTCAATATTTTCGCTAATTTTAAATTGTCCAGCAATAGAAATCAAATCTGCTTCTAAGCTAGTACAAAAAATTCTAGCTTGAGTATTATTATTTAAACCAGCTAATGCTCTACCGCGTAACGGACCATATACATGAATATTACCATCTGCTAATAATTCTGCTCCATTACTTACTGAGCCTATTACCGTAACATCGCCATCTGGAGCATAAACTTGTTGTCCAGATCTAATCGGTGCGGCAATTAACTTATTTTTTACTGGTTTTAAGCTAGTATTCCCGCTAGAACTTATACTTACATCTTTAACATTATCTTCGTCTTTAGCTATTTGACTTGTCTGACTCTGACTACCAGGATATTTACTATGATTTTCGAAACTATTATTAGATCTTAAAATAGCTAAATTAGCTTCCACTGCTAATTTTTGTAAAGTTACATTAGCATTTTTTACTCCAACTGGAATTACATTCTTCTTGATTAAAATCTTTTTAAGCACACCAAAATCAATAAACTCAGAATTTTCGGATAAATGATATAAATCAATAACCATAGGTGCATTATTAAAAAAATTTGGCGCCTGTTGGATTTTTGCATCTAACTGCTCTTCCAATGCTCGTAGGTCGTTATTTAAAATTTGTAAGGTAGTTAATGTAAATAAACCACCCTTTAATTGCATACAGGTTTTTATTTCGGTTTCTTCGCAACTAGCACTAACTGGCATATTTAAATCCTGAGTTTTATGTAAGATATCTCTATTATATATTATTAATACTAAATATATTTATATATTCTAAAGATTTTCACAATAAACACAAATGAATGTTCAGCCGTAAAAGTTTAAGCTATTTACCAGTGGGTGGCTTACTACCTACTACTTTGAACGCTGCTGGCGATGCCGCAGAAGTCGTCTCCCCTGCAGGAGCAGGCTCAACAGGAGAAATTTTTGGTCCCATATTAAATATTTTTTCTCTAGACACCACTGGTTTACTACCTTGCTCTATACTAGCTAATTTATCTTGAAACGCCTTTTTTAAATCCTTATCCATTTTGCCATTTTTCTTTAAACTTGCATGGATTGCATTATGTGCATCAACTAATTCTTTTACTTTAGCACTTAAAGGATCACTGTTTTCTTTATAATTAATTTTTACAGAAAGTAAGTCTTGCAATGCTGGATTATCGCTAGCATGAGCCCTAAAAAGTGCTTTATTAAATTTATGTAAAATTTTTATTAAATTTTCATCTTCAAAATCGTTAACAGTTACTTCACAATTTTTACCTTGTGTTTTATTAGAAATTGCCACTCCTTGCAAAGTTAATACTGTAGCAGATATGTGATCTTTTTTCTCTCCCGAGTTAGTTTGGTCTGGCGTTTTAAACTGTATTTTCTTTGGATTAGGATTGTCATCAGGAATTACTTGATTAGATAAGTCTTTAAATTTAACTGATTCTTTAACCACAGCTACTGCCGTCGGCGTAGCGCTATCCTCAATATCACTTTTTTTTGGCTTCTCTTTAATAGTATTTTTAAGCAGATGAGTCAAATTATCTTTATCAAATGCTGCCCCAACCGGAGTATCATACTTTACAATTAATCCGCCAGATTTTTTAATTTCGCTCCACGCATTTGCATATTTAGTGTCAAATGTGGATTTTTTTGTGGCTTCTTCTTCAGCTTCTTCTTCAGCTTCTTCTTCAGTTAATATTAGCGTTGGGCCTGTTGTTGCAGCACGTGGGGGCTTTGTGGCATTAGCAGATATTTCTTCAACTTTGTTTATAAATTTTTCTAGTTTGCTATTCAATCGTTCTTGTGACAGGTCTTTTGTTTCGGGTTTTTGTAATATTTCTAATATAAATCTTCCTGCTTTTTCTCTGAACAACGTAGATACCTCTTCATCAACTTTTCCATTCCTAGCTTTTTTCAAAAACTGTCTCATCAAATCCCGCATCGGTGCGTATTGCATGAATGCTGCTCTGGAAGATAGTGTTGCGCCTTCAGCATTATCTTGGTCCGAATCCAATGCTCCTAACTCCTCCATCAATTCCGGAGCTTGTTCATCTGTATTTGGTTCTGGCTTTTTTTTAGATGGCATAAATAATGTCTACCGTTTTTTATTATTAATGCGCAACACGCGCAATTGCACTGTTTTTATTAAATTATTATTCTTATTTTCTTGTTCCTATTAATTAATTGTAGGATATCGGCCTACAACTACGAGGAACAATTATGGTTTTATTTGAAAAAAACAACAATAAATTCTACTTGAGTGAATGAACATCCATTAAACACCTTAGACTTTGGGCATAGCAACAACCTTAGGCATGTCTGAGGCTGGAACACCGTCTTTACTCGGTGTTGTTATAGACTGACTAATTTTATTTTTTTGTTGTTCAAATTTATGTTTTAAGTCAGAATCTATAGTCTCATTGCCCTTTAATAAATGATCATGAATTGCATTATGCGCATCAACTAGTTTTTGCAAATCTTCGTTTTCTCCAACATAATTAATTCTTATAGAACGTAAGTCTTTAGTTGCACTATCATTGTTACTAAAAAGTTGCGCATTAAAATTCGTTAAAACCTCTAATAAAGCTTTATCTTCAAAATTTCTAAGAGTTATAGGAAGATCACGATTTTTACTGCCTTCTGCTTGTAGTTGGTTAGACTTAGATACCTCTTGCAAAACCAATACCGTAGCTAAGATGTGATTTGGGTTTAAATCGCCTTTATCATCTGCTAAAAATTGCATTTTTTTGGGGGAAGAAAATGCCAGGTCAGCTACAGTTAACTTTAGAGCTGTTTCATTAAATAACGCCACTACATTTTCCTTATTGAAAGTTGCTGCATTCCAATCTTGATTTTCAGTATCATACTTTACTATTGATTTAGCCGAATCAACTTCAGACAAGGCGTTTGACAAACTGCTTAATACACTTAATTTAGCTGGCGGAGGTGGTGGCGGAAGTGGCGCTTTGTCTACGCCACCCAGTTCAATAGTGGCTGCTGTTTCAAGGGCTGCTTTATCTTTTGCTACTTTCTTCTTGGCAATTTCAAGTTCTTTATCAAATCTTTTCCAATGCTCATCTATTTCTTCTTTTTGCTCAGAATTCAATGTTTCTTTAAACAAAAGGTTGCTTTTAGATTCTACTATTTGCTCATTAATCTTATTTATTTCTTCAACAGTTAAAGTCCTAGCTTCCATTTGTTTTCCAAGGCTTTCAAGAACATTATTAACATCCGCTTTAAACTTTGCAATCTTAATATCCGTATTAAACTGTTTAACAAGATCAGTTACTTCTTGTTGTTGCTCTTTTGTTAATAAATCTTTTGATAACCATGGTTCAAAGTTAGTTATTCCTAATCTAAGTAATTCTATATCATCATAATTTATATCCTGTTTTAGAGCTCTAGTATTTGCAGCAACTTTACCTTCAAATGCTTTAAAATCTCTATTTGCCTTGTTAAGTAATGCTTCTTTTGCATCATCACCAGCCCTTACTCTATCATTAGCAGCTTGTATTGCAGCATCCCATTGGCTAGAAATACCCCTCACCGTAGCTATTTGTGTATCGCTTAATTTTTCTGGTAAAGATAAAGAATTTATTTCCTGAACAAACTGTTTTATTGTTGCTGTATCGCAAGGTGTGTTTGGATCTTCAAGAAATGTAATTTTGGATTCCACACTTGCTTTATATGCTGCAACCCCATCTTCAGCAGCTTGTGCTGTTTTTTTGACATCGACTACTGCGGCATTCCACTCTTGCAACAGATCATTAACTTCGTCTAATTGAGGTTCGCTTAAACTTAATGTTTTGAATTTATCATACAAATCTTTTATTCCTGCATCAAGCTTGTCTATCTCTTTGCTATCCCAAGCTACATTTGGATCTATAAACTTATTATCGACACCATTACGAACATTTTGTTTAAATTCTATAACAGCTTTATTTGCGGCTTCCTCTGCATAAGCAATTTTTAATTCTATTCCTTTAACTTTCTCATCTAATGTTGTAAAAAGTTCTTTTATTGCAGCTTTTTGATCTGAATTTAAAGATTTGAACGCAACTTCCTCTTCTTTTAATTTTTCTATTTGTTCTTTAATAGGCTTTATATCTTCAAATTTTATATTTGTTTTACCTATATCTGCAGTTAAACCATCAATTTTACCTCTAATATAACTCAAAAATACGGCGGCTGCTTTATTTTTATCTTTAACTGCTTTGTTAAAAGCTTTGAAACTATTATCTACTATTTCCTGTTGCTCTGGAGAAAAAGCTTTAAACGCAGCTGCTTCAGTTCTTAATAAATTTATTGCAGCTTTTTGAGCTTCTATATCTGTATGCGTTGCTTCTTCATCATTAACCTTCGCGGTTCCTGCTTGAACTCCATCTGAAATTTTAGAAAGCAAATCCTTAGCTGCACTAGCTTTGACTGCAACCGCAACATCGAACTCTTTAAAAATCTGGACCACCGCTTTTTGTTGGTCTGGATTTAATAATTTAACTTTTTCTTTTAATTGTGTTGTTTTATATTGTTGATACTCTATAACGCTAAGTGTTGTGTTCGTTTCACCAACTATTCTAGTACTTGTCGGAACCTCAGATTTAATTTGCTCAAATAAATCATTAGCAACTTTCACTCTGCCTTCGGTAGCGATTTTTTCAGCAGTAAAATTTCCTAAAACTCTATCTACTCTTTGTTGTTGCCCATTAGATAGTTTCGGCAACGTTGCTTTTAATATTTCTAGTTCATCTTCACGAGCTTTTATGGTAGCTGCATCAAAAGTTTCTTGCGGGTTTATAAGTTTTTTTATAACTTCTTTGCTATGTTGTTCAAATTCTGCAATCGCACCATCAGCAATTCCTACTCTTTCTCTAGCTTCAACTGTTGCGCTATCCCATCTACCTAAAATCTTATCTGCCTCTCTTTTCTGTGCAGCACTTAAAATATCAGGCAATTTTGTATGGAAATCTTTGATTTCTTTATCCTTGGCATCTATATCTATGTTTGGATTTCCAAGTTTACCAATGCCTTCTTTAACTTGCTGTTCAAATTTTTTAATCGCAGCAGTAATTTCTTCTTCTTTAAGTTTTGCTAAAAGTAAAGCCTCTGCAGCTTTTTTTTCCCTATCTATAACTGCCTGTACTCTATCGTTAGCTATTATTAGGTTTTTATCAAAATTCTCTAAAGCTTTATGTACTCTTTTATCACTCAGCGCATCTGGATATTGTTTTAAAAATTCTTGTTGGCTACTTTTTTTGGCTTGTTCAATTTTTGAGATTTGTTCAAGTGTTAAAGCTTTTTGCAGTTGTCTTATTTGTTCACCAATACCTCCTATAAACTTACTAACCACAACTTCTTTAGCGGCTTCTTCGGCTTTACGTTGCTGTTCTGCTCTTATAGCTTCTAACTCCGCTATCTCTGCTTGTCTTTTCGCTTCAATAGCAATCTTTTTGGCGTGTTCTAGTGAAAACGAAATAGCGTCCTCTATCTTTTTTACGTCTTGGAACATGGCGGCTGTTGTTGACATTATATCTGGGTGATTTCTTTTATAAACCTCTGCACCATATACGCGCCCTTTAATAACCCTGCAAAAATCTAATATAGTGTTTATTTCTTCTTGACTAAATAATCCCGCGGTTGGTTTGCTAAACATAGCTATTATTTGTTTAGCAGCCTGTTTGATATCTGTTTTGTTAGGTCCAGACGTAGGTGTATATCCGCTACTATCTGCTAATTTAATTAAAGACTCAGCACTATTGATTATACTTTCTTTGTCTGCTTGAGATAGGTTCAAGTTGGCCATAACCACAATCGCTTTTATTCTTATTTTCTTGATATCATTAATTAATTGTAGGCCAACGCATATCCCAATATATGCACAATTCTTGTTTTTATTAAAAAATAACGTAACGTGCATATCCGCCCAACGGTTTTAATGGTGAAAATTTTAATATACAAAAGCTACTTAATTACCTCTGCTAAAAACTTTCCAGTAAAGGATTTGGTTGTTTTAAAATTTCTAACTAGATCTTCCGGTGTACCAACTGCCACTATTTTACCGCCTCTATCGCCACCTTCTGGCCCTAAATCAATAACCCAATCAGCTGTTTTTACAACATCTAAATTATGTTCAATAACTATAATAGTATTACCATGATTACGTAACATAAATAAAATCTGCAATAATCTTTTAACATCATGAAAATGCAACCCGGTAGTCGGCTCATCTAAAATATATAATGTCTTACCTGTATCCTGACGAGATAATTCTTTAGCTAATTTTACTCTCTGTGCTTCGCCACCAGACAATGTCGTAGCGCTTTGACCTAATTTTATATAACCCAAACCTACTTCTAACAATGTTGATAACTTTTTCTTTATACTAGGGATTGCAGTAAAAAATAATAATGCTTCTTCTACTGTCATATTTAATACTTCATATATATTTTTACCTTTATAGTAAATTTCTAAAGTTTCACGATTATACCTACTGCCTGCACATACATCGCACATTACATATACATCCGCTAAAAAATGCATCTCTACCTTAACTAAACCATCGCCACTACAAGCCTCGCACCTACCACCTTTAACATTAAAGCTAAATCTACCAGCAGCATAACCACGTGCCTTAGCTTCTGGTACTGCTGCAAATAAATCTCGAATATTGGTAAATAAACCAGTATATGTGGCCGGATTAGAACGTGGCGTTCTACCAATTGGATCTTGACTAATATCTATTACTTTATCTAAATATTCTAACCCCTCAACAGTAACATTTTTGTTTAAATGCATCGAAGTTGCTCGATTTAATTTTTTTGCCAAAATTGGGTATAAAGTATCGTTAACTAAAGTAGACTTGCCAGAACCAGACACTCCTGTAACACAAATAAATAATCCTATTGGAAAAAATACTTCTAAGTTTTGTAAATTATTAGCACTAACTCCAGATATAATTAATTGTTTTTCAAGATCTTGTTTAACCCTATGTTTTGGTATGGCAATAAATTCTACTCCAGACAAATATTTCCCGGTTAACGATTTATCGTTTTGCATAACTTGCGATGGAGTACCACTAGCAATAATCTCGCCACCATGCACTCCTGCTCCAATGCCAACATCCACTACATAATCCGCACTTAAAATAGTATTATAATCATGTTCGACCACAATAACGCTATTACCTAATGCTTTTAAATCAGTTAGAGTTTTAATTAATCTATCATTATCTCTAGGATGTAACCCTATGGAAGGTTCGTCTAATACATACATAACCCCTACCAATCCAGCCCCTATTTGACTTGCTAAACGAATACGCTGAGACTCTCCGCCAGACAATGTATCTGCACTACGATCCAAAGTTAGATATTCTAAACCAACATTAATTAAGAAATTTAATCTAGTTATAATTTCTTTTAAAATTCTTTGAGCAATCTGTAATTTGGCTCCAGTAAATTGCAGCTGTTCAAAGAAAAATTTAGTATTTTCTATAGATAATCTAGTTATTTGCGGCAAACTAACATCTTGAATATAAGTATGCCGTGCAATTAAATTTAATCTACTACCATTACATTCAACACAAGTTTTTTTACTCAAAAATTTTGCCAACTCTTCTCTAACATAATCAGAATTAGTTTCTAAATAACGTCTTTCTAAATTATTTATTATACCTTCAAAATCTCCGCCATCATTTAGATCACCAGTTAATAACAGATCTTTGATTTTTTTGTTTAATTTTTTATATGCCACGCTTAAACTAAATTCATAAGTTTTAGCAAGTTTTTCTAAAATACTAAAATGATATTGATGAGTACGATCCCACCCGCGAATTGCACCAGCCGCTAACGATAAATTATCGTCGACTATTAACAATTCCGGATCCATAAATTGTTTTACTCCTAAACCATCACAAACCGAACATGCGCCTTGCGGACTGTTAAAAGAAAATTGTCGCGGTTCTAATTCTGTAATACTATATCCACATTTTTTACAAGCAAATTTACTGGAAAATTCAAGCTCTTGCTGTATTTTATTATATTCATCAAAAATAGCTGCAACCGCTAATCCATCTGTTAGATTTAACGCTATAGCTAAAGAATCTGCCAATCTAACTTTATAATCTTCTTTAATCATTAATCGATCTATGACTACTTCTATGGTATGTTTTTTATGAAAATCTAATTTTGGTAAAACACCATCTAAATCAAAAACCACACCATCTATTCTGGCTCTAACAAATCCTTGATCACGCAAAATATCCAGTTGCTTATGATACTCACCTTTTTTCGCTTGAATAATCGGCGCTAATAACATTAACTTGGAACCAAGTGGCAATTCAAACAATTGATCTACCATTTGACTAATAGTTTGTGCTGCCAATGTTATATTATGTTTGGGGCACCTTGGCTCTGCTACTTTGGCAAATAACAGTCTTAAATAATCATAAATTTCGGTAATAGTGCCAACCGTCGAACGAGGATTATGTGAAGTAGATTTTTGTTCAATAGAAATAGCTGGAGATAGCCCTTCTATACTATCTACATCTGGTTTTTCCATTACCGATAAAAACTGCCTAGCATAAGTTGATAATGACTCTACATATCTTCTTTGCCCCTCGGCATATAATGTATCGAAGGCTAACGAGGATTTACCGGAACCAGACAACCCTGTTATTACAACTAACTTGTCTCTTGGAATAACAAGATCAATATTTTTTAAATTGTGAGTTCTTGCGCCTTTAATAGATATAAACTTCATGCTACCTCAAAAATAAATAGTAAATTTAGACTAAATTATGTTATTGTATTTTTCTATGATTTGTTAATAATTTTTATATTCTTTTATATTCAATATAAAAACAAGAGGTATTAATTATGTCTAAAGGTGTTAATAAAGTTATCTTAATTGGTAATTTGGGTACAGATCCAGAAGTCCGCTATATGCCCAACGGTAGTGCGGTTGCTAACATTAGTGTTGCTACTAATGAATCTTGGAAAGATAAACAAACTGGCGAACTTCAAGAACGCACTGAATGGCATAAAGTAGCGCTTTTTGACAAGCTTGCACAAATAGTTAGTGAATATCTAAAAAAGGGTTCAAAAGTTTATATAGAAGGTTCTATTCGTACTAAGAAGTGGCAAGATCAAAATGGTAACGATAGATACTCTACTGAAATTATAGCTAGTACCATGCAAATGTTAGATTCTAAAGAATTTAAACCAAAAAGTAATAATTTCCCAGAAAATAGCAATAATTCTAACTCTGGTGCTCATATTGTAACTACTAATGAATCTATGCCTATGTTAGAAAGCGATGATATTCCGTTCTAAAGCTTAAAAATCCACCCGATGCCTGCTTTACAGCGACACCGGGTAGATTTTTCTGGAGAGTAGATGACTATAAAAATAGATCTCGAAAAAAGCATAGTTACTAATGCAAAATATATCTGTTCACCCAATTATGATCTACGCCCAGAAGGCACCGAGATAGATTTATTAGTAATACATGGAATAAGTTTACCTCCAGGCAAATTTTCTGCAGCATCCAAACAATACATTACCGATTTGTTCACTAATCAATTAGATCCTAATAAACATCCTTATTTTAAAGATATTTTTCAACTTAAGGTATCTTGTCATTGTTTTATAACAAGAAATGGTGGGATAATTCAATATGTACCATTTAAATATCGAGCTTGGCATACCGGCAAATCTTATTTTAATGATAGAACAAACTGTAACGATTTTTCTATTGGCATAGAACTAGAAGGAACCGATGATCTCCCATATACAACCAAACAATATAAAATATTAACTAATTTAATTTATGCAATTTGTAATATATACCCCAAAATTACCCCTAATAATATTGTAGGACATTGCCACATTGCTCCCGATCGTAAAACTGATCCTGGAGATCATTTTAACTGGAAAAAACTACATAAAATGTTGCATAGTCTCGCTTAGTACCTACACTAATAAATCTTTGAACTATTTTCTCTAATATCCAGTCTCTAATAGAAACAGTACCTAATGGAGAAATTTATGCCTAACTTAACTAAAGAATTATTCGATCACTTAAAAGAATTATTTGGGCATCTAAAAAATTCGTTACAATCAATTGTCGATATAAACGAAACCCTTATAGACAATGTAAAACAACTTGATTTAAAAGAACAAAAATTTATTATATTGCTACAAAAACATGCTATAGAACTTACAGAAGCATTGGGAGCAAAACCCATTAATAGTAAAATCCTAATGCATACAACTAATACAAATCTACCAGAATTCAAATTGTTCGAAGAAATAACAAAATTTATGCAACAAACATCTACATTAATTAATCAAAAAGCTGTTGCCTTGCATAAAACATTATCTAATCAATCTCAAAATAAACCAACTATCAATAAATTATTAACTGGGATAGAAAGACTAACTATATCAGCCCATATAACACAAAAAGATATTAACAAATTACTAGAAGCGAATAACGTATTAAAGCCTATAGATAATAGCCCATTTAAACAAACTCTAGAAAACTTAGATAAATATTTATTAACATTAATTGAAAAATGTGGGCAAACTAAAACTAAGCTTTTAACAAATACTTCTACCAAAACAGCAACTGCTACTCCAGAAGCACTTAGCCATCAATATAAAAAACATATTGATTCCAATAAACATGCACCTAATAAACATTTACCGAATATACCTACACTTCAGCAAAGGCAGTCTGGAAGACATGGTAATGGTCGTTAATAACTTCTTTGCCTATTTACTTCGTATAAACAAATTCCAGCGGCTACCGACAAATTTAAACTATCGACACTATTATTAGCCATTGGGATTTTTGCTAAAAAATCACTATTCTCTTTAATAAGCCTACGCACACCTTGATGTTCTGAACCTAAAACTAAAGCAATAGGAATAGTTAAATCAATAGAAGATAGTACTCTATCATTCTCTGTATCTAATGATACAACCCAGACTCCCTGCTTTTGTAATTGTTTTAAACAATTTACTAAATTACCAACTTTAGCTATTGGCACGATCTCAGCTGCACCACTTGCTACTTTTTTTACTGTAGCAGTTACATCGCAACTTGCATTTCTAGAAATAACCACTGCACTTGCATTAAAACTAGCAGCACTTCTAATACATGCACCTAAATTTCTAGGATCTTGAATATTATCTAAAACCAAAAATACTGGTTTAAACCCATTAGATTGCTTATCTGCTAAAATAATTAAATCTTCTTCAGTTAAAAATTTCTTTGGCTGTATATGAGCCACAATCCCCTGATGATTAACCGTTTCTTCGTTAAACCAGCTATCTATGGTTTTAGCACGCATATATTGCACAGAAATTTTTTTTAAAGCTGCTATATCACAAATTTTTTTTATTTTTGGATTTATTATAGAAGGATCATCTTTTTTTTCACAAAAAATTTCTATTACTCTGCTTGGATCGGTATCAATTAACACTTGTATAACATTAATACCATAAATTATTTCTTTATTATTTTTGTTTTTATTTTTCACTTTTTAGTTTTTATTTTTACAGACTTTATAGAACCAGATTTTTTTGCTTTAGATTTTTTAGATCTAGCTTTTTTACTAGATCTCTTTTTTGCACCCATATCTATCGCTAATACAAAATCTATACGCCTTCTATCTAGATCAACCTTACTAACTACAATCTGCAATTCCATTCCTAAAGAATAAATTACTCCGCTTTTTTCCCCAACTAATTTATGACTTAATGGATCATGAATAAAATAATCTGAGCCTAAAGAATTAATATGGATCAATCCATCTATATAAATATCCTTAAGTTCTACAAACAACCCAAATTTAGTTACACCAGAAATTATTCCTACAAATTTAGACCCAATAAATTTACTTAAATACTGACATTTACAAGCTTTTGTTACTTCTCTAGTAGCATCATCTGCACGACGTTCTGTCATAGAACAATGTTCCGCTATTTCCTTGATTTTCTCGGCTAACAACGAAATTTTATCAACCTCATTATGTAACACGGCCTTAATATGCCTATGAACTAATAAATCAGTATATCTACGAATTGGTGAAGTAAAATGAGTGTATGCTGGATATGCTAAACCAAAATGCCCTATATTATCGGAAGAATACATTGCCTGACACATAGAGCGTAATAAAATCATCTGGATTACATCGGCATCTTTACGATTACTAATTGTTTGTAATAACTTAGAATAATCTTTTGGGGTCGGTTGACTACTACTTTCTAATGATAAACCAACGCTTTTTAAAAAAGCTTTTAAATCGATTAACTTAGCAGGAGTCGGACCTTCATGAACTCTATAAATACTCAATAATTTATTTTTCTCTAAAAATCTAGCAGTAGCAACATTAGCGCACAACATACATTCTTCTATAATTTTATGCGCAACATTACGTTTAATCGGTTTAATATCAATTACTTCACCTTTACTATTAAAAACCATTTTACTTTCAGTAGTTTCAAATTCAATCGCTCCTCGCTCTTGCCTTTGTTCTTGTAAAATTATAAATAAATTTTGTAGCTCTAATAAATTATCTACTACCGATTTTTCTAAGGTGCGAGAATTTTTGTTATCCTGTAACAGTGCAGAAACTTGATTATAAGTTAAACGTGCTTTTGAACAAATTACTGCTTCATAAAACTTATATTTAGATAATTTACCACTTTTACTAATGTGCATTTCACATACCATGCTTAATCTATCAACATTAGCTTTTAAAGAACATAACTCATTAGAAAATAATTCTGGTAACATAGGAACAACTTTACCTGGAAAATATAAGGAATTTCCACGCAACAATGCTTGATTATCTACACTACTGCCAGATTCTATATAATAACTAACATCCGCTATTGCTACATATAAATTCCAACCACCACGACTATTTTCTTCACAAAAAACCGCATCATCAAAATCTTTAGCATCTTCGCCATCAATAGTAACAAAAGGTACTTGCCTTAAATCAACTCTAGACTCAATATCAGCTATAGTATGCTCTTTAGTTTCGGCAACCTGTTTTTTAACCTCGGCTGACCAAGTTGATGGAATATCCAAGCTAAGTATAGACATATTTATAACGACATTACGCTCTTCAGCCTTACCTAAAACTTTTAATACTTTACCAATTGGATCGGCCCACTTAAAAACTGGCATAATTACTTCTAAAACTACCGCATCCCCTATTTTTGCTTCCCCTTCGTTACCTAAAGGTATTAAAACATCTTGCGGTAAATCTTTACTAAAAAATGGCACTACATAATTAAAACCATTTACCTGAAATAATTTACCTACTGTCTTTTTTATTTGATCTTTAGAACCTACTGTTGCAAAACTATCCGCATTATGAATTTTATTTTGTTGATCTTTATTATATTGGTTAACAAAGCCTTTTAAACAATAATTTTTATGAATCTTATCTAATTGACCATCTCGCACCATTGCACGCAACCTTTTACGCAAAGCAAATTCTCTTTGTTCGTCATGCAACATTAATTCTTTTTTTAATTGATTAAAACTTATTGGGAGACCAACCGTATTAAAAATACTTAATATAAATTCTCTACTTGGAATAGGATTAGAATACTTTTCAGCTTCTCGTTTAGCAAACGGATCTTTATTCATTATTATTTATCATTATTATTTATTAACACTATTAAAGTACTTGAAAAAATCACTTTCCGGTTTTAAAACTAAAATATCATTTTTATTACTAAACACTTTTTTATAAGCATTTAAACTTCTATAAAATTCAAAAAATTGCGGTGCTTGTTCATACGCTTTAGCATAAATCTTGCTAGCCTCAGCCTCTCCAGCACCACGAATACGTTTAGCCCCTTGTTCAGCTTCTGCTAATAAAATTCTCTTTTTTTGTTCTGCATTAGCACGAATAACTATAGCCTCTGCTTCACCTTTGGCTTTTAATTCACTAGCCACTCTATTCCTTTCTGATCGCATACGTTCGTAAACTGCACCACTTACTTCGTCTGGCAAGTCAATTCGTTTAATTCGTACATCTATTACAGCAATACCTAAAGTTGCAGCATTTTCATCAGTAAATTTTCTTAATTTTTCCATAAGTTCTAACCGTGTTCCAGAAACTACGTCTTTTATGGTGCTTCTACCAAATTCTGCTCGCAAACCATCAATACTTTTTTGACTAAGCAAAATTTCTGCTTTCGCTTTGTTACCCTCGGTACGAGTATAAAATAACTCTAAATCTTCGATTTTCCATTCGACATAAAAATCTACTAATACATCTTTTTTTTCACTGGTAACTATTCTAGAAGATTTAATATCTAACATGTTTAATCTAGTATCAAAGCTACGTATTTCATCGATAAATGGCCACTTTATATGTAATCCCGGCCCAACAATTAACGGTTTGTTATTGCTATCTTGTACCAATTTACCTAAACGTAATATAATTACTCTATCTGTTTCATAAACCGTATACAGACTAAATAATAAAAAGCTCCCAATAATTAAGCTTATTAATAATATATTTTTACTATCAATTTTCATTTGCTTCCTCTCTTATGTCACTACTAATGGAAGTTTTATTATCATCTCCTCTACCCATGCTTAATTTATCTCCCATTAGCTTATCTAACGGTAAATAAATTAAATTATTAGACTGCTTTAGATCTACAATAATTTTACTAGTATTAGATAAAATTTCTTCTACAGCATCTATATATAATCTTTTTTTAGTAATTTCTGGCGCTTTATTATATTCAAATAATACGGCATTAAATCTTAAAGTATCACCAGTGGCTCTAGCTATAACCTCTCGCCTATATCCTTCTGCCTCAACTAACATACGCTGTGCATCACCTTCTGCTTCCGGCACCATCTTATTGGCAAAGGCTTCCGCTGCGTGCTTTAATCTTTCTTGCTCTTCTCTAGCTTTAATAACATCGTCAAATGAACTTTTAACTGCTTCTGGTGCTTTAGCCTCTTTAAAAGCTACTGTAATTACTTGAATACCAGCTTTATATTGATCTAAAATAGCACTTACCTGTTGTTTAATATCTTCGGAAATTTGAGTTCTACCTTCAGTCATTATAAAATCTAAATTTGAATGACCAACTACTTGACGTAAAGCACTCTCTGCTGCTTGTTTTAAAGTCTTAATTGGTTCCGATACTTTAAATAAATAATGGTTTACATCTAAAATTCTATATTGTAATTCTATTTCAACGAAAATTATATTTTCATCTTTGGTTAACATAGAAGCACTATGCTTACTAAATCCTACTTGCTCACTATTTACTATAGTATTTACTTCGATAAACCTAGGAAGCCAATGTGGGCCTGGGCCAGTTACTCGATTAAATTTACCAAATCGCGTTATAACTGCTTGCTCTGCTGGATTAACAATATAAAAACCTGCTAATAAATAGACCACAGCAACAATACCAACTAGAATCGCAATAAATACATTATTACCATTTTGAAAATAATTAAATTTATTATTACCTATATTACCTGACTTAAAAGCTTTAAAGCCCAAAAAAGATATTATTTTCTTACGTAAATTACTAAAAATTTCTTCTAAGTCTGGAGGGCCATCTTGATTTCTACGATTTCCACCAATAGATTTTTTTTTGTCGTTATTTAGCTCATCGTTATCAGACGGCTTATTAGAGCCTGGTTCATTCCACGCCATTTTTAATTGATCCATACTCTGTATCTCTTTTTATCTTTCTTTTTATTCTTTTTATTATGCCATAACTATTATGTCAAGTTCATTCAATAAATAATAAAGTTAAAGAATAAAATTAAATAATAAAAAATACGAATAATTAACTATTAATCCCTATTACTTCACATTCCATTTCTGATTCTTCTTCATTAACTGCATCAGACACTACCCGTACATTACGAGCCGGCACTATAGTAGAAATAGCATGTTTGTATACCATTTGACTTACTGTGTTTTTTAATAACACTGCAAATTGATCAAATGATTCTATATTACCTTGCAACTTTATTCCATTTACTAAATAAATCGCTACTGGCACTCTTTCTTTACGTAACACATTTAAAAATGGATCCTGTATTTGTCCTTTAGACATAAAAAATTTCCCCACCATTACCATTTATATTATTAATATGGAATTCTAACATTTTATAAAGCGTGTAATCAACCCTAATTTTATAAGTTATTTAGTGGAATTTAGGTTTTTTAACAGACGGCTCAGATGAATCAATAATTTTAATAGGTAACTTTAAATTTTCTATTTTAGTATAAAAATGTTCTAAATAATCTCTGGAAAAAGCACACTCATCAATATCAACCAATAATGGCTCTGTTGTACCATTACTTGCACGAACCTTAACTAAAGTTTGCAATAATTTTACCAATGCATCTATTTGTTCACGGTTAAATTTGTCATCTTGCCATTTCGGTAGATCCAATAAGGTTTTTTCGACATTAATCAAAATTTCGTTAGATTCCTTCGATATTATTTTTCCTAACTGTTGCGAATTAGGTTTATTTCTTTCTTCTTCAGAATGTTTTTCGTAAAAAGCAGCCTTACCTGCTCTAGGAAAAGCTCGTTCTAAATTCACTTCATAGTTTTCCAAATGAGAAATTTCTGGAAAACTAACAGTTGGTGTGGGCACAGGTGGTTTTAATACTTTATCAGCCGCTACTAAAATAGGAGCTACTGGTTTGCTGTTTAATGCTCTAATTTTATTTTCAGCAGCTATTTTTTGTTCTCTTAACTTCAAAGTTTCTTTTCGCAATTCTTGTAATTCAGCCGAATCATCACCATATACTATCCCTTTGAATTTTTGAAAATCTCTGTCTTCAGCACCATTAATCATAGTTTGATATTTTACGTATATCTCGTTATCTTGTAATGTCTTAAAGCCATTACTACAATCATGCCAATCTTTTTCTAATGAATCACACACTTGCTGTCTTATTCTATTAGCTTCTTGTTCTTGTTGTGCCTTTTCTTCTCCATTATTCAGATAATCATATTTTTTTTGATCCCTAGCTTGAACATAAGCATTAAATAAACAATTACCATCTCCACGAGTCTCCACTTCTTGAAAAGTTGTGTTTTCAGTAGGTTGATTATTATCTGTAATAAATTGACCATTAACTTGCAATGTTACAAAATGATTTGTACCAAATAACATATGAACTTTTTGCTTTTGTGGATCATTAGTTTCCATACCAGCACCAATTTTTCTATAAACATCTCCGTCCCTATTATAAAAACAAATATTATGCTCACTAATTAAAAATAACTGTTGTATTTCAGTATCTTCCGCAAACACACCTGGTTGCCTCATATTGGCAATATATCGACCTGGAACGGTAAATAAAAAATTATTAATTTCTTTATTTATTCTATCTAATTCTCGTTGTGCTTTATCTAAATCAGTTTCGCCGACAGACATAAATTAACCCTCATGATAAACGTGTATTAGCAATAAATAAACTATATTTAAACTGTTTTTGTGTTAATTTAAGTATAGGTATTTTTTGGCTGTCATACTTATAAAGATTTGATGATTAAATCCAAATTATGTTGTTCTGAATCCTCTGCATATAGCTGTTTTAAATCAACTAAACCTTGCCATTTACGTAACCAAGTGTATTGTCGCTTAGCCAATTGTCTAGTTGCAATAATAGCCTTTTGATAAGCGTCTTCTCTAGATATTTTATTTTGTAAATATTCGCTAAGCTGTCTATACCCAACACAACGCATTGCCGGCATAGATAAAGGTATACCTTGTTGTAATAATCTCTCTACTTCTTCTATAAACCCTTGCTGTACCATGCTGTAAAATCGATCGGCTATTTTTTTATGTAAAACAGCTCTATCTTGCTGCAACATAGCAAAATAATAAATGTTACAATTTTCTATAAAACTATTCATTTTACTAAAACAATCCGAAATTTTTTTGCCAGTTAAAATATTAACTTCTAGGGCTCTTTGGATTCTTTGACGATCGTTAATATTAATATTATTAGACACTATAGGATCTAATTTGGTTAATCTAGCATGCATTTCTGGCCAACCATGTTCGGTTGCCAATTTTAAAATATCATTACGAACCTCAATGTTTTTTGCTGGTAATTCCGATAAACCAAAACATAATGCATAAAAATATAACATGGTACCACCAACTAACAATGGCACTTTACCTTTAGCATGGATCTCTTTTATTAATCTGTTAGCATCTTTACAAAATTCAGCTACTGAATAATTATTTTGCGGTAAACAAATATCAATTAAATGGTGTTTAGCTATAGCTAATTGCTCTTTGCTTGGTTTATTAGTGCCTATATCCATACCAATATATATTTGAGCTGAATCAACATTAATAATTTCTACAGGCATAATTTTCGCTAACTCTATAGCTAACGATGTTTTACCACAAGCCGTTGGGCCCATTAAAAAAATTACTGTTTTTTTTGTAGACATAATATCTAATACTTACAGATATGATAAACTTAGTTCTTGACTTAGTCTATATAATATTATAAACTTTTATTAAATCATATTGGACATATTTAGTATATATTAAATATAGAGATTTTAACCATGAAAAAATTAAAAAACTGTGTTTCTGTGCATGAAGCAAAAACTCATTTATCAAAAATTATTAAAGAAATTTATTCTGATGGTCCTTTTATTATAACAAAATCTGGCGAACCGGTTGCTAAAATTATTCCTATTAATAAACAAACCCTTCCAAGAAACCCAGGTAAAGAAAACATTATTATTAGCAATGATTTTGATGCCCAATTACCAAATAATATTTTAAATGATTTTTGGAAATGAAATATTTACTAGATACTCACATTTTTTTATGGTGGCTCACTAAAGCACAAAATTTATCAAAAAAAATTATAGACATAATAAAAAATCCTGAAAATGAATTATACCTTTCTGCAATTAGTTCTTGGGAAATATGTACGAAAATACAAATAAAAAAGCTATGGTTACCAGAAGATCCTATTTATTATATACCCAAAAAAATCAATGAACATAATATTTTTGAGCTAGATATTAATCATAAACATTCGCTACAACTATCCTCTTTACCACTTATACATAAGGATCCATTCGATAGAATGCTTATAGCGCAAGCTATCGTAGAAAAAATGGTATTACTATCTTTTGATAAAATATTTAAAAAATACCCTATAACAACAATTTGTAAATAAATAGGCCTGCTTCATTTATCCGATTTGTTTGCTTTTTTTAAAGCATTTTCATAATATTGTTTTACTTCAATAAACATTCTTTCTTTATAAATATCAGGAATAAATTTTTGCTGATGATCTAAAATGTCTTTAGCTACGTCGAATTTACCTTTATTAACATATACAACCACTGCAGCTGCAGAGCTTCTTCGATCTAAATATGGCCTATAAGGATCCAACAAAAATGCTTTATGGTAATACTCAATGACTTTCTCATCTTCTTTTAGCTCGTATGAAACAACAACTAATAATAAATATGTAACTGGATCTTGAACATGCATTTTAAGTGCTTTTTCAAGATATTTTTTAGAATTATTCCAATCTTTTACATTTAAAAAATCAGCTCCTAAATCTTGATAACCTCTATACCAATCAGGATAATCATTAATCATTTTTTTCGCCAAAGCTATTGCTTTAGATTTTTCATTTAAACCTAGATAGGCAGCATGCAATAATGATTTATGGTATCTGGTATCGTAATTTGCGCTATTTATAGCTTGTTCTAAAGTTTGCTTGGCTTCTTCGTAATGCCTTCCTAAACTTATATAAAAATCTGCTAATATTAATTGATAACTGCCGTCTACAGAACAAACTGCCTCATAATTTTTCCATAATTCAGTTTTTTTATCTCTAGCTATCGTTTTATCCCATGCAATTTCAAAGGCTTTTTTTCTGCATATACTATTTCCAAGGTGAGGATAAAACATAGTAAAAGGATCGTGTACTATTTCTATAACTGGTTTTTCTTTAGCAGCCGCTAAATTATATGGTAAATAAAACATAAGCAATAATACTATATATTTCATAGCGATGGTTTCGGATAGCCTACAGGGGTATTATCAGTATTTTGCTGTTTAGGTTCCCTCTCAACCTTTATTTTAACTCCTAACATCGGAATAACACCTAACCCTGCTGAAAAAGTAAGGGTGTCTTTTTTTTCGGCGTTGCTAGTATAACCTACCCCACCTTCCACACCAAATCCAGCTCCAGCATAAGGTGCTGCCGTAAATTGAAAACAGTTATCATTTCCGCAAATTTTTTTAGATTTAATTTCTCCTTTTACCGCAATAAACTCTTCTAATAACTTAGCTTCGGCTACAACACTAAAGGGCCGTTTAGTGAACAGCATGCTTAGTTTTGTTTTGTTCAGTTCAGTATTTTTTTGATTAATTTTTTCCAAATTTAGTTGCTGTGTTCTGATGCTTTGAGTTCATTTTCATAATATTTTTGCAATTTGATAAATCTATGGTCATTTTTAATGGTTGGATCATCTTCTAATTGATAATCCATAATATTTTTAGCTTCTTTGAAATTTTTTTCGTATATATATATACCAACCATTGCAAATGAACTGCATCTATTTAGCAAAGTATTAAAAGGATCTATAGAAAATGCTTTGTTATAATATAAATGAACCTTATCATCTTTTCTTAATTCATATGCAACAGCAGCAAGAAATTGATATGTTTGGGCTTTTTGATCATTTAAAGTAAGAGCTTTTTGTAAATATTTATAGGCATTATTCCAGTCTTTTGCATTATAAAAATTTATACCTAAAGCCAGATATCCTCCATACCAATTGGGAAAATCTTCAATCATTTCTTTGGCTAAATCTATAGCCTTGCTTTCTTTGCCGCAACCAATGTATGCACTATGAAGAAATAATTTATGATATCTAGTATCATATTTTGCATATTGCGTTGCTTTTTCTAGAATATTTATCACTTCATTATAATCACCTTTGTTTAAATACATACCACCAATTATCAACTGATAACTTCCATCACTAGAACAAATTTTTTCATAACCTTTCCAAGCGTCAATTATTTGCTCTATAGGCATTTCTTTTATTGCTAATTCAAAAGCTTTTTTTCTACAGAAGCTATCTCCAAGGTGAGGATAAAATACATCAAAAATGTTAAACATTATTACTGGTTTTTCTTTTGCCATAGCTACACTAGCACTAGTAAGAAAAAAAAATATTATTATAAATATTAAATTCTCTACTATCTTTAGTATATTTTTTATAAGAATTAAAAAGTATAAATAATAGTGAGTCATCATATAGCAGGTCTTGAAGTAGAATTATTCGTTGATTTTGGATTAGGTTCTTTATCAACAGTTATACTCCCACCTAAAATTGTACTAGTCCCAACTCCAACAGAAATAGTAGATGTACTATGTTGAGTTTGTTTGTTGAAGGAATATCCACCACTTAATTGAAGACCAACTCCAGGACCAGCATAAGGAGTTGCTGTTACTTGATAACAATGATCTGGAGTACACCGTTTTTTAGAAATAAATTGTGCCTTTACTGTAGGACCTTGCAAAAATGATGTAATTCCACCATCAATGGTAAGTTGTTTTTCATTATTAATAATTTGTCCACCTGCTCGTAATGTTCCAGAAAATGCATCTACATCTACCCTACTTGTTCCAACTGAAGATGTAACTTCCCCAGATGCTAGGTTTACACCAACAGATCCACCAATGGATCCATCTATATAAACATTATCTTTGCTTACGGAGTATCCAGAATGAGTGTTATCACAAATATAACCTCTAAACCCTGTTTCTATTTCAGGAGTACTTACTCTACCAAAATCTGCTATATAGCATCTTGTTTTATCATGTAATGCTTCTGTAGCTAGCACATCAACGTTAGAGGATGGTTGTTCTCCTTCTTGTAAACTTTCTTTTGCTTTTTCTAAAGCTGACTTGGAGAATTGTCCAGTACCAAGGTCTCTATAATGATGCTTACCATTTTTATCTTTTTCTGTTCCAACAGTAAAAGTTTTAACACTGCCACCACTTTGTAATGGTTGCCATTCAGAAGGAGTAAATTGATCTACCAATGATTTCCCAGCTAATTGTGCTTTATATAAATCTTGCTCAATAGCATCATTAGTTAACGTAACTTCGGCATAATTTTCTTTAAATCTTTGCCACCAATTTAAACATTTTTCATCAAAAGGACCCTTAATTTTTGGTTCTATCCAATATCCACCAGGTCTTCCACCGTTAGTTTGTTCTAAACCAGCAGTATCCAACGGTATTTCGAACACAGCTTGCTTAATTTCAGGTTTATTAACATTAGCTGATACATCAAAATACGCAACAAAATTTTTCTCTACTTCTCTAAACTGCGTCATATTCATTTTATGAATACTCTTATGAACCGTTTCAATAGCTTGAGGTAAATCAAACTCTTGAGTTTTTGCAAGCAACACTAATTGTTCTGTTATTTTATTAATTAATTTAACTTTTTCTTCTTGCAGAGACATTTTTTGCCATAATTTCTCTTGCTCTTGCTGCTCTATTACTAATCCCTGTTTATCCAATTGTAGAGACTTTGGTTCCGCTAAAACTATTTTTGAACTAGAGAGTTGTCTTTCTGCCTCCATCTTGGATTTAAACTCTTCGCCCATGGTTGTTCCAAGATAACCAGATGCGCTCTCTGTTGCTCCGGCCGCTAAATTTGGTATCAATTTACCACCATGAATAGCCGTTACGGTGGTAACTTTAATTGCCCTTTCAGTTAAATCTTTAGCTAAGCCATCCATGGTTGTCCCGCTCGCCCCCGCTAAACCAGCACCTAATATAGCTGCAGGATCTAATTTACCTTTACCATGCACAATAGTATTTGCTCCAGTACTTACAACTGAACGTAAAACACCGCGTTCTGCTTCTGCAATTCTTTTTGCGCTACCAGCAAGTTCACCAGAAACTGGCACTTTAGACATAATACCACCAGTTATTCCACCTATCGCGGCTGACTTAAGAATATCACTAAGTTTACCACCAGTTATAGCCGTTTGAGTTGCACCACCAATTGCTGCTGAAGTTATTGCTGTAGCCGCACCAGCCGACACGCCCAATACCCCACAAGCAGCAGGTCCAACAAAACAACCAGCCGCAATTCCTACTGCCTGTTTTAGAGTGTTGCCAAATGCCTTATTATAAGCATCTCGTTTAGCTTGAGCTATTGCCGTATTAATATTACTCATTTCCTGTTGTTGTACTGCATCCAATTGTTCATTGATTCTTTTAATCTCAGCTTCCCCTGATTCTTCTATCTGCTTAATTTTTGACTGTAATTCCGCAATATAAACTTGACGCGCTTGGTTGGCCTGTGCTCTATCTTTTCCTTCTAATTCTTTAGCAAAGACATTCATATTTTTATTTACAGCAGCGGTTACAAAATCAATAACCTTTTTCAGTTGAAAAACTTCACAGAATTCCTTCTGTTCATAAGAGGATTTAGAAATCATTGAATATGCAGTTACTATGGCTATCTTGTCTTGCACATCAATCCACGTCATATAGGGAATTGCTCTAACGATACAATCTATCCTAAATGCAAATTTACTATTATCAAACCTGGTGCCCAAAGATAAATCATCATACAACTTATGTACCTCTGTATTTTTTGGTACCAATGAGCCTAATAGTATAGAAAATGAATAATATAGTTTTAAAAATTCAAAATCTATCACTAAAAATTGAGGAACTATCCCTTGCTGTAACAATAATTTTGTATCAGCCAAAACTTTTAATGCTCGTTGTCTTGTAACATCGCCCTCTAAGTAAGATAGATAATAGGCCAGAGACACATAGGCAATTTTATGCTTTAAATTTTCACTAATATTTCCAAGCTCTAAAGCCTTATATAATTCATTGAAGCAATCTGAATTGAATCTTGAATATTTTGTATTACTTAAGTCTAATTCGGCACCTATTCGTAACAACCTAAGTTGTTGTGCGTCTATCGCAAGATTTGAAGGCAATTTTGCTATACCATCCATGCATTCCTGTTGTTCAGAAAAAATTATCTTTTTAAATTCTTCCTTGATTACAGCTTCTTGTTGCCCAACTTGTAGCGCATATCTTTGGGATCCTTGCTGCAAAAAGCTATCTATTTTCTGTGTAACTTCTTCAATTGTCAAAGGCATAAATCATCTCCAAAACAGTAATTAATCTTCAATAAGGTCTTGGTCTTTTTAGCGAAGTGCTTGCTACCTGTGTCGGTTGAGTACCACCATGTAATTCGCCAAAGACGATGCCATGATCATTACGTAAAATTGCAGCATTGATTAACGGTTGATGAAGTTGCGTTTTCTCCCTCACTTTTCCTAAAAACGCATTTTCACCTTCAATTTGAATAAAAGCTAACATTATTCGTTTTACTTTTTCAAAATTCTGCCCAGCTATCGCATCATTTATATTTATCCATACGTTTGCTGACAATTCTATTTTTGAGGTATTTATACTTTGATGGTTATGCTCGCTCAATATACGGAGTACCTCAATACTAATAATATTAGATTGAATATATGATAAATAGGCTTCATTTAATGGATTTAATTCTATAAAAAAATTATAATCTTCAGTTTGCTGAGCCGACAATATGAGAGCAAGCTCTTTAGTTTGGCCAGTGCTACATTCTTCATACGCAAAAATTGGGTTAAGTATTCTTTCCTCTTTTCCACCAGCTGCATCAGCAATATTGTCTTTTTCTGCACGATGGATTTCTGCTCTTAAAACATTAATTTGGGTAGCCATGATTTCTCGAATATTAGCTGCATTATTTGCTTTTTGAGCCATAACACGATTTTTCGATTCATTGATAAGTCGTTGTTTTTCAGCATCTAAACGGGTGTTTTCTCTTTTTCTAGCTCCAGTAACATCATTAACAAGACCTTTAATTGGTTCTTGAACTGGCTTGGTTACCTGATCTGCAACTCTGGCTGTTTCTCTTATAATTTTGGCTGCTGTATGCCCAACTATAGGCACCGCCTTAACAACTTCACGAAATGGTTTAGTAATTTCTTTCAACAATGGCATAACAATCTCCTATCAACTTTAACTGCATCATCTACGAAACAGTTAAACTTTTCTATCCTAAAAAATGCTCAATAATTTAATTAGAAATAATTGGGTATACTAAAACAAATTTATACGATACATGTCAATAGATAATTTAAAAAATGTCAACGTGGCTGCTAATTAATTTCGAAAATTGTTGTTCGCTCCAAACAGAAAACCCAAAATGTTCTTTAGTTAATTCTGTGATTAAAAATATTAAATCATTTTTGGTATATAAAATATATTGATTTACGTTAATATGTTTTATAATTAACTTTATAATTTCTAAATTATTTAAATTACCCAACAATGCTGGTTTAATTTGCAAAAACTCTAATAAAAAATTTTTATAATTTATCTCTATTTTTAGTAAATTTAAGTAATATGGAATAGCCCTAATTAACAAGATATCTTCGTGAATTTGATCTACTGTAAATTTAAAATTTTCTAATAATTTAATATATAAGTCTAAATTATCTTTATTTTCATTACGCTCAATATTATCTATTTTAATTCGCTCTGGAATTATTAACTGATACCTAGATAACAAGTTAATTTGCTGTAATTTTTTCTCCAATAGCCATTTTAATGCTGCCGGCACACAAAGAAAAATTATCTCTAATGACTCACGCTCAAAAATTATATATCGATTATTAAACATAGAAAATAATTTTATATTAGCTTGTGTAATATTATGATCTATAAATTCTGCACTTGCTAATTTTTTAGACTCTATAACCATGTTTTCAGATATATCACAAGCAATATTATCAGAATATAGCAAATTATTGATACTAGATTTCCCAGTTAAAACCTCTAAAATATTCTCGTAAACAAAAGAATAAATTATTTTTGGTTCCCTAAATCTTACTTCTTGTTTAGTTGGATGAACATTAACATCCACTAATATTGGATCTAATTTAATATATAAACAATATGCTTGTGGTAAAGATAATTTTTGCGTAACTTGTCTTATAGCACCACTTAATAATTTATCTTTTACCATGCGGTCATTAATATAAAAATATTGCACACTACAACCTGCCATATTAACAGAGCTAGATATCCAGCCAGACAATTCCAGGCCATTTTGAACGACACTAAAAAACGTAGCATTGTCTACAAATTTTTTCCCACAAAGTTTAGTTAATCTTTTTTCTTTTTGAACAATATCTTCTGCACAGCTTGGTAGGTTTTTAATTAATTTATTATTATGATATAATGTAAACCCCACAGAAAAATTACTTAGAACAATGCGTTTAAAAATTTCTTGCGTATAATTAAATTCTGTTTTGCTAGAACGTAAAAATTTGTGCCTAGCCGGGGTATTATAAAATAAATCCTTTACTTCAATTGTAGTACCGTTAGCACCCTGTTGGTCTTGCTGTTTAGAAACAATCGTAGTTTTAGCAACAGAAGCTATGCTCGCTAATGCTTCCCCTCTAAAACCTAATGAATTTATATTAGCTAATTCGCTAGCGGCAGTTATTTTACTAGTTGCATGTTGTAAAAATACTAACGGTAAATCTTCCGGATGAATACCATGACCATTATCCACTACTTTAATACTAGATATTCCGCCATGCTCTAAATAAATTCTAATTACTGTACTATTAGCGTCTATGCTATTTTCTACCAATTCTTTTAAAATAGAAGCCGGTCTCTCTACCACTTCTCCAGCAGCAATTTGATTTACCACAAATTCTGGTAAAACTTTAATTCTATTAATATATTTGTTCATGTGTGTTCAGTATATAGCCTATTTTTTTTGCTTAGTTAAAAAATACTGATCTATACCATTAAGTATACTTTTAACAATTTTTTGTTGATAACTTTTATTTTTAAGCTTTAATTCTGTACTTGGATTAGATATAAATCCTGCTTCTACTAATACAGATGGCACATCAGGAGCCTTAAGTACAGCAAATCCAGCATGCTCAACACTGTTTTTATGTAATGGTACTGTTTTTTGCATAGAAAATAAAATACTTTTAGCAACGTTTAGACTTGCATGATAATTAGCTGTTTGAGATAAATCTAACAATACCGACGCTAGTGCTTCGTTTTTACGATCGACTCTAACACCACCTAACATATCAGAACGATTTTCTGACTCCGCCAACCACCTGGCCGCAGCACTAGATGCTCCTTTTTCTGATAATACAAATACCGATGCTCCATCTGCCTTTGAGTTAGAAACTGCATCAGCATGAATAGAAATAAACAAATCAGCCTTATATTTTCTAGCCTTTAACCTTCTATCTCGCAAACTAACGTAATAATCACCGTTTCTAATTAAGAAAGCTTTTTTATCTTTTGTACTATTAATAACCTCTTGAAGAGCTTTAGCAAGTTCTAAAACTACTGCTTTTTCTTCGGTGCCATAAGGTCCTATAGCTCCTGGATCTTCTCCTCCATGCCCGGCATCGATTGCAATAATTAATTTCTTCGGTAAAACTGTTATAGGTTCTATTATGCCACTAGATTTATAAGTGTTAAGTTTTTCTTTTTTATCTATATCTAAATCAAACAAAGCTAATATTTCTTGCTTTTCTTTAGACTCTAAATCTAAAATTAATCTATGCCCATAACGTTCATTAGGTTTTAAAATAAAACTATTAATAACAACTGATTTTTCTAATTCAAATACCACCCGCACTGCATTTGGTTGAATTCCAGTACGTATTTGTTTAATCGCAGCAAGTTTAGGAGCTTTTTGTAAATCAGTTACTAGTTTTGTATTTAATTTTGCATTATTAAAATCAACAGCTATTCTGATAGGATTAGTTAAACTATAAATTTTATAATTTACTGGACTGCTTAGATCAAAAACTATTCTAATACTGTCTGGTGCAGGCCAAATTCTAACGCTATGAATATTAACTACCGAATCAGCCAAACAAAAACTATAAAGATTAATAATTAAAATAATAAAATATACTAAACACACATGAATTTTCGGTATTCTAAAATTTACAAAAATATTTTTCATAATTACAGTTTAGATATACAAATTCGTCTAGAATAATCATTAATTATAGAAAGCTGTATAATAAAATCTGGATCGGGAATATGCCCTATCCCCTTATCTGGCCACTCAAAACAACAAATAGCTGCAGCTTGTAAATAATCTCTAATACCTATTAATTCCAACTCCATTGGCTGCTCTAGCCTATATAAATCAAAATGATAAATTGGTATTGCCTCCATATAAGATTCGACTATAGTATAGGTTGGGCTTTTTACTGGTCCTGTAAACCCAAAGCTAGCAACTAAACCTCGCATAAAAGTAGTTTTACCAGTTCCTAAATCTCCAACTAAATAAATAACAATAGGCTGATCACCAATATTAGTTAGCAAGGCATTTTTAACAAATAAATCTGCTGTTTGTAAAGTTTGCTCAACACTACCAGCATGTATATCATAAATAATCATAAACTGCTTGTAAGCTATGCTTTGGATCATGAGTTGCAATTAAATATTGTGCTGCTTTTTTAGCATTGGCATGATAATTAGCATATTGCTCTTTAATTTTTAAAATAGCCAAGCTAACAGATGTAATGGTCGGCTGTTGTAAGACTATACCTGCATCAAAACGCTTAGTGATATCCCCCATCCAAGTATTATCTACAGTAATAACCGGACAACCAGCATAAAATGCATCTAATGTTACCCCACTAAATTTATCGGAATATTTTACCTGTTCATAAACCAACAAACAAATTGCACCAAAAAATAATTCTTGGTATTGTTGATCTGTTAAAGCATTTCTATAAAGCCTAATTTTATGATTTAAATTAGCAATTTTTTGTAATTTATTTAAAGATCCTAAGGTTTTTGCATCATAACGATTAGAACTTGGTGCAGAAATTTGCAAAACAAATGGTAAGTATGCATATTTATCTTGCATAGCAAGCACCGTATCTACCACTAAAGAAAATCCTTTATCCGATCTAGCCACCCCAGCGTATAAAATTTTATTAAAACTACACTGCAATTTTTCAATAGTTTTTTTAGGAGAAAAACTAGGACAAGGAATGTGTTTAACATTAGTAAAACCACAATCAATAAAGATATTTGCTAAATTAACTGTTGTTGCTAAAATTTTAAAACTTTTTTTAGAATCAGTAGTTATTTGGGTTAATTTTTGTATTTTATTAGTAGTTTTATTGAACTGATGAAAATGAAAAAACGCTAATTGTTTATTCAAGTTATTATTAGTACTATTACGATTAAAAATTTTAAAACATTTACTTAAAAAATCACATAACACTAAATCTATTAAACCACTAGTGCAAACATAAAAAGTCTGATTGTTTTTTAAAAACTTATAATACAAAAAAAATTTTTGGATCTGTCTTATTGCTCTTATAAAATATTTGTGAATTATTACTGCATGTTTATTAATATTTAATAATTTACTAATAATATCTTTGTTACTAGCTGTCTTACCTAACCATATATGTATATCAAAATTAAAACTTTTATTTGCGCTTACTAAACTTGCCACATACCCATACTCGTGCCCAGACAAACCTGTTAAAGTTGGTTCTATTAGATGTAAATTTCGGTTAAGCACAAATTTCTCACTTTAATTATTTTAAATTATAAGGATATAATGCATACTTATTATAGGCAACATGAACAAAATTAAGTTATATACTAATCACACACATGAGTTTTAAATATTCTAAAAAATTATGTCATTAAACTTGTTTAATTTTTCGAACAATAAATTATTAGTCATCGGCGATATAATGCTAGACGAATATTGGATCGGCGAGACTAATAGGATCTCCCCTGAGGCACCAGTACCAATAGTATTAGTAGAACATACTGACCATAGAGCTGGCGGGGCCGCCAACGTAGCCTCCAATATTGCTGCATTTGGTTGCCAAGTAGATCTGCTAGGCTTAGTTGGAGACGATCAAGCTGCCAGGACCTTAGAAATTTTACTACGCAAACAACCAAAAATTAAAAATTTAATTACAACTACTCAATATCAACCTACCATTAATAAATTAAGAATTATTAGCAACGATCAACAATTATTTAGAATAGATCAAGAAAAGCATTATTGTGTTAAAAGCTTTACTGCCCTAACTTTAGCTTTCGAGCAAGCTATGGCTAATAATACTTATAATGCTATAGTACTATCTGATTACAACAAAGGCTCACTACAAAATCCACAATTATTTATTAAGTTTGCTAATAAATATAATATTCCTGTTATAGTTGATCCTAAAAATTCAGACCATTTAGTGTATAAAAACTCTACAATTCTAACTCCTAATTTTAAAGAATTTAAACAAATGGTAAATTTTGTTAATAATTCTAACCTAGAAAACTCTGAGAATTTAGAGCAAGAAATTTTAGAAAAAGGTCATAATTTAATTAAACAATTAAATTTACAAGCTCTAATTCTTACTAGAGGTAAACATGGCTTAACTTTATTAACCAAAGACTATAAAGATCAACATTTTGCAGCTAGCCATCATGAGGTTTTTGATGTAACCGGTGCTGGAGATACAGTAACTGCTAGCATAGCCGCTTGTGTAGCTAGTGGTGGAAAGCTACATGTAGCGGCGCATATAGCAACCGTTGCTGCTGGTATTAGTGTCAGTAAACTAGGTACATCTTGTATAGACTTAAAAGAATTACAACTATCGTTAGAACTTGCTAAAGAACACCAAAATAACAACATAACAAGCAATTTAATCAACTCAGATTTAAAATTAGGAATTATTGATAAAGACCAGCTATCTATAATTATTAAACAAAGACAATTATTAGGTGAAATAATAGTATTAATAAATGGTTGTTTTGATATTTTACATCCCGGACACATTCAATATATTAAAAAAGCTAGATCTTTTGGAACTAGATTAATAATTGCTGTTAACGACGATCAATCCATAAAAACACTAAAAGGCAATAATAGACCAATTAATACTTTAGAACATCGCATGCAAGTATTAGCTGCTATTAGAGATGTTGATTGGGTAGTATCTTTTAACCATATTAGACCAGGTAACTTAATAGAAGCACTTAACCCTGATGTTTTAGTTAAAACTAAAGAAACTTTTAAAACTATAGAAGATATTCCTGAATATGAAGGCGCCCACCATGTAATAAGGCAAGGCGGTAAAGTTTATTTATTAGATAGACCATTGAACATTAACTGCGATATTTCTTCCACTAAAATTATCGAGGCTATTAATAATAAAATATATGAGTCTTAAATATTTATAGGATAAAAACATATGAGCCAATTAACTAATAAGCTGATCGGCAGTATAGTAGCAATTGTTACTCCAATGCAAAAAACATCTTATCGTATTGATTATGGTAAATTTCAAGAATTAATAAATTGGCATATATCTCAAAAAACTAATGGAATAGTAATAGCCGGTTCTACTGGAGAATCCTCTGCTTTAGAATCTAGAGAATTTGTTAAATTACTAGAACTAGCTATAACAACTGCTAAAAATAAATTATCTATTATTGCAGGAACCGGAACTTGTAACGCTAATGCTACTATAAAAAAGACTCTGCTAGCAGAAAAGCTTGGTGCAGACGCAACATTAGTGGTCACTCCTTACTACAGCAAACCTACTCAACATGGTTTAGTTTTGTATTTCGAAAAACTAGCATCTACTACTAAGCTACCCATACTTTTATATAATGTACCTTCTAGAACTGGTTGCGATTTACTACCAACCACAGTTGCTACCCTTGCTAAAATAAAAAATATTGTCGGCATAAAAGAAGCTACTGGTAAACTAGATCGCGTTCCTGAATTAAAAAAATTATGTGGAGAAGAATTTATTTTGTTAAGCGGTGACGATCCAACCTTTGTTGAATTTATGCTACAAGGCGGTAGTGGCGTTATTTCGGTTACCGCTAATGTTTGCCCACAAATTATAAGTAAAATTTGCTCTATTATACTAAATAGAAAAAATCTAGATATTGCTAAACAACTTAATTCTGCATTAGATCAATTACATAGAATTATGACTATAGAAGCAAATCCAATACCAGTAAAATGGCTATTAGCTCACTTAGGAAAAATCCAAGAAGCCTGTAGACTACCGTTAACTAATTTATCTAAACAATATCACCAAACTGTTTTAGAAGCATATAATAATATTAAAGAATTTAATAAAGAAGGAGTGTATTCATGATCCGCTATAAATTTTGCTTATTTGGTTTATTGGGCTTATTAAGCTCAATTATTAGTGGCTGTAGCGTTTATCAAAAACATTTTGGTAGTACCGGTCACGATTATAGCGGTGCCCAAACAGCTAAACCACTAAAAACTACTAAAAACGAATATCCGTTGAACAAAAGCAACCGTTATTCTATTCCACAAATCCCTGGCCAATGGACTAAACCTGTTACAGATTTTACTCCACCAGACTATGCTAACAAAGAAGTAGAAAACAAGGCAAAATAAAGTAAAAAATATTTGGAGAGATGCCAGAGCGGTTGAATGGGGCGGTCTCGAAAACCGTTGTACCCAAAAGGTACCGTGGGTTCGAATCCCACTCTCTCCGGTTTTACCGAGACGACACTAATAGAGTATTTTACATAACACGAATATACTATGATAACAGACAAATTAAATATCTTATTTAGCTCTGCAGCTCAAAAACATACGTTCGTTAGTACTGGGTCTTTATAAGAATAATCTTAAAGGAACAAGCAACGGTAATATGAATATTTTTAAGAGTTATAGAGAATCAATCATTATTAAAGATCACCTAAAAGCAAAACATATAATTGTGGGTTACTCGGGTTATTATCACGGTAAATCCTTTGAAGACTGTGTAATGTATCTTGATGAACAAGATAATCATAGAAATGATAGTGAAACTGATCGCCTGATTATTGGTAAATTTTGTTCAATTGCAACAGGTGTGAAATTTATGATGGGTGG
>JBEKHL010000007.1:0-42072 GCA_050012295.1 Gammaproteobacteria bacterium
AGTAGAGAATAATATAAAATGCACGATAAACTTACCCTCCTTCGCTTCGAAGGAGGGTGGCAGCGTTAGCTGCCGGGTGGATGATAAAATGAAAGAAAGTTACACTTTTAGTCGCACCCTCTTATCTATCTAGTAAATTTGTGATTATAAATTAATTAAATATAGTCAACAATAAGCATAATAATGAATTGAGGAAATTATTAAAAGAGACTAATATTTTAGAATATAAACAAGCTATATTAAAATATTTATCTATAGCGGCTAATATTAGTAATAAACAAGAATTTTTTAAACAATTAAAAATATACTCCCAAGAGTTAGGGGATAATAGAGGTAAGTTTATGGGTACGTTAGCAGAACATTGGTTTGAAGATGGTATGCAACAAGGTATGCAAAAGGGTAAACAAGAATCGACTAAAGCCATAGCACAAAAAATGTTAAAAGCTAAAGTAGATATAAAAACCATTACTAAGTGTGCTGGCTTAAAAGCTGTGGAATTAGAAAATTTAGTTTAAATGGACGATTTATCAATTATTTTAATAATTTTAAAATAGTAAAAAATGAAAATTAAAACAATATTGTTTACTTTTTTTATACTTTGTTGTCAGTTTGTTTATGCTAATGAAATAGCTATTACATTTGATGATTTACCTGGACAGCAAGATGAATCAGCGGAAAAACTACATAAAATTAATGAAAAAATTTTAAAAACATTGAATAAATTTAAGGTGCCAGCAATTGGTTTTGTTAATGAAGGTAAACTTTATATTAACAAGCAGATAACTGAAAAAATAGCGATTCTTAAATTATGGATTGATTATGGGCAAATTCTTGGTAATCATACTTATTCACATAACCGTTTGAGTAATGTTAAGTTAGATGAATTTGAGAAAGATGTTATTAAAGGCTCTATGATTTCTAAACACCTTATGGAAAATGTTAAAATTAAATATAATTATTTTAGGCACCCGTATCTTGATACTGGTGCTACTTCAGAAATAAGATCTTCTTTCGAAAAATTTTTAAAAAAAGAAGGGTATATTGTTGCACCTGTGACTATTGATACAGATGATTGGAAGTTTAATAAACAGTTAATTGACAATCCACACAATAAAAAAAAGATTATTCAAAAATATCTTGAGCATACTCGAGCAAAATTTGCTTTTTATGAGGATGCATCTAAAAAAATTTTTAGTCGTAATATTAAGCACATATGGCTTTTACATATTAATTTAATAAATTCCTATATTATGGAAGATTTGTTAAAAATAGCTTATGAGTTAGGTTATAAATTTGTGAATCTAAGTAATGCTCTAGAGGATGAAGTTTACTTTGAACCAAATAATTATTACGCAGCTTTTGGTGTTTCGTGGCTTTATAGGTGGGATTTTACGCGAGGAAAAGTTGTTGATTGGTCTAAAGAGCCAGAAGTATAAAAACATGAAAACTCTTTCTAGCCTCATGCCAATTAAAGATGTTATTAATTGTGCATACGAAGAAATTAATTGTTGTGATAATGAACATTATGAATACGAAAAGATAATAACAGATTGCTTATCATCAGCTACTCCACAGGATAAACCATTATTAATTCATTTAGGGGGTATTCCTGGTTCTGGGAAAACCACTTTTTATAATAACAGAAACTGGCCAGATCACGTGCTGGTTCATTGCGATGGTATCATGGAGAAACTTTCAGCTTACCAAGAGACGCTAAAATTAGAAGGAAGTAAACAAGCGTTTAGAAAATTTGAAAATTTAGCTAGAATTGTTGCTTACGAACTTTTAGACCGTGCTATATTTAATAAATTTAATATCATCATGGATCATGGAGGGTTATTTGCAGCACACGTTGATCTTCTTAAAAATCTTAGAGATAAACACCAATATCAGACTGAAATGCATTTTATTTTATGCGATCTTAAAACTGCTATATTACGAGTTGTAGCAAGACAAAAAATTACTGGTCGTTATACGCCAAAATCAATAATTATAGAAAGACTTAAGAAAGTTAAGCAATTACTACCACAATATCAGGATATAGTTGATTGTTTTAAATTATATTGTCAAGAGACAACTATTTTGTCAGAATAGAATATGCATATTTCTTAATGGGTATTTTAATATGAAATCAGTTATAATTATTCCGTCACGTTACGGCTCTACGCGTTTTCCTGGAAAACCACTCCATATAATTTCTGGAAAAAGTTTGTTACAACGAGTTTGTGAAACTGCCACAGTAGTTGCTAATAAATTAAAAAATGTAGAGGTATATGTTGCAACGGATGATCAGAAAATTTTTGATCACGCTATACAACTTAAAATGAAAGTTATTTTAACTGATCCAACATGCCCTACGGGTAGCGATCGTGTTTTAAAAGCCGTTTCTTTGTTGGAAGAAATTCCTGATTTTGTTATTAATTTTCAAGGGGACGCTGCATTGACTCCACCTCATATTTTAGAGGCAATTATCCGTACTGCGGAAAATAATGGTAGCGCTAATATTGTTGTTACTCCGGCAGTACAACTTAGTTGGGAAAAATTAGATCAATTTCGTGAATGGAAAAAGAATAGTCCTTTTAGCGGCACTTCTGTAGTATTTGATAGTAATTATTTTGCTCATTGGTTTTCTAAAAATATTATTCCTGCTATTAGAAATGAACATGATTTAAGAAAAACTTCTAATTTATCTCCAGTTTATCGTCATATTGGAATTTATGGTTACAGTATACCGATGTTAAAAAAATTTGTTGCAACCCCTATGTCAATTTACGAAAAATTAGAAAGTTTAGAACAATTAAGATTTTTAGAAAACAATATTCCAATTAAAATTACTGTTGTTGAAGATTATATTTACTCCTCGATGTCTGGTATAGATTCTTTAGAAGATGCTATAGCTGCTGAAAACTTAATTAAACAACACGGGGAATTAATTTAATGAAAATATTTTTAATAAGACATGGAAACACCTTTGGAGATGATCAGCCAGGCGGAAAACGAGTTTTTATGTGTGGTTCGAAAAACAATATCCCACTGGTTAATTCTGGTCGCAACCAGGCTCGATCCATGGCTAAATTTTTAGAGTCGAAAAATATTAAAGCTATATATTCTGGTTCATTAATTCGTACTTGGGAGCATGCTGTTATTATACGAGAACATTTTATTCAGCAAAATAATTTTGAACCACCATTATATTTAAGCGAGCAGTTAATCGAATTAGATTATGGTAATTGGGCTGGATTAACTACTTTAGGAGAAACAAGAGAAACTAATGAAGTAATTGCAAATTTTGGTAAACAAGCTTGGGACGATTGGCAACAAAAACGTATAATTCCTAATAACTCACCACATTCCTGGCAAATTACTCGAGAAGAATTGGTTGAACGAATACGCACTTTTTTTAATATGTTATTTATTCAATATAAAAAAGATGATGTTGTAGTTGTAATCAGTAGCCAAGGAGTTATTACTTTTGTAAACGAATTATTTGATGGTGGGATGGAACTAGCAATTTTAGAAAATCGTTTAAAAGTCAATCCTGGTAATTATTGTGAAATTGATTCTATTAATAACCAATTTAAATTAATTGGGTGGAACTTAGATTTTGATTTTGGTGCGAGCAAATAATATGCAATTAAAAAATACTTTTAGAAATAGCGAGTTTTGGGCACAATTATTAGCCAAAAAACAATTAATAGTTAAAAAATCTATATCACAATTATTTTTAACAGATCCTAATAGATTTCAAAATTTTTCAGTTAATATAGATAATTTAGATTTATTAGTGGATTTTTCTAAACAATATATTGACTCAGAAATTATGAAAATGTTATGTGATGCTGCAAAACATTGTGAATTAGAGCATAAAATTAAAGATTTATTTAAAGGATCTAAAATTAATTTTACCGAAGAGCGCAAAGTTTGGCATACAGCGTTACGAGAACCTAACCCAGTAAAAGATGTAGCTATGGTTTTGCAAAAAATGACTGATTTCACAGAAAATTTGTATCGAAGTAACTGTCAAAATATTTTATGTTTGGGTATAGGTGGTTCTTATTTAGGACCCATGATGGTTTGCCAAGCATTAGATCAATATACCCATAAATTAGCTAAAAATTTAAAATTGCATTTTATAGCAAATGTTGACCCAGAGACTATAGACAATATTTTAGGTAAATTAAATCCATCAACTACTATTGCCATAATTAGTTCTAAAAGTTTCACTACAGAAGAAACCATTCGTAATATGAAAACAATAACTAGTTGGCTTACAGATCAAACTAAAATATTTGCTGTTACTTGTAATGTAAATAAAGCTATAGAATTTGGAATTAATATAGAAAATATTTTTCCATTTTGGGATTTTGTTGGTGGGCGATATTCTGTTTGGTCAGCAGTTGGATTACCAATTGCAATTAAATTAGGTATGGAAAATTTTAAAAAATTTTTATTTGGTGCGTATACGTTAGATCAGCATTTTATTAACATAGATTTTTCTAAAAATTTGCCAATACTTATGGCATTCATAGGTATTTGGAACATAAATTTTATGCAATATAAATCTCTAGCAATTATGCCTTATTTGGATTCATTAGAATATTTTCCACATTATTTACAGCAAGTAGAGATGGAAAGTAATGGTAAAACTGTAGATTTACAAAATAATTATATAGATCATGATACAGCCCCGGTTATTTGGGGTGGAGTAGGTTGTAATGGGCAACATTCTTATATGCAAATGTTACATCAGGGCAGTCAAATAGTTCCGGTAGATTTTTTAGTTGCTACTAAAAAATCCGGGGTTTTATTTGCTAATTGTCTAGCTCAAAGTCAAGCGTTAATGCAGGGTAATAGTGATAACACTAAATTAGAAAAATTTAAGCATTGTAACGGTAATCGTCCTAATAGCATTATACTATTTCCACAACTAACCCCCGAAATATTAGGGGCGCTAATTGCTTTGTATGAGCATAAAGTTTTTGTACAAGGAGTAATGTGGAATATTAATTCGTTTGATCAATGGGGGGTAGAGTTAGGGAAAAATTTAGCTAATAAAATTATGCTGCAATTAGATCATAAATTATCGTTTAATGATTACCCTAACTTAGTTAAATTATAGTTTTTTATTGACATTTTTTTATATAAGTTCCAAAATTTGGCATGGAAAAAAGGTTAGTAAATACAGTATTTAAATTTTTTAAGCCGGCGGTATTAAAAGAAGAATTACAAGATCAGGCGTTAATTGCTAAAAAATATAAATATTGGCGGATCCGAATTTTTTATTCCATGTATATAGGATATGTCTTTTTTTACTTTGCCAGAAAAAGTTTTACTTTTATTACTCCACAATTAATTAATTTAGGTTATAGCTATAGTGATTTAGGGTTATTAGGGACTATTTTATCTATTTCTTATGGGGTTAGTAAATTTTTTAGCGGTATTTTATCTGATCGAGCTAATCCTAGGTATTTTATGGCTGTTGGTTTAATGCTTACCGGGGTGTTTAATATTTTATTCGGTCTTTCTAATTCTTTAATATTATTTGCAATTTTTTGGGGTTTAAATGGTTGGTTTCAAGGTTGGGGATGGCCACCTATTACTAAACAATTAACTTATTGGTATACCAAGGAAGAGCGTGGTTTGTGGTGGAGTATTTGTAGTACCTCACATAATGTTGGTGGAGCTATTATTCCGGTTATTGCTGGTTATTATGCTCAAAAATTAGGGTGGCGTTATGCAATGTTTGTACCAGGAGGAATGTGTATAGTAATTGGCTTATTATTAATTAATAGGTTACGTGATGAACCTCGAAGTTTAGGATTACCTCCGATCGAAAAATATAAATCAGACGGCAACGATTATGAATTACCATCAGCGTCAGCAGAAACTAGCTTGTCGGCAAAACAAATTTTAGTTGAACACATTTTAAACAATAGTTCAGTAATAATTATGGCAGTTAGCTGTTTTTTTATTTATGTAGTAAAAACGGCAATTAATGATTGGACAGTACCATTTTTGGTAGAAACTAGAGGGTATAGTTCTATAGTGGCTGGTACTAGTATTGTTTGGTTTGAGTTAGGTGGATTGTTAGGAATGTTATTTGCAGGTTGGGTTACAGATCAAATATTTACGGGTAAACGGGCACCATTTATTATGATTTGCTCCATTGTTTTAGCTTGTTGTTTATGGATTTTTTGGCAAGTTAATATTAGTAATAAGTTATTAGATTTTATATTAATAGGGCTAATAGGGTTTTTTGTTTATGGGCCACAAATGTTAATTGGTCTGTCTGTAGCAGAACATGTTGATAAAAAAGTAGCTTGTAGTGCTAATGGTTTTGTAAGTTGGTGGGGGTATATTGGTGCAGCGGTTGCTGGATACCCTATAGGTTTATTAATAGATTATAGCTGGAATTGGTATTTTATAATTTTATTATTGTGTAGTGTTTTATCGTGTATAGCACTAATTCCAATAGTATTAACCACATCTTATGTTTTAACTCCACAAAATCCATGATGTAATCCTAAGGAGTAATAATTATGCCTTTAGTTGATCAAAAACTTGCATCTATTGTAAATTCTGCTCGTGACTCAAAAAATGCATATGTTACAGAAGCATTATCTCAAGAGTGGAATTTTAGAAAAAAAACTACAGAAGAATTAGATCATTTATTTGCTGGATTAAAAACAATAGAACCAGAAGAAGGTATAGAAGTATTACAACAAAAAGTATCTAGTAAATTAGAGCAAGACTTAGATTTAACAAGCTACTTAAATAGTACCATATTAAAAGAATATAAGCCTGGTCATCCAGAAAAACATGTAACGTTTCCTCTAAAATTTAATAAAATGGCTATTGCTATTGCCGGTGCACAAGAATTAACATCAACCAAATTTGCTAAATTGTTAGAAGGCGATCTTGGGGATGGTTACGGATACCATACTGCTGTTGATGATGTAACGGTGTTAAGCGAAAATACATATACTATTTACGGCAGCTCTAAAGGTACTTTTTTAAAAACAGCTGCATTAACCACATTGTTAGTTAGTGACGGTAAAACTCATTTATATCAAGCTAATTATTTGCCATCATCGACTACTTCTTCATGGTTAGATGCTTCTGCTATAGCACATGTAACTCCATTACCAGAATCAATAGATTTATGCCGTTGTATAGAAAAAGATTATAGTAAATATACTTATATTTTTGATGATTATGCGCCATCAACATCTGGGTTTACATTTATACATAGTGGATATGCATTTGGCGGCCATCGTGATGAATCGCGTTATCCTAGTGGTAAATTATTTGGTCCAGAAGATTGCTCGTCTTGGGTGGCTAAACTTTGTGCTAGTAAAATTCAATTTTCAACGGTAGATCAGTTATTTCATTATCGCAATTGTTTAATAAGAAACAACGAAGAAAACGAAGGTATAGTAACAGATTCAAGTTGGGTAAGTTCTGGTACAGAGCTAGAAATGACTAGACTATTTGATGCAGCAAAAATTAAAGATCCTCAACGAGATATTCTGCCTGGTCAACTATATGTTCATCGCAATTTTAATGAAGATAAGATAGAAGATATCTATAATTCTCCAGGTAAAGCTGGCCATACCGGGTTAGTGTTAGGCTTTAATAGTGATGGAAAAGACAGTAAAATTATTACTATGGCTTATGGGAGAGATATGCCAAAAGTAGAAGGGTTTGGAATACAAGAATTTCCATTAACCAGCGCCAATAAACAAGTTATGTTCTTAAAATGTAAACTGAAATTAGGCTAAAAATTACGTAACCATTTCCAAATTGGTGTAATTATAATATTGTACTTTTTATTTTTAATGTCTATGATTTCTATATTTTCTTCGTTTTCGGTAATAATTAATCCATTAGATAATGAGAATTGATCCATAGCCTCTATAAGCCCTAATACCTCTCTTTGCTTAGTTGACGGATCGTATAACTCGGTGCATACTTGAATAACTTGTAAAGTTTGTACACCATGACGTAATACGAAATCACATTCTCTAGTGTTTTTATAGTAATAGATATCTTGTCCTCTACGTTTTAACTCTATAAAAACTATATTTTCTAGCATGCGACCATAATCTTCACTAGTTCTAAATCCAATAATTCTAGCTACAACATGATCGATAAAATAAATTTTTTTTGGTGATTGTTGTTGTGCTTTGAGATTGTCATCATAACGACTTATAAAAAAACATAGAAAGCTATTTTCAATATAACTACAATAATCAGCAATAGTTGTATTGCTCTTTATAATTTTACCGTTGTTATTGACCATGCCAAGTAATTTAGAATAAGAAACTTCTTTGCTGCAGTTGCTTGCTAGAAAAAAAAGTAGCTTTTTTAGTGCATCAGGATTGCCAATTTTATATCTGGTGATTATGTCTCGATAAAGTATGCTTTCATATAATGAATGTAAGTAATCATTATTTTTATTGATTATATATGCTGGTATACCGCCATATTCTAGATATTTAGAAAATAATCCTTTTAATATCCCAAGATCTGTAGTGCTAAAATCTTTTTGCTCAATTGAAAAATAATTTTGTGAAAACTCAGCGAAGGAGATAGGGTAAATTGTAAGTGATATATACCTGCCAGTTAATCTAGTTCCCAATTCTTCACTAAATAAATTAGCATTTGAACCAGTTAAATATATTTTACAACTATTGTTATACATGCGTCGAACAAACAATTCCCATGCCGGTATATTTTGAATTTCATCAAAATAAAACGATTTTTGCACGCCATACATAGAAATTAATGTTTGATGCAAAACTTCAAAATCTTCTGTACCAAAATTAACTAATCTTTCGTCTTCAAAATTAAAATAATAATTATTTTCGTTTCCGTGCATTCGACGTATATGTTCTAATAGCACAGATTTGCCGCATCTTCTAATACCAGTTAATACTATTATTTCTTGATTTTGACTTAGTAAGTTAAGCTTTTGTTCTGCGGTTCGTTGTATATACACAGATGGCCAACGCTGATCTTCGCGCTGATCCAATATAATGCGTTTTAGCATGTCTTGAGAAATAGGCATAATTGCTCCATTTATAATGGAAGCATATATAGTAAACCTTCTATTGTCAATGGGTTGGTGTTGGTGCTAATAGTTGAACTACATAACTTGCTAGTCCTCGGCACTTTTTTGATGGGGTATGGGTTTATAGCTAAAGTGGCAGCATAAATTTGGCGATAAATAGATATATATAGAATACCGATAAATAAACAATAATTGGCAAGTTTTCAATAAGGTCAAACTGATATGTCTGTTGGAAAAAAAAATCGTTAAAAGCTTGGCTATTGACTAAGTCTGTTAGTTAAACTACCGACAAGATATTTAGGAGAATTTTTAATTAACTAACAAAATACAAAATTACAATGTTTATGGAGTTTAAATGCCTACAGGAAATCTTCAAGTTATTATAAATGCCATTGATAAGAAAATAGAAGATATTCAGAAGGCACACCCCATCCCTGTTAGTTTTACAGACCAAGAAAAAGTTTTTATGTCTGGAATTAAAGAAAGATGGCAATCAAAGTTTAACGATATTGGTTTTTGTGGGCGTGATGCAAGGATGTTAGAGTTTTTTAGAAGCAGGGATTTTACAGAACTTTGCAAAAACAGAGAATTATTAGAAAAAATATTTACTGTAGAAGCCCGAGGAGAAACATATCCAACAGAATATGTAAAAATGTCTAGTGAAGCTATCGATGTAACATTAGGTTCAATTTTACGCTTTGGTTTAAAAGCAACTGAAAGTACAGATTGGTTAGAAATTGGCACAGAAAATGCAGATGGTGGTCTTGAGATTAACGGCACCAAATCTGAAGAAAGAGAAAAGTTAGCTCAAGAAAGAAGAAAAAGATACCAAGAGAATACAGCACCAGCATTACAAAATTTAGCCACTGCTTTAGGTGTTCAAGATGAGTTTAATACAGCCGAACCCAAATCGGATTATTCTGGAAATTTATTAGGACGTTGGGAAAACATTAAAAAATTTTTATTGGAGACTATTGATGATAATGATGCGGTTATACTAGCGGGAAAAATATTGTTTGTTCCTAACTATACTCCTGGCAGCATGGCAGATCAAGCACATTGGTGGATGAGAGACACTTTTGGTGGCCAAGATGGAAGTAGCAACATAAAACATATAAATTTACAACACGCGGCAACAATATCAGAACATGTTGCTGAGGAATGCACATTAAATAATGTAACAAATGTCGATGACTTTGTTCAAAAAATTCTAAATGAGCACTTGTTGCTAGATGAGTGGTTTGGCCATATGGTGACTGATAGAGCACATTTAATAGCATTGATGTATGCAGATTACCCTGAATATGTTGGCACAGATGGCTCAAGATTTAAAATGCGAGATGCAATCTCCAAACTATGCAAAGAAGTACAAGACAATAAAGACAAGTATCCTTTGGAATATGAACAGCTTATGGTTAGGCTTAGCAAAGTTGAAGGAGACCTAGAGCGTAAAACTAATGATTATGAAAAAAAATTTGACAAGTCGTCTTTATCTCCAGAACCAGAACCTGTACCAGAAGAGGAGGATGAGGAGGAAGAAGAACCAAAAACTATTGATGAATCTTTGGATGCTTTATTAGCTCAAATAAAAAGTGATATAGATCAAAATGCACATTCAACAGTATTAGCAAAATTATCAGAAATAGTAAATGCTCTTCAGGAAAAAGATATCGACAAACCTACTGTTCAAAAAATCCTAGATTTAAACGATAAATTAAATCAATTTGCCACACTTAATAGCATTACCCCCAGTGGACTAGATAAACAACAATTAAAAAAATTAGCAACAGATACTACCAAAGGTATAATAGTACAAAATAAATTAGCTACCGAAGAACTACTAGAATCGGCAACTATAGCAGAGTTAAAGAGCGCACTTGCTGCCGCACAAAAAGAATATGATGATTCTCCTGAAAAAACTGGCGAAGTTGCTGGAAAATTTCAAAAATCTAGGGATAATATTTATAATGCTTCGCTTGGTATAAATAGTACCATTCCAGCCCAAGTTCATGGAGCTGCTTTCTTCGATATTGATGAAGCTTTATTTATAGCTGTTAGATGGTGTGCATGTAATGATGCGAAAAATAAGTATGCTACAAGCAACAAGCAAGTAAAAGATATAAAAGTTTATAAAAATACTATAGATGGAAAATGTGACCTGGAAGTACCAATTCTTAGATTAACAGAAATCAGAAACGAATTTAATATAGAAGTTCTTGCAGAATTAAAAAAAGTAATAGAAAAAGATGGAAAGATTTCAGATGGCGATGATATCGAAACTATTCTTGAGTTAAATCGTAAATTAGAAAAAGACCAACCTGGTAGTGGATTAAGTTCAGAATTATTTGAAAAATTATTAGCAAAAAATGATGATGCTGTTAAATTAATGCTGAGTGATACCCATGCACAGAAAGTAATTAAGTTCGAGCAGGTTTATGCTATTAAAAAAGATATAAATACTTTTAATTATTATTATAATTACCTAATATCTGTGAATAGAGGGGAAATTACCGCACCCACTCGAGAACAATTAGGGCTTCTTTTAAAAGAACTTCCATCTTCTTTTCCAGATTATTGTTTTCCACAACTTAAAGTTATATCAACAGTAGTTAATTCTAAATTACTACTACCGCTTGTAACCAAAGATTGTTTGGAATCTTTAAAAACAGCTATTTCAAGTTCAAGTGCTAAAATAAAAGCTGAATGGGGTTATGGGAATAATGGAGAAAAGTTATTATCTAAAATAGAAGAACGTTTAAAAGAATTAGCAGTTGCTGAAAGTAAAACAGTTAAGATCCCGGCAGAAATTAACAAGTCATTTGATGGTAAACCAGCGTTTCCTAACCAACTGCAATATAATCGCATTAATGAATATTATATGCCTTATAAAGTTGGGGGGGGGGCTATATTAGCAGAAGCACAAGCAGAAATAATGTTACGAGATATTAAAGCTTTATTAGCACAAAATCCAGATTTAAAAATAGCAATTACCTATTCAGCCAACGATAATGAATCTGCTGGTATATATAAATCGTATCAAAATGCAAGCTATCAGGATCTTAAAACAGGTGGTCTGCATATCAATGGAGGTGGACAAGCTCCAACATTTGAAATATTGCAAAAAGCAATTCTTGAGGATGCAGAACTTAGAAAAAAAGTAGATATTTTACCTGTTACTACAGTAATGCATACTGGAGGAGACGTTACAAAACACTTGGAATTAGTTAAGCGTGATATGAAAAATATTGCAGAACATCTAGGGAAAGGATATATGGTGTTGGGGTTAACAAATCAAAATACTGCTAATCTTCCAAATAAATTTGCTATAGGTGGTAAAAATGCTGCGTCATATTGGCGGGACAAACCTAATGGTCCAGGGATAGTTGTAGATGCCATTATGGAAGATCTTCGGCAAGGCAAGGTCGTTGATGTAGATACTGCTTTTTCAAAAGGCCCAAAAGCAGCAGAAAAAGAACCAGTGAAACCAGAAGTACCGAAAGTACAACCAAAATTATCGGCATCTGTATCTGATTCGTCAAACCAGAGCCCAGCAGTATTAGACGGTTTAGCTGGTGCATATGATCAATTAAATTGGGAGCAACATTTTACAAAACAGCTTGGAGAAAAAATAAAATATGAATCTAAGGCTGTTCCAGTAGATCAAAAAAGCAGTTACACTATTGGTGTCATAAAAGATCAAGAGACAAAAACAGAATTAGCAACGATCGAAAAACGAAATAATACTACAATATGTGAATTTCAGGCAATAGAATCTAAGGATGCAAAAGAAAAAGCAAGATTAATTAGCAAACAACAAGCAGTTGGTATAGCTTTTTTAGAAAATTTAGAAAAAGCTGTTTTAGAATCTGATAAAGTAATAACTGTAGAAGCTAATGGTTTTCCTCCGAAAGATTTACAAGCAATTTTAGAATTAATTAAAACACAAAAAATACTAAATAGAGGATCTATTGATATCAAATTACCAGAAAATTTAGATGATTGTAAATATATTGCTGGGTTTGAAAAAGATGGAAAAACACCTATAGAGAAAAAATATACCCAGGAAGAGTATGAGGCACTAAAAAAAACAATAACTGATACCATGCATCCGCATGCTTTAGCCGCAAAAAAATCCCATTAAATCTTTAATCCAGTTTCGTATAAATCTGGTAAATCGTTGGCCAGTAAAATAGTATCGTTAGTTTGGCAATGTTTATTTAACCATTCTTTAGCTTGAGCAAACGATGCCACCTGGATAATTTGTTGAGCTTCGGTAGCTAGTTCTTTAAACCCATTAATAAAACTAGGGATCCGTTGTGGTTTTACAACTACAGTTAGATCGGTATAACGAGCGGCGGTTTTCCCTAACAATAAATGTTCCGCATTGTGGGCGGTTCCTAATTCTATTAGTCCGGGGGTTATTAAAATACGGCGTCCTGGCGGTTCGTGTAAAAAATTAAGCAACTCTAAGGCGGATTTAAAGCCGCTTGGGTTAGCATTATAAGCATCGTCTATGATAGTGCAGTTATTTTGTTTAAGCACTTCTAGTCTATGGTTAATTTGTGGCATAGTTTTTAGAGCAGTAATAATAGTTGCAGGTGGTATTTTTAAGTTGCAAGCTGCAATAAACGCTAAAGCAATATTAGTGGCGTTATGTAAACCAAATACCGGAACTTCTAATTGATAAGTAGTTGCTTGCCAATTTAAAGTTATAGCTAATCCAGTTTTTAATTGGACTACATTAGATAATTGTTGGGTATTTAAAATTTCGAAATTTTTAGGATTGGTTTTAATATATTGTTTAGCATAATCAGTATTTAATGCTTGTTCGGAGATAATTATTTTAGAATTGTTATTAATTGCTGCGGTTGCCAATTCAAATTTAGCAGTAGCTACTGTTTCTAAAGTTTTAAAACGTTCGTAATGAGCTTTGCCGATATTGGTTATTATGCCCATATTAGGTGTAGTTAATTTGCAAATGTTATTTATAGAGCCAATGCCATAGGCTCCCATTTCTACTACAAAGTAGCGATGGGAAGTATTTAACTGTTCTCTAATTATTCTAGATATGCCCATGCTAGTATTTATGCTGCCGGGGGTTATTAGAGTGTGATCTACATATTGCAGGATATGTCCTAAAAAATGTTTTACTGAAGTTTTACCAAACGAACCAGTAATACCAATAACAAATGGGTTATTAGTAATAATTGTTTGTTTAGCTTGTTGCCAAAATTTTTGTTGAATTGTATTTTCTATGGGTGTAAGCAATAAATTAGCTAAAACTAGATATACGGGTATTAGCTGTATAGTTAGCAATAATATAATAAATAAATTTAGATTTTTTAAATTTATAAATAATATAATATTGGTTAATAAATTAATAATTAAACTAAGATAATAAATACGTTGTGCTCTGTTAGTAAAAACCAATTTTTTTTTGGCGGTTTTTATAGGGTTTTTTTCAAAATAGCTGAATGTTAATAGAGCGCTAACAATAGCAGAGGTAATAATAGTGATATTATTTATAATATAATTTAAATAACAAATAATAAATAATAAACTAGACAGACGTTTATCGAAGGCTTTATTATTAAATACCCAAGATAAAAATCGATAATTATAGTATTCTTGTTGTTGAAAAATATGTAAATAGGTTAAATGGCGTTTGGTAGAAAAAATTAAAATAGTTGTAATTAATAAAATTGTTAACATGGTTGTTTAATATTATATATAAATTGTTTTAATAAATATATAACCTGATGTTTAGCTTCTGATAGTACACTATAATGATCTTCTTGTGGTAAAACATGCAATTTAGAGTTATTAATTAATTGATTAAAATTTTGGCCCATTGTAATAGGAGTTTCGGTATCGTTTTCACCATAGAGTAACTCGGTTGGACAAATTATTTGTGTAGCTAAAGTTGATAGATTTTCGTTAACTGCTTTTATTAAGATAGAACGCATATTAGTATTAGCGTTTCTATAGTCTGGGCTACCAAATTTAGTTTTTAACCAATCAGAATATTTATCATTATTTAATAATTTGTTTAAAATTTTTAATAATTTAAAAGTTTTTATTTTTGTTGAAATAATTATTGTTTGGGTTAAATTTCGTGGTTTGGGGATCCCAGATGCTGCTATTAAAAATAACCCGCTTATAAGATTAGGGTATTTAGCAGCTAAATTAATACCTACTCTGCCACCAAAAGAATGGCCAACCCAAATTTTTGTGGCTGTTGTTGGGATATGGTTAGCGATCCAAGTAGCAGTGGCATTGGCATAATCTAGGCTACTCCAAGTACTGTTTGGTGGCGTACTTGCTCCAAAACCAGGGAAGTCTAATAGCCAATGGTTAGCAAAATTTTGTAAACAGCTCGCTAGAGGCAATAAGTTTGCATGGGTTTGTCCCCAACCGTGACCCCATATAATATGAGGTAAATTAGGGTTGTTAGGTGGCGATAAATTTTTATAATAAATTTTACCCATAGTTTAACGCTGAATAGTTATACTGAACTCATATGCATTCAGTATACTTTAATTTTAATTATTATTAAGCTAACATCTAAATTTTATTATATAGTTTATTTTAATAGAAGGCTTTAATCTAGGTAAACTTAACCTTCCTTTAGTAAAGGAGGGTGGCAACCGAAGGTTGCCGGGTGGATTTTTGAAGTATAGGCGGGGGCCATGCAAAATTTAAAATCTAAAAAGACAGTAGCAGTATTTTTTGGAGGTAGAACTCCGGAGCACGATGTTAGTATAATTACTGGTTTACAGGCTTTAAAGGCAATAGATAGCAGTAAATTTGAGGCATTTCCAGTTTACATAGCACCTAATGGAGAATGGTTAGTTGGTAAAGAGTTATTAAATACCGCTAATTATATGTTGACTCAAGAAAGTATAAATAAGCTACATTCAGTAACCTTAGATTTAGGTAGCAAGAATAATGGTCGCTTGTTATTAAAGAAAAAAAGTTTGTTTGGTTCAGTTAAATCAATTAATTTTGACATGGCGTTATTGGCTATGCACGGAATTCATGGTGAGGATGGCCAATTACCAGCGGTTATGGAAATTGCTAACATTCCATATACTGGCATGCGACATTTTGGATCTACAGTATTAATGAATAAAATTGCTACCAAACGAATTTTACAAGCAGTTAATATCCCAGTTTTGCCGTGCCATGTCATTTTACGTCCAGAGAATGGTTTAATAATAGATAATCAAATTTTACAGCGGTTGGTAGCTGGAGTTACTTTTCCAAGTTGCGTTAAACCATGTAATTTAGGTAGTAGCATTGGGGTAGCAAAAGTTAATAATATGGAAGAATTAGCCGCAGTATTACCCGATATTTTTAAATACGATTATTTAGCAATGGTCGAACCTTTTGTAGAAAATTTAGTAGAATACAATATTTCTGTTGGTCTAATAAATGGAAAAATAGTAACTTCTGCTATCGAACAGCCAAAATGTGCTGAAGATTTATTAGATTTTAAACAAAAATACGTTTCTGGTAATAATAGCGGTAAATTAGGAAAAGTTGGTAGTAAAACTCCAACGTCCACTAGTACCGGCATGTTAAGTTTAACTAGAGAGTTAAATCCTAAATTAAATCCAGCTATGGAAAGTAATTTTCGAGTTTGGTCGCAATTGGCATTTAATAGCATTCAAGGTAGTGGTTTTCCAAGAATTGATTTTTTATGTAATAGTAAAACTGGGCAAGTTTGGTTAAACGAAATTAACCCGTGTCCTGGATCGTTTGCATTTTATTTATGGGAAGCAAATAAGAATAATCCAATTTTATTTACTGAATTATTAAATATTTTATTAACAGAAGCTGAAGTTTTACATAATAAACAACAGCTTCCTATAGATCCAACTCCTATTGATGCTAGATTATTTCCTAGAAAAAATTAATATTTAGAGCTATTTATGGTCTGTTTGCAGAATGGTGTGCTGCAACAGTCTCTTTGGCTTTTTGTGCTTTTTCAAGCATTAATTTTCTTGCTTTGTGTAGAAAACCTTTCTTTTTAAATCTTTCGGTTAATTCTTCATGGTCTTTTAAAGCTTGAGTAAATTTTTCTTTGGTTGCAGGATCAGATGCATTCTCAGCTTGATCTTGCCAATGTGCAAGATCCTTTTTAGATACTTCTGGCTTAAGACCATTTAAAAATGCTGCTTTGTACATTTTAAGCGCTACTTCTGGAGTTTTGGAGTTGCCAGTTATGTGAAATGCTTTTTCGTGATCATTAGATCTTTCTAGTACTCTAGTTGCTTGATCCACTAGTAGTGCAACTGCATTGTCTAAGTCTTTTCCACCAGCTGCAACAATCTCTTTTGGAATTTTAAATTCCATATTATTTAAGTTGCCATCAACATTTTCGCTTATAGACACTAAAGTCTTACCATTTTTTTGGATAAGCATGTTATTAGTTTTATTTTCTTTATTATTTGGATCTGGTACTATAGCGACGTCTTGAAGCAGGTCTAGCATTTTTTCGAAATAAGCTTTTCGATCTGCAAAAGGCTCGGTTAAACCAAAAAATCTACTTACTCGGTTAGATGTGTCTTTAGGTTCTTCTCCTTCGGCTTCTTGTAATAACTTTAAGCGGTTTAGTAGATTTTGGCGCATCAATTGAATTTGATAATTTCTAAAATCCCAATAAGTATTAAAATCCATCTTTTTTATTACATTGGCAGGATTACCGAGCCAATTATATTTGTTTAAACCGCTAATACCTAAAGGTTTATCATTTTTCTGAAATTTATTATTCTCTACTAAATATTGTTGATAACCATATAGTTCTCTCATTCTAGTATTAAGGGGAAAAATATGTTTATTAGTACTGGTTGTATTATTAGGTGGAGTGGTATTTGGATCATTATTAAGCTCAGCTTTTTGACCAGCTTTATTTTCTTCCTCAAGTGCGGTTTGTAATGCGGTTGCAGTTTTTAATGCAGCTTCAGTTTTTAAGCGTTTGTCTGGATCGTTTGGGTCAGCTTCTGGAATTAAGGTTATTGTAGGTGTACCTGATTTTGGTTCACTTGCTTTAGATGTTGCGGAAACGGAATCATCATCGTCTGGATCTGCTGGTATTTCTACAAGTGCAGGAGAGGCGCCACTATCTTCTGTAAGTCCTGGTCCTGGTTTGTCTGGTATAGGGTTTCCTGGCATAATGTTAATATAGAATTTTTTAAAGTATTTTCAATGTAAGATATATAAATAAAATGACCAACATTAAATTACCTGCTCCTAAAATTAAAACTAGACAGTTAAACTCAAAATTATACGATTTAGCTTTGGCTAATGGCCTTCACCCTACTATTGCAAAAATTTTAGCTGCACGTCCAATTGAAGAACAGAGTTTATCTAAAATTATTGAACCAAAATTATCATTATTAGAACATCCTGAAACAATGCAAGATATGGTTAAAGCAGCTAAGCGTTTAGCCTATGCCATTATAAATAAAGAATGTATAGGAATAGAAACCGATCATGATTGCGATGGACAAACTAGCCATGCAGTAATTTATTATAATTTAACGCAGCATTTTAAACATCCTAAGAATTTAATTAGATCATATATTGGCCATAGATTAACCGAGGGATATGGTTTGTCTGATGCAGTAGCTAACAGAATTTTGGCGGATCTTCCTAGAACATCTTTAGTAATAACTGCAGATAATGGATCTTCGGATGAACCACGAATAGCTAAATTAAAGGCTAGCGACATAGATGTAATTATTACTGATCATCATCAAATTCCAATTACAGAATTTCCTAAGAGCGCTTACGCTTGTATTAACCCAACCAGAGAAGATTGTAATTACGATCCGTATATAGCAGGGTGTATGGTAGCTTGGCTATTAATGGTAACAACCCGATTAGAACTTATTAAATTAGGTTACTTAGAAAAAAATGCTCCTAAATTGCAAGATACTCTTGATTATGTTGCGGTTGGTACAGTTGCAGATTGTGTTAGTTTTGCTAAAAGCCACAGTAATAGAGCAGTAGTACGTTTTGGATTACAGCTTATTAATTCTAGAAGTAAATTTTGTTGGCAAGCATTAAATAATATATTGCCAGATAATATTAATGTGGAAGATTTAGGCTTTAAAATTGGACCATTATTAAATAGCGATGGCCGTTTGGCTACAGCGTTCGGCTCGGTAAGTTTTTTATTGTCAGACAGCCTTACTCAGGCCCAAGATTGGCTACAACATTTAAAAGAACAAAATATTGTACGTCGTAATATTCAAAAAACCATTACTTTGCAAGGATTAACCCAAGCAAAACAGCAAGTAGACGCTAATAAATATGCAGTGTGTATTTTTTTACCAGATGGACACGTGGGTGTTCATGGAATATCTGCTAGTAGAATTAAAGATAATTTTGGAAGGCCAACTGCATTTTTTGCGCCTAAGGTTGGTGAAGATCAATTAATTACTGGTTCATTAAGAGGAATAGAGGGTTTTCATGTAAGAGATGCTTTACAATATGTGGCAGATCAAGATAAAAAGCTATTAATAGCTTTTGGTGGGCATCGTGGAGCAGGTGGAGTTACTTTAAAAGCCAGTGATTTTAATAAATTTGTAGAGTTGTTCGAACTGGCTACTAGAAAACAGCTGGATATGGTAAACTTAGGGCCGGTTATTTGGTCGGATGGTGTACTTCCTAGTGAACTAATAAATTTAGATTTTTTTTATGACTTAAAGATTTTAGAGCCATTTGGTAAAGATTTTGAAAGTCCAGTTTTTCATACTATAGCCAAAATAGATCATATAAAAATTATTGGTGACGGTACTCATGCTAGGGTAGATTTAAATATTAGTGGTAGAATTTTTAGGGCAGTATGGTTTAGTATGCGTTATGGGGTAGAAGAACCTTGTTTGTTTGTAAAAGATGATGAAGTAATCTGTGCTTTTAGTTTGTTTGAAAATAATTTTAATAATCAAAAAACTTGTGAGTTGCAGATAATAGGGATGCACCATATCTAATGGAAACTTTATGGCCTCACCCCCGCCCCCTCTCCATGAATGGAGAGGGGGGTTGTTGAAGGAAACTTTATTATGTATGACATTAATTATAATGATTTATTGGAAGAATTATCTGTTAAACAGCAACAATTGTTGCATCTGGTAGATTTTAATAAAAAATCATTCATGTTAGAGCAAATTAAATCCCAATTAGCAGATCCAAATGTATGGGATGATCAAGAAAAAATTAAATTATTAAGTAAAGAAAAACGACAATTAGAACAACAACTTTTTCCAATAGAACAATTTTCTAAAAATTTATTAGATGCCCAAGAATTATTTTTAATGGCTAAGAATTTGCAAGATGAAAACAGTTTGCAAGAAATTTGTGAGGAAATTTTAGAATTACAAACAGTTTTTCATAAACTAGAATTTGAATGTATGTTTTGTGAAGAATTAGATTCAAATAATACTTTTTTAGATATTCAATCTGGTTCTGGTGGAACAGAAGCTCAGGATTGGGCAGAAATATTGTTACGTATGTATTTAAGATGGGCAGAATCTAGAAAATTTAAAGTAGAAATTATGGAAACATCTAACGGAGATGTAGCTGGGATAAAAAGTGCCACTATAAAAATAAGTGGAAATTATGCTTATGGTTGGTTACGTACCGAAACTGGAGTACATAGGTTGGTACGCAAGTCTCCGTTTGATTCTGGTAATCGTAGACATACTTCTTTTGCGGCAGTATTTGTTTATCCAGAAGTAGATGATGATGTAAATATTCAGATTAATCCGGCAGATTTACGTATAGATACGTATAGAGCAGGTGGTGCCGGAGGACAACATGTGAATCGTACAGATTCGGCAGTTAGAATAACTCATGTGCCGACCGGTATAGTGGTTCAGTGTCAAAGCGATAGATCTCAACATAAAAATAAATCTTATGCGATGAAGCAATTAAAATCTAAGCTTTACGATTTAAAGATGCAAGAAAAAAATAGAGAAAAGCAAAAATTAGAGGATTCTAAAACTGATATTGGTTGGGGAAATCAAATTAGATCTTATGTTTTAGATCAATCTCGTATTAAAGATTTGCGAACTAATCTAGAAATTTTTAATACTCAACAAGTATTAGATGGGGGGATAGATCCATTTCTAGAGGCAAATTTAAAAACAAAAAAATAAGGATTATATAAATGACATCAAAAATTAATATAGAAACTAATGAACATAATATAGATCTTGATGCTGATGTAGAGCGTTTATCTAAATTAGAAAAATTAAAGGCAGCTGGGTTTGCTTGGCCTAATAATTTTAAAAGAGAGTTTTTGGCAGAAGATTTACATGTTAATTATGGTAATTTGTCTAATGAAGAATTAATAAAACAAGATATTAAAGTAACTGTAGCTGGTCGTATTATGTTAAGACGTCTTATGGGTAAAGCTAGTTTTATTACATTGCAAGATATGTCTGGGAAAATTCAAATTTATTTACAACAAGAAGCGTTGCCAGATATTTACGAACAATTTAAGACGTGGGATTTAGGTGATATTATTGGCGTAAGTGGAGCTTTATTTAAAACTAAAACAGGTGAATTATCTGTTAAAGCAACCCAAATTATATTATTAACCAAATCATTACGTTCTTTACCAGAAAAATGGCATGGATTACAAGATCAGGAAACTAGGTATAGGCAACGATATTTAGATTTAATGGTAAACCCTAATTCTAAAAAAATTTTTCAAACTAGAAGTAAAGTTGTGCAGTTTATAAGGGAGTATTTAAATAATTTAAAGTTTTTAGAAGTGGAAACCCCAATGATGCATATTATTCCTGGTGGCGCAGTAGCTCGTCCATTTATTACACACCATAATGCATTAGGTATGGATTTATATTTGCGAATTGCTCCAGAATTATATTTAAAACGTTTAGTAGTTGGTGGTTTTGAAAAAGTATACGAGATTAATCGTAATTTTAGAAACGAAGGATTATCTACCAGACATAATCCGGAATTTACCATGATTGAATTTTATCAAGCTTTTGCTGACTATAAAGATCTTATGAATCTAACAGAAGATTTATTTAAATATTTAGCTAATAATATATTAGGAAGCAATATTTTAACTTATCAAAACAAACAATACGATTTATCTAAGCCGTTCGAAAGATTAACATTTAAACAAGCTATAGTAAAATATAATCACGATTTATCAGCAGAAGATTTAAATGATCGTAATAAATTATTGGCATATATGCAAAGTAAAAATATTGTTATGGATCCTGATTGGATAAATAATGCTGGAATAATTAAATTACAATTTGAACTATACGAACACACTGTAGAATCTCAGTTATTAGATCCTACTTTTATTACCGAATATCCTACCGAAGTTTCACCTTTAGCAAGACGCAATGATCTTAATCCAGAACTCACCGATCGTTTCGAGTTATATATAGCTGGTCGGGAACTTGCGAATGGATTTTCTGAGCTTAACGATCCAATTGATCAAAAAGAACGATTTAAGAGTCAAGTTGCATTAAAAGAATCTGGTGATGTAGAGGCAATGCATTATGATCAGGATTATGTCTGTGCCTTAGAGTATGGGTTGCCACCAACCGCCGGTGAAGGTATAGGGATCGATCGATTAGTCATGTTGTTTACCGATCAAAATTCTATTCGAGACGTTTTATTATTTCCGCATATGCGATTAAATACATAATTTTTTAGAGAAATCTAATCAATCTTTTTTATTTTTTTGCTTGGTTCGGTATGGATTGCTTCTTTATTCTCAGGTTTTTTATCTTTTGATATTAAATTACGTAATGACCATAAAATGCCTGATTTGTTTTTTGGTATAGAAGGTTGCTTTACGGCTAATTTTATTTGTTTTGTTAATTGTGGCTCGACAATAGCATGGTCAGGTGTTGATTGTGTAATTTGATATAAATTATCTGTAAATTTTGTAATGTTGCTATCTTGTTTGTGTATATGATTTAAACATTTTTTTCTTTCTATCATTCTCATTATTGGAGTTACTATTATACCACCTAGCAAAACGCCTGCGGCGGTAAGTATAGCGACTGGAGGAAATATCATAGAGACGCCACCAGAAAAAAATAAACTCAATTTTATTGTATTAGATGCTCCAGAATTACGTACATCTTTAGATACAGAATCTAATAACATGTCTTGTATAAATTTTTTAAATAAGTCTTTGTCAGGACTATAAACAAAAGAACCTTGTTGTTTCTTTTTAATGCTATATGCTTCAAATTGTTTTTTTAAAGTATATTTTAAGGCATCTTGTTTAAGTTTAGAAAGTTCTATATTTTCTGGGTTTTGTCCTGTTGTTTTTAAATATTCTTTATATTCATCTAATGGACTCTTACCCCACAAAAAATATTTTTTTCTAGTTATATGTAATTTTTCATTAATAGCCTTTTGCATAAATAAAGGAATATTTTGGAAATCTTTCTGTCGGTCTTTATAGTTTTTAGAAACATCAAAGACACTTTTTACGGTATTCACAAATATTGCACCAACAGCAGTTATTCTACCAATTAGTGGAACAACATGCTTTAACGTTTCGATTATTTTGATGGCAGAAATAATATGGGTTAACCAATAGATAGCTTTATCTAAAAATGATTTATTATTATCAGTGCTGTTGGTTTTATCATTAAACAATATTTTTTTATTAACTTTAGATGATTTAAAAATAGCTAACTGTTTAGATAAAGCATTTTTTATTGCTCCATCTTTATCTTCATCTTTAATAATTTTTTCTATAACTCTTTTTATTCTTATTCTTTGAAGAATGGCAGCAATACCAGTTGCAATTAAACCGCCGCCTGCAATTGCTAAAGCTGCTATACCTACGGCTGGAATAATTGGAGGAAACAGTAATCCAAATGCAAATACAGTGCTTGCTATAGATGAGGTGGCGTCTATGCCAGTTTCGGCAACTTTTACAGCCATAGGATTTCTTAATTTATTTATGCAATAATTTTGGATATGTTGTTCGGTAATTTGTGTCGGATCTTTAATATTTTTAAAATATTGTAGTAAATCTTTTTGATCAATATTAGCTATTATTTGCTTTAAATTTTTAGGAAGATTTTTAATGTATTTTTCAGTATTGTAGATTGTGTATAAAGTAGCTACAGCAGATCCTATACCTTCAACATCGGCAATAGCAACTTCAACATCAACCGGAGCATTGGCAATATCAACAGTATCTAAAGTAGTTGGGTTTTCAGCATCCTCTGAAGTTTGTTTTGACTTAACACCAAGAGGATTATTGTTAGTTTTTTCGTTATAAGCCCAAGTTATGGTAGTGTTATTTTGTATGTCTAAATTAGATTTGCCAGTATTCAACTTTTTTTTAGTTTTTTTTGCTTTGACGTTAGTTTTTTTAGTATTATTTGGCATATATTTATAATTTTAGCCAAGTTTAGTAGTTTTTGCGCAGTAATTTTTTTATAGTTTATATGAACTTATTAGTTTTCTAAGAGTATTACGGCTAATTCCTAACCATTTGGCAGCTAGAGATTGATTGTCGTTGGTATATTCTAATACAGTTTCTAATAAAGGTTTTTCTACTTCTGTAAGAACTAATTGATATAAATTAGCGATATTTTTATAATCTAATGTTTCGAAATTATCGAAGTATTTTTTTAAAGAAGATTTTATTTGTTGATTTAACGGTATTAAATCTTGTTCTTGGTGCATTATTAGTCCTCAAAAAATAATTTTATAGCATTTAGTTGATCTTTAGTAGTTAGTAATTTATTAAAGTTTTCTCTAAATTTTGCAGCCAAGGATTTACCTTTGCAATACCAATTAACATGCTTTCTAGCCATTAAAACCCCAGTAGTTGTGCCATAAAAGCTATATAGACATTCTAAATGTCCAAGCAAAATATGGTAAATTTCTTGAGAAGAAGGTTCGTCTAATTTTTTGTTATATTGTAGATAATAGTTAATTTGACGAAAAATCCATGGTTTACCGTATGCGGCTCTGCCGATCATAACTGCGTCAGCACCAGTAATTCTTAGTACTTCTTTGGCTTTTTGTTCAGTATTTATATCACCATTAGCAATAACCGGAATTTTAACAGTAGCTTTTATTTTAGCAATAGTTGCGTATTCAGCTTCACCTCTAAAAAAACAGCATCTAGTTCTACCATGTACCGCGATAGCTGCGATACCAGCATTTTCTGCTAATTTGGCAATTTGTACGCCATTTTTATTATTACTATCCCAACCAGTACGAATTTTTAAAGTTACTGGAATAGATACTGCACTTACTACTTTATTTAGAATTTTGCTGACTAATAATTCGTCTTTTAGTAATGCAGAACCAGCTAGGGTATTACAAACTTTTTTTGCTGGACACCCCATATTAATATCAATAATTTCTGCACCTTGATCTTGGTTAAATTTTGCAGCCAAGGCTAAAGTATCAGGATCGGCACCGACAATTTGTACGATACGAGGAGATGGTTCATTGGTATGGTTAGCGCGACGCAATGTTTTTAAACTACCCCTAAGTAGAGAGTTTGAGCCAACCATTTCAGATACTGCCATTGCTGCCCCTAATTTTTTACATAATGTACGAAATGGGTGGTCTGTAACACCAGCCATTGGCGCTAAAATAGTTTTATTTTCTATTTTATGATTACCAATTTTCATAGTTTGCTAAGTTTTTTTCTAAATAATGAATAGATTGTTCGCCGTGTCTAAAATTTACATCTTTCATTAGTTTTTGATGTAATGAAATATTAGTTTTTATCCCGTCTATTACCATCTCGTCTAGTGCAGTTTGCATACGATTTATAGCTTCTATTCTATTATCGCCATGAGCTATTAATTTACCTAATAAAGAATCGTAATTTGGCGGCACTTTATAGCTGGTATATATATGTGAATCAATACGAATTCCAGGGCCACCTGGAGCATGATAAAGATTAATAGTGCCAGGTGAAGGCATAAAAGTTTTAGGATCTTCAGCATTAATTCTACATTCTATAGCATGGCCTCTAATAATTAAGTCTTGCTGTTTAATGCTAAGTGGTTTACCAGAAGCAATAGATAGTTGTTCTTTTACTATATCTATACCAGTAATTAATTCTGTTACTGTATGCTCAACTTGGAGTCTGGTGTTCATTTCAATAAAGTAAAATTGATCGTTTTCATAAAGAAATTCAAAAGTACCTGCACCTCTATATTGAATAGATAGGCAAGCATTAATGCATAATTGTTCGATTTCTTTAAGAACTTTTGGGGAGATTCCTGGTGCTGGTGCTTCTTCTATTACTTTTTGATGTCGTCTTTGCATAGAGCAGTCTCTACTTCCTAGGCAAATAGCATTACCTTGGCCATCAGACAACATTTGAAATTCAATATGCCTAGGATTTTCTAAAAACTTTTCCATGTAAACATTGTCGTTATCAAAAGCGGTTTTTGCTTCATGTTTAGTAAGTGTAATGGCATTTAATAATGCTGCGTCGCTGTGTACAACTCTCATACCACGTCCACCGCCACCGCCAGCTGCTTTAATAATGATTGGATAACCTATAGATTTGGCTATAGCTAAATTTTTAGTTGGCTCGTCTTCTAATGAGCTACCAGATCCTGGTACACAGGGGATCCCAGCTTTTTTCATAGCATTAATGGCAGATATTTTATTACCCATTAAGCGAATAGTTTGTGGAGTTGGACCAATAAAAATAAAGCCAGAATGTTCAACTTTTTCAGCAAAATCTGCATTTTCAGATAAAAAACCATAACCAGGGTGTATTGCCATAGCATCGGTTATTTCGCAAGCACTAATAATAGCTGGAATATTTAAATAGCTATAAGTAGAAGCTGCTGGACCTATGCATACTGATTCGTCTGCTAATTTTACATGAATTAAGTTGCTATCTATAGAAGAATGTACAGCTACTGTTTTTATGCCTAATTCTTTGCAGCAACGTAAAATGCGTAAAGCAATTTCGCCTCTATTAGCTATTACAATTTTGTCTATATTTACAAAGTTATTATCAGGTTTTTTAGGATGTTTATTCATATTGTTTTTATTTATATTTTCTTTAAATTAATCGGGATTTATTGTAAATAGTGCTTGTCCAAATTCTACCGGTTGCCCATTTTCTACTAAAATAGATTTAATAGTTCCGGCATATTCTGCTTCAATTTGATTAAACATTTTCATGGCTTCTATGATGCATAATGCGTCACCAATATTAACATGATCGCCAATTTCTACAAATGCCTTAGCATTAGGAGAAGAAGAACGGTAAAAAGTACCTACCATTGGTGATTTTAAGTTAAATTTTTCGGTAGTTGATTCAGGACTAGCAATTTCTGGAAATTTTGGTAATGGGTGTATATAGTTTTGATAGGTGTTTGAATTAAAAGGTGGAGAACTAAGAGCCATTGATTGTATTTGTCCAATGGAATTTTGGGGTATTTGATGTTTACAAATTTTAATAGATTCTTCCCCTTCTTTTATCTCTATTTCGCATACTCCAGACTGGTTTATAAGTTCTATAATTTTTTTTACTTTCTTTAAATCTATATTCATGCTGGTGTCCATTATAGGTATAAGTTAAAAGGCTATTTTACCTAAAGCATAATTATTTTACTACTTATTAAAGTTATTAAATATTTAATAAATTATGTTTCAAACTAAGTAATATTTGCTCGACATAAGTCTTGATTTTGTTTACTGTAAACTTCAGTGTAAAAGCAAATTAGGAGCGTAGTTTGGAGCAAGCAAGTATTGCTGTTGTAGGGATAGGTGACTGGGGTAAAAATTTAGTACGTAATTTTCATAAGTTGTCAAAGTTGATAGCTATTTGTGATATTAATCACATAGTTGCTGAACAAATTGCTGTAAAATATCAAGTAAAAAACCTTAGTTGGCAACAAATATTAGATAGTAATGAAATTAATACGGTAGCTATTGTAAAAGATCAGTCTCATTATCAATTTGTTAAAGAAGCATTATTAGCAAACAAACATGTATTTGTAGAAAAGCCTCTAGCACATACATTTAAGCAAGCTAAAGAGCTATGTAATATAGCAAGTCAGGTTAATAAAAAAATTATGGTTGGACATTTATTACAGTATCATCCAGCTTTTGTTGAATTACAAAAACTTTGTAAGGAACAAGCATTGGGAAAATTACGTTACGTTTATTCCAATCGTTTATCATTTGGCAAGGTCATGGCAGCAGAAGATGTATTATGGAATTATGTTCCGCATGATATTTCTATGATTTTAACATTAATGGGTAAACCTAAATCGATCAATTCTTATGCTAATTATTTTTTAACTAAAAATATTGCGGATCAAATTACAATTCAATTAAATTTTTCTAATGAACAAAAAGGACATATTTTTGCATCATGGTTGCATCCTATTAAAGAAAGAAAATTTGTAGTAATTGGAAGTAAATCTATGGCAGTATTTGATGATACATTAGAGCTGTGTCAGAAGCTTTGTTTATACCCATATGCTGTGGATTTAGATGCAACTAATAAGCCAGTTTTAAAAAATTTACAACCAGAATTTATTAATTTAAAAAACACCGAAGAACCTTTATTTCAAGAAACTAGTCATTTTGTAAAGTGTATTGAACAGGACTTAACTCCACTTACAGATGGAGTAGAGGCATTAGCAGTACTACAAATAATAGAACAAGCATCTAAACAACTACAAGTTAAACAAAAAGCATGTGCGGATTAACAGGGTTTTGGGATTTTTCAGCGCGTTCTAATAAAGAACAGTTAGTAGAATCAGTAAATAGGATGATTGCTAAGATCAACCATCGTGGTCCGGACGATACTAATATATGGGTGGATCAGAAAAATAATATTGCTATTGGGCATTGTAGATTATCTATTATTGATCTAACAGTTGCCGGTAAACAACCGATGGAATCTAGCTCTGGTAGGTTTGTATTATCATATAACGGTGAGGTATATAATGCTCCACAAATTAGAGATGAACTTAATAAATTAGGCCATAACTTTAGAGGATCTAGCGATACAGAAGTAATTATTCAATCATTTGAAGCTTGGGGCATAGTAGAGGCTAGTAAAAAATTTATTGGTATGTTTGCATTAGCAGTATGGGATAATAAATTAGAAGAGTTAACCTTAATACGAGATCGTTTAGGAGTTAAGCCGCTATATTTTGGTATTATTAATAATATACTATTTTTTGGTTCACAGATTAAAAGTTTTTTAGTTCATCCTTTATGGCAAGGTAATTTAGATAAGAATGCTTTAAGTAGATATATAAAATTTAATTATGTACCTGCCCCATATAGTATTTTTCAAAATATTGTTAAGTTAGAGCCAGCAACTATTTTAACGATTAATAAACAACAAAAAATTAATAAAATATTATATTGGGATTTAACAAAAATTATTGCTGATCAAAAAGTTATTAAAAAATCTATTAATTTAAAAAATTCAGAAATAGAAATAATTAAACAATTAGATGATTTACTTAAAAGCTCCATTAAAATGCGGATGCTGTCGGATGTACCGTTAGGAGCTTTTTTATCTGGAGGGATAGATAGTTCTCTTGTAGTAGCATTAATGCAAGAATTATCAAATACTAAAATAAGAACATTTACTATTGGTTTTAATGAGCAAAGTTATAATGAAGCTAATTTTGCTAAAGAAGTAGCACAACATCTTGGAACTAATCATCAAGAATTAATTTTAGATCCTAAGCAAGCATTAGATCTTATTCCTACTTTACCAGATATTTATGATGAACCGTTTGCAGATTCATCTCAGATCCCAACGTTATTAGTAGCTAAATTAGCACGCCAGCAAGTTACTGTTGCATTGTCAGGAGATGGTGGAGATGAGTTATTTGCTGGATATAATAGGTATTCTTTATGGAATAATATTTTTAGTAAAATTGCTTGGATGCCTAATAAATTACGAAAAATTTTAGCAAATAGCATTAGTGGAATTTCTTTAAATAATTGGGACTTAATAAACAGAATAGTTAATATAAGAAATTTAGGAGATCGGGTATATAAATTAGCTAATATTTTGCCATTTAATACCGCTCAAGATTTTTATAGCAAAGTTATTTCTTTTTGGTTAGATCAGGATCCACTATTACATCCTTCTTTGGTCTCTACTAATTATAATATTCCGGCTGACTTGAATTTTATTGAAGAAATGCAATTTTCAGATCTAAATAATTATTTACCAGATGATATTTTAACTAAAGTAGATAGAGCTAGTATGGCATATGGTTTAGAAGCTAGAGAGCCGCTTTTAGATCATCGATTAGTAGAGTTTTCTTGGCAATTGCCAATGAATTATAAAATTCGTTATGGTGAACAAAAATGGATTTTAAAAAAAATATTAGCTAAATATTTGCCTCAAAAATTAATTAATAGACCAAAAATGGGCTTTGGAGTACCAATAGAAGTATGGCTTAGAAATGAATTACGTGATTGGGCAATAGATTTGTTAAATCCTAAAAAATTAGAAGAACAAGGGTTATTTAATAGTAAAATTATTAATGAAAAATTACAGCAGCATTTATCTGGTACCAGAAACCATCAATATGACCTGTGGGGTATATTGATGTTTCAAGCTTGGTATAATCAGTATATTTTAAAATAAAAAATACTAGTTAGCACTATTATCTGGTACTATACGACTACGAGTTTTGTTGCTTTCTATTAGTCTTCCGCCTCTACCTTCTCTTAGTTGAGGATTACTTTCTATAACTAATATGCGCTGTCCAACAACTAATGTTGGCTCTACTCCTTGAGCAATAGTTATTAAATCGCCACGATCTAGTTTTACTTGATATTCTACTCCATCTTGTTCTTTAATCTTTTTTTCTATCATGTGGCCAGCAACTCCGCCTGCTATTCCACCAACTACAGCAGATACTAACGGCATATGGTTTCCACCACCAATAGTAGAACCTGCAACTGCTCCACCTATACCACCAACTGCAGCTCCAACGCCTGGTTCTTGTGGGTTATCACTAGCACGAATTTTAATCTTTCTAGTTGCTACTATTATTCCTTTTAAAGTAGTACTAACTTGACCAACGCTTTGCACATCATAATCGCTACCGCCTAAATGAGGAGTACAAGCTGACATAGTTAAAAACCCTAAACAGACCAGCAATAAAAATTTTTTTATGTTTATATACATTATTAATTACCTCTATATTGTATTTGAAAAATCTTAAAATATAATAAACAACTTTTTAGTCTTTGAGAAGCTATTTTAAAATTGCTGTATTATTAAGTTTACGGACACATTTATAGGCTTTCTTAAATTTTTTTAATAAATTGATATGTTCTTTGGCAAGATAGTACCTATTTAACCCATCAGAAAGAACCCATTCATAATTATTATTCAATAAAATGTGCTCCCATAATTGGTAGGAAGATTTCAGAGAGATTGGCTCTAAAGCTTCAATTATAAATATTTTAGGGCGATATTTCTTTAAATCTAAACCTTCTAACACTTGTCGTTCAAAGCCTTCAACGTCTATTTTAATAAAATCAATATGCTGTAATGGATATAACGTTAAAATATGGTTAAGAGTTGTTACTGGAACAAAATAGGTATAATAAGGAAGATTATGGTTTTTAATATTTTTAGCTAATATATGATTAAAGGTTGATAATCCTGGGCTATTAGCTATGTAATGAAATTTTATTTTACCTGCTTTATTTGAAGCTCCCATGTTTATATTAATGTCTAAAGGTCGGTTTTTTTGAAATAGTTCATATAGTTCTTTAGCTGGTTCAATATTAATACCATGCCAACCCCTAATATAAAAATATTTAGTTACAGAATCAATGTCTGGATGGTAAGCCCCTACATCGATGTAAGTTCCTTTCTTTATATCGGATAACACAATTGATAAAATATAATCTTCGAGACCTTGAGAAAAAAAGTTAGCATTACCGTTTTGTTTAGAAATTGGGCAACTATATATTTTTAGAATACTGATATTTTGATGTATAAAGTGTCCGATCAAAAAACTACCTATAAACACAATGCTAGCTATGAAAATTAATTTTGGTTTAATATTTATCATTAATGAGCCATGTTTGAAAAATTTATTTTATACTGCTTTAGGGTATTTAATAATTCTTCATCATTTGGATCGGTTTGCCAGGCTTTTTTCCAAATTGCTTCTGCTTGTTGTTGCTGACCACTTGCCCATAATACCTCACCAAGATGAGTAGCTATAATGGGAGCATCATCAATCTTATAAGCTTTAGAAAGTAGCTCTAATGAATCAGTAATTTTTCCCATATTATATAATAACCAACCCATGCTATCCATATATATTGGATCGTTTGGGGATAATTGTAGGGCCTGTTGTAAATATTGTAGGGCTTCTTTTTTTCTATTGGTGTGAGTTGCTAAAATGTAACCAAGAGCATTTAATGCAGTATGATTGTCCGGTTGAAAAGATATAATTTTCTTTAAATCTTTTTCGGCAACTATTAATTCGTTACTTAAACTGGCGATTATACTGTGCGCGTATAGAAAATCCACGTCGTTTGGTAGCATTTCTAGCCCACTATTAGCATTGGTAATAGCTAATTGTAGATCTTTAGAAGCTAGGGCTAACTCAATTTTAAAAAGTAGTAACTGTTTTTGTTCTAATACAGTACTAGGTTGTGCTTGATTTAAAATTTCAATAGCTTGTGGTAATTGTTGATTATTAGCTAATAGTGCAGCTGCTCGTAAATATCCAATAACGTGATAAGGATCTTCGATAATAGAAGTATACCAATTAATTGCTGTAGGGTTATCATTTTGTTTTTCAGCAATTTGTCCTAGTAGAAAAGCTACTTTCCCGGTAGCGAAACTTTCATTAAGATTAATTAATTTATTTAAATATAGTTTAGCCTTTGCTAGGTTTAAATTTTCTTTTTGTAAATAAATTTCTGCTGTTAATAAGTTTGCTTCTGATGCATAATTTTGATTATTACTAGCAAGTAAGTTTTTTAATTGGGCTAATGCTTCTTTTATTTTGTTATTATCTAATAATGCATTTGCATAAAACAATCTTAGCTCTTCATTTTCAGGAAAATTGGTTAGCTGTTTTTTTAAGTAGTCTAGAGCCTGGTCGTCAGATTTATAGTTGTATCTTATTAATTTTGCTTGTAAAAATATAGCGTGGGTTAAATCGGGCTTTAATTTAAGTGCAAGGCTAGCTGCAGTATTGGCGATGTGCAGTTCATCTAATTGTGCTGCAATTTGTGCTAAACATAATTGTGTGATAGCATCATGGGGGTTTTTAGTTGCCAAGTTTTTAAGCGTTTTAAGAATTAATTGTTTATGATGGTCTAGTAATTTTGGGAGCAAATTTGATAGTTGACCATCTACTTGTTCTGGATCTGCTTTAATTGCTTGTTTGAGAAATTTTTCTACTAATGAAGGGCTATCTTCTAATAACATTGTAACGGCTATTAGTTGGGCTTTAAAATTATTAGGATCTAATTCAGCCCATGTTTTAGCAGCTAATATTGATAATTTATAGTCTTCTAGCTCAATAGCATATTCAGTTAAGATTTTGGCAATTTGGGGATCATTAGTGGTTAGTAATTGTTGTAAATTATCTATAGCTGTGGATGGTTCGTCTCTATAAATAGCTAGGTTGGCTAATAAGAATTTATAAATATTATTAACATGGGTATGGGTTATATCTTTTTCTAGATTAGTTGGGGCGGTTGGTATGTTTTTTGGTAAAATAATATTTTTAGTTATAGCATTACTATCTACATTTATTATTGATATTAAAAATATTGTAAATATTTTTAATATTCCTATACCAGGTGATATAATCCGCAAGAGAGTTCCCCAATCCATGATTATCAGTTAAACTATCGACCAATTTTTATAAAGGTTGAGGGGGTGGCCCATTATGAAACAATCCATTTTAGATAAATTAACAACTTTAGCTAAACGTCGTGCTGAAATAGGTGTAATATTAGCTAATAATTATAGTAATGCGTTTGATCAAAATACGTTTCGTGATTTATCTAAAGAATATTCAGATTTAGAAGAAATTGTTAGAGTGTTTGAAGAATATCAACATATTACAGAACATACAGAGTCAACAATTAATTTAACTAAAGATCCGGACGAAGAATTACGCTTGTTGGCTCAAGAAGAATTAAAAATTTTAAGTGTTAATCAAGAAGAAGTTGAGCAACAATTGAAAACCTTGCTATTACCAGCAGATCCAAACGATGGTCAAAATGTCTTTTTAGAGATCCGTGCAGGTGCAGGTGGTAACGAGGCAGCGTTATTTTCTAGTGATTTGTTTAGAATGTATTGTCGTTATGCAGAGCGTAATAAATGGAAAGTGGAAATTTTGAACGAAAGTTTTGCTGAACAAGGTGGTTATAAAGAAATAATATTAAGAATTATAGGAAAGAGGGTTTTTTCTAGGTTAAAATTTGAATCTGGTGTACATAGAGTACAGCGTGTACCAGTTACTGAAGCACAAGGGAGAATACACACTTCAACCTGTACAGTGGCAGTTTTGCCAGAAGTAGAAAAAGTAGAATGCGTAGATATTGCTAATTCAGATTTACGGATCGATACGTTTAGAGCATCCGGTGCTGGAGGTCAACATGTCAATCGTACTGACTCTGCAGTACGTATTACTCATATACCAACCGGGGTAGTGGTAGAATGTCAAGACGATAGATCTCAACATCGTAACAAGGCCAAAGCTATGAGTTTATTACAAGCTAAAATTTTAGCTAAAGAACAAGAAAAACAACAAACAGAAATAGATAGCAAGCGCCGTAACCTAATAGGCAGTGGTGATCGGTCGGAGCGGATTAGAACATATAATTTTCCACAAGGCAGAGTTACTGATCATCGTATTAATTTAACTATTTATAATTTGCCAAATATAATTGACGGTGAATTAGATCAGATTATAGATCCGTTAGTATTAGCATATCAAAATGATTTTTCTGAAAAACTGTAGCATTCGTCAAGAATTAGAAATATTATTATGCCATGTATTACAAGTGGAACGTTATTTTTTAAAAGCTCATCCAGAAAAATTATTGTCTAATTATCAAATAAAAAAATTTTATAAATTAGTAACTAGAAGATTACAGCATGAACCAATTGCTTATATAACTGGAACTAAACATTTTTGGGATTTAAATTTATTAGTAAACAGAAATGTGTTAATTCCTAGATCAGAAACAGAAATTTTAGTAGAGCAAGCATTAGCTAAATTATCAACAAATAGCTCTGCAAAAATTTTGGAATTAGGAACAGGTAGTGGCGCAGTTGCATTGTCGATTGCTAAACACCGTCCTAATACTACTGTTTATGCTACCGATCTTAGTACATCTGCATTAAAATTAGCGAAACGAAATGCTAAAGCATTAAATATTAATAATATAATATTTTTTTCAGGAGATTGGTTTAAAGCGTTGCCTCCATCGTTAGATTTTAAATTTGATTTAATTATTAGTAATCCACCATATATTGCCGCAGCAGAAGTAAATTTATGTGATCAAGAAATTTTTTATGAACCAAAATTAGCGTTGTTTGCAGATAACAACGGTTTAGCTTGTTTAAAAAAAATAATTTTTGATAGTGTGTATTATTTAGCAAATAATGGTTATTTATTATTAGAGCATGGTTATAATCAAGCGATCGAAGTAGCTAACATGTTGAAAAAGTCAGGCTTAATAGAGCCGGAATATTTTAAAGACCTATCTTCATTAGATAGGGTGGTTGTCGCTAAAAAAGTAAAATATACTTAAGTTCTCTTTAGAAAATACTCAAGTAAACAAATTTCCAACCGACATCAAACTTGATTGTATTAAAAATTTGCTGTACAAATTTATATTTTAATACAAGGGTATGAAATTAATTTTTTAAGGAAAAGAGGTAATTAACATGGCCATGAAACCTGTTTTAAAATTTTTAGTTGCAACAGGAGTTTGTGTTGCTGCTAATGGAGTATGTGCTCACTATCATTTAGCTACTGATCCATACTTAGGGTTAGAATACAAATTAAGTTATACCAAGGGTAAAGATAGTTGGAAAAGATTACTACCAACTAATAAAGTAAACAATAATGGTACTATATTTGCTGGTATTCAGTTCCATGATTGTATAGCTGCAGAACTTGGTTATACTCAGTCTACTAAACACACCAAGTATAGTGATACTAGTTTTTGGAGTATGTTTGGCGTTACAGATAATGCTGGTTCCCAACAACAAATCAAACTAAGCTATCGCGGGTGGAATTTTGATTTAAATGGTCAATATCCTGCTGGAGATTCTTTTGCATTTTTAGGAACAGTTGGTGTTGCATCTATTAAACCAAAATTAGAAGCTACTAATCTAGGTGCGACTAGCAATGCTAGCATTGCTACTATGTCCGGAAAATCTAGGGCAGCTTTACGTTTAGGGGTGGGAGCTCAATATACTCAAGGTATGTTTGGTATTCGTACTAGAGTAATGTGGGAAGGAACTTCTAGATTAAGAGTTAATACTGGTAGCTATTTGCCTGTTGCTGGCGCAAATGTTACCCAAAAAGCATTTAAAGACACTCTTGCTTGGACTTTAGGTGCGTTTGTAAGATGGTAATTTAGTAAGTTTTAATTACTTAAATTACTGTTTCTTGTAAGGCGGGTTTGCATACCCGCCTTTTTAATTTAAAATTAAATTTATGATTGTGGGTTTAAAAGGCTTTTATAAATATAATTTAAAATTAAAAATTATATTTATAATTTTTATTGCAGCTATCAATACAGTTTACGCCGATGGCGGTGGGATTGTTAAGCCATATTTAGGTGGAGAATACAGATTAAGTTATACCCAGGCAGAAGAAAGTTGGGATAGATTATTACCAACTAATAAACCCAATAGCAATAGTACAATATTTTATGGTATTTGTTTCTATGATTATATAGCTGGCGAAATTAATTATACTAAATCTAATAGGAATACTAAATATAGCGATGTTAGTGGTTGGAATATGTTTGGTACTATAGCGAGATCTGGATCTCAACAAAAAGTACAGTTAAGTTATACTAACTACGGTTTAGATTTAAATGGTCAATATCCTGGTGGCGATGGTTTTTCGTTGTTAGGAACTATTGGTATTGCCGCCATTAAACCAAAACTAGAAATTGTTAATATTGGAGCGATTGATACCCCGGTTTTGGATAGTAGTGGTAATCCTGTTAATAACTCTGCTGGTGTTCCGGAAATTAATATTGGCAATGAGTCGGTCGCTAGCATAACAGGAAAGAGTAAGTTAGCCTTACGTTTAGGGGTAGGTTTTCAATATGCTAAAGGTATGTTTGGTATTCGTAGTAGACTAGTTTGGGAAGATGCTTCTATGTTAAGAGTTAATACTGGTAGCTATAATCAAATTTTACCAGATGTTACTGAAGTACCATTTAGAAATACTTTTTCTTGGTCTTTAGGGTTTTTTATAAGGTTTTTGTAATTTCTTGCATCCACCCGGCGGCTAACGCCGCCACCCTCCTTCGAAGCGAAGGAGGGTAAATCTAACATAAATTTTAAATTATTTTTACCTTTAATTTTTACTAGATTGCATAATTTTTATTATTAGTTTTATAATAAAAAGCTTTAATTTAAGTATATTTTAACCCTCCTTCGCTTCGAAGGAGGGTGGCGGCGTTAGCCGCCGGGTGGATGTAATAAGGTAAAATTTAGATAATCTGGCCCTGCTCTAGGATCGCATTTCTTGCATACCCACCTTTTTAACTTAAAATTATATATATGGGTTTTAAAAATTTTTATAAATATTTCTTTAATTTTTTAATTGGCTTAGCTTTTATTATTTTAAATATAATTAATCAGTATGCCCATGCTAAAGATTTATCTGATTTATCAGAATTAGCCAAAGCTTCTATTAATACCGAAATAGAACATAAATTTAGTGTTGGCGCAGAATATATGTATATTATTGATGATGTTAAAGATGATTGGCGGAAGATGCTTCAAAAAACTCAATCTGGTGCTAATTTATATGTAGGATATAATTGGCCATACATTATGTTAGAAATAGGTTATATAGGAACCACTAGAAAGTCTAAAGAATTTTTATTAAATACTGGTGATGTTTTGTTTGGGCAAACCTATAATGGTGTCTCCACAGTGGTTGCTGGTCAAGTTAGACATAGAAGTACTCACTTTGATTTAAATTTTTTTGCTAATGTTATTGGTGACTTTGATTTAGTTACCTCTGCAGGAATTAGTTTTGCTAGGCCACATGTAACAGTTCAATTTGCTAATAATCCTAATTTAGAGGATATTGTAGTTAGTAAAACCACTGCGGTTCCGAAAGTTGGTTTAGGTTTTCGTTATTTATTTACCAATACTTTTGGAGTACGCGGTATGTGGCATTTTGATCAAAATTCTAAAATTAGGATCAGGTATTCTAATTTTCCTGGAACTTTTAAACCATTTAGAGACGCAAATACTTTTTCTATTGGGTTGTTTGGCGGGATTTAATAAAAAGTTTGTGGTATATTTCCCGCTATGACAAAACTAAAATCTTCTTATAGTTGTAGCGAATGTGGTTCATTATCCCATAAATGGTCTGGGCAGTGTGTTGATTGCTATGCTTGGAATTCTATTAGTGAAATAATAATTAGTACTAATAATGCCAATCTTAAAAATAATAAACTTTTAGGGTTTACAGGGTTAAGCGGACAATCAGGCGTTACAGACTTAAGTGCAGTTGAAATTAACGAACAATCCAGTTTTAGTACTGGGTTGCCGGAATTAGATCGGGCATTAGGTAGTAATGGTATAGTATCTGGTTCGGTAATATTAATTGGTGGCGATCCTGGTATTGGTAAATCAACTATTTTATTGCAAGCTTTAGCACATATTAGTCATAAATACCCAGTATTATATGTGACCGGGGAAGAATCATTATCACAGGTAAAATTACGCGCTAATCGTTTAGGTTTACAAGATCCATCGATAAAATTACTTGCAGAAACTAATGTAGATTTAATTTTACAAATTGCGCTAGAAATACAACCTAAAATTATGGTTATAGATTCTGTTCAAACTATATATACAGAATTACTACAAGCAGCTCCAGGTTCGGTTAGTCAAGTTAGAGAAGCGTCGTCTCAAGTAGTACAGTTTGCTAAAAAAACCGGTATATCTGTAATTTTAATTGGTCATGTTACTAAAGATGGTTCGTTAGCTGGGCCGCGGGTTTTAGAACATATGGTGGATACAGTACTATATTTTGAAGGGCAAATCGATAATCGCTATCGAATATTGCGAGCGGTTAAAAATAGATTTGGTGCGGTAAACGAGTTAGGTATTTTCGTTATGACAGACAGTGGATTAAAAGGAGTGAATAATCCATCAGCATTGTTTTTATCAAGAGATGCTGAAACAGCATCTGGAAGTATTGTAATGGCGACCAAAGAAGGTAGCAGGCCATTATTAGTAGAGATTCAAGCATTAGTTGATGAGAGTCATGTAGCTAATCCCCGTAGGTTATGTGTTGGTATGGATCCAAACAGATTGGCATTAATTTTAGCTGTACTACATCGTCATTGTGGAATTATTACCTATAATCAAGATATTTTTGTCAATATTGTTGGTGGAGTAAAAATTACTGAACCAGGGATTGATTTACCGGTAATATTAGCGATTTTATCTAGTTTAAAAAACAAGCCTATTCCAAAAAATTTAATTGCTTTTGGTGAAGTAGGGTTAACTGGAGAAATTCGGCCAGTGCAAGATGGGCAGGCGCGTTTAAAAGAGGCGGTTAAATTGGGCTTTAAACAAGCAATAATTCCTAAAGCTAACATGATCAATAAATCCAACATGAAAGAAATAGAGTTAATGGATATAATGCAAGTAAGATTTTTACAGGAGGCAGTATTGTGAGTGCACAAAATATTAAACAAGATATTATTTTGACCATGCAAAAAGTAACTAAAACCGTTGGAGCGGGAACGGTTAGTAGAAAAATTTTAGAAGATATTTATTTATCATTTTTTTATGGAGCAAAAATAGGGGTGGTTGGAATTAATGGTTCAGGTAAGTCTACGCTATTAAAAATTATGGCTGGGATTGATCCTAATTTTAATGGGGAAGTAGTTTATAAAAAAGAGCTTAAAATAGGGTATTTGTCGCAAGAACCAGTATTAAATCCAGATAAAGATGTACGAGGTAATATCGAAGAAGCAGTTTGGGAGACTAAGCAGTTGTTAGAACGTTTTAACGAAATAAGTAATAAATTTGCTGAAGAATTATCTCCAGAAGAAATGGATCGATTATTAATCGAACAGGGGGAATTACAAAATAAAATTGATGTTGCAAATGGGTGGGATTTAAACAGACACCTAGAAATTGCAGCAGAGGCATTAAGGTTGCCAGCTTGGGATGCCAAAGTTTTGGAGTTGTCTGGGGGAGAAAAGCGTCGAGTAGCCTTATGTAAGTTATTATTATCGGTAAACGATGTAATTTTATTAGATGAACCTACTAACCATTTAGATGCCGAAAGCGTTGCCTGGTTGCAAAGATATTTACAAGAGTTTCCTGGTACAGTAATTATGGTTACTCATGATAGATATTTTTTAGATAGTGTGGTTAGTTGGATTTTAGAAATTGATAGAGGACGAACAATACCTTTCGAAGGTAATTATTCTGCATGGTTAGCAGAGCGTGATAAGCGTTTGAGCCAAGAAAAATCTCAAGAAGTAGCTCGTCAAAAAAATATTCAGTCAGAATTAGAGTGGGTACGTAGTGGTGCCAAGGGTAGACATGCTAAAAGTAAAGCGAGGTTAGAGCGTTTTGAAGAATTAACTTCTAAAGAATATCAAACTCGTGCCGAAACTAAAGAACTCTATATTCCTCCTGGACCACGGTTAGGAGATCTAGTATTAGAAATGTCTGATATTAGTAAAAGCTTTGGTGAATTAGTATTAATAGAAAATTTAACTTTAAAAGTACCAAAAGGTGCAATTGTGGGAATTATTGGACCAAACGGTGCAGGTAAATCTACATTTTTTAAAATAATTATTAAGCAAGAACATCCAGATAGTGGAAATATTAAATTTGGAGATACGGTTAATATTTCTTATGTAGATCAAAGTAGAGATCAACTTAAAGATAATAAAACAGTATGGCAAGAAATTTCTGATGGGTTAGATGTTATTACTGTTGGTCAATATCAAACTCCATCTCGCGCCTATGTTGGTAAATTTAATTTTAGAGGTGCCGATCAACAAAAATTAGTAAAAGACTTGTCTGGCGGAGAACGTAACAGAGTGCATTTAGCTAAATTGCTTAAAAGTGGCGGAAATGTTTTATTATTAGATGAACCAACTAATGACTTAGACGTAGAAACTTTACGAGCATTAGAAGAAGCATTATTAGATTGGGCTGGAGTTGTAATGGTAATATCGCACGATAGGTGGTTCTTAGATAGGATAGCTACCCATATATTGGCTTTTGAGGGGGATAGCAAAGTTACTTGGTTTGAGGGTAATTATGCAGATTATGAGCAAGATAGGCTTAAAAAATTAGGAAATAGTGCTTTGCAACCCCATCGCATTAAATATAAAAAAATAAATTATGTTTAGTATAATTAAGGGAAAAAAACTATATGTCTACAAATAATCGCTATTTAGGTGGAATATTATTAGTTGCTGGAACATGTATTGGTGCTGGTATGATTGGGGTCCCGGTTAAGACTGCAGCAGCAGGGTTTTACCCAACGTTATTAGCTTTTGTCGTAGTGTGGGGCATAATGACAATAAGCGCATTATTATTTTTAGAGGCTTCTTTAGCTTTTCCTGGTGAAACCAATTTTATTTCTATGACTAAAGCAACTTTAGGTAGTACAGGTAAGAATATTGCTTGGCTTGCCAGTTTATTTTATATGTATTCTATGATGGCATCTTACACTACTGGCGGTGCTACTATGATTGTT
>JBEKHL010000008.1:0-41643 GCA_050012295.1 Gammaproteobacteria bacterium
ACAAGCATTACATGATGAACCAGATTGATAGTAACCAGAGTTACAAGAGCAAACATTGTTACTCATAGTGGCGTTAGCAACACAAGAATAATTAGATGTACCGGAACAAGTTCCTGTTACTAAACCGCCTGCACAAGCACTACATGATGAACCAGTTTGATAGTAACCAGAATTACATGAACAAACATTGCTACTCATGCTGGCATTAACGACACATGAATAGTTAGATGAAGCACAAGTTCCGCTTACCATCCCAGTTGCACAAGCACTACAAGAAGTAGCACTACCACCTGCAGACCACGTGCTACCAGTACAACCAGCACAATTTCCACCACTTATTATATTTCCACCCGCACACGACGTACACCCAACGGTAACACCGCAACTACTCCCTGTGCACCCTGTACAATTATTACAAGAAGTAGCACTACCACCTGCCGACCATGTGCTGCCAGCAGTACAACTAGTACAGGAAGCTCCTATCTTTACACTACCAGCCGCACACGTTGAACAACCAGATGCAGCATTACAACTGGCTCCGCTACATCCTACACAAGGAGTACATGCAGCAAGCCCAGGTGACGACCACTGATTAGGTGAGCACGGAATACAAGCACTTGCAGAATTTGCTCCAACTATTGATGAAGCAGTGCCAGCAGGACAATTAGCACATGCAGTTGAAGAGCTGGCTACAGGTGTTGTTGAATAAGTACCTGCAGAACATGGAGTACAACTACTTGACCCAGCCGCTGAATAAGTACCTGTCGGACATGCGCTACAAAGATAAGTTCCTTGAGAAGTATCGTTATAATACCCAGCCCAACAATTATACCCTACGTTGGCTCCCCCTGATGATACTACTGGATTAGAGTTGGCCGGCATTGTAAAACAGTTACCACCATTTATAAAATTAGTAGAGCTACACCCACAACTACTTCCACTTAATATTTGATTACCATTACAGGCAGTTTTATAACCATTTGGAGTATATTTTGGATCTACACCAACAGAAAATTGATTACTCGTTAACTCCGTTCCGTCTTGTGATATTACTAAATATATTGTTGCTGAAGGTACCGATGGATCAGAAGAAGGTAAAAATTGGCTGTTTACAGTTACTTGTACACAAGCTAAAACATTAGTAGTCCCTCCAAGACTATTTTGAATACTTGTTGGTAAACTATTAGTACAAGAACTACCACTCAAATAATTAAGACTAGTAACGTATTGTCTAGAATTTGAATCAATCGGAGTATTATTTATTTCTGTAGCATTGGCTCCTGTTGGAAATTGTTCCTGATCTGCATAATAAAGCATTAATCTATCTTTAATAGATTGAGCATAATTTGCCGCATTAACAACTCCGGCACGCTTTAAATAAGCAGTATACTTAGTAATTCCTATCGCAGATATTATAGCTAATATAGAAAGTACTACCATGAGCTCTACTAAGCTAAAACCTTTAAATTTAAATCCTTTAAATTTAATATTAATCTTATGTTCCCTTAAAACTTAACAAATTAAAATCTAGCTAGATCATTTACAAAAACTAAAATCGTCAACAATACTAAAAACACCAACCCAAAAGCTCTTGCTAACATTACAGCTTTCTGCGGAGCTGGTTTGCCAACTAATCCCTCGTACATACAGTGCGCTACCGATCCACCATCTAGCCACGGTACTGGCAATAAATTTAATACCCCTAAACCAATACTAATTACTCCTAAAAAACTTAAAAAATATTCTAAACCACTTTGTATACTCTGTCCGGCATAATACCCAATAGCAATTGGTCCAGCCATATTTTTTAAAGACATTTTACCAATAATTGTTTCGTACAAAATATATCCACTTAATTTAGTATAGTTATAAGTTTTAACAACAGCCTTATAAAAACTATCTACAACCCCATATTTACGGATTTTGAACCACTCCTTAGGATATGGTTTATTATGGTACTTTATTCCAATTAATCCGATTTTTTCTCCACTAAAAGAAGTTTTTCTTATTGGTACCACAACAAAATCTAAAATTTTTTTATTACGTTTAATTTTCAGTTTAATTTTTTGTTCAGCTTTTTTGTGTATGTATTCAGAAACTTCTGCCCCATCTTTCATGGGTAAATTGTCTACAGAAATAATTATGTCTCCTGATTTAATTCCCGCTTCAGAAGCAGGGTGTTTCGGTACTACTTCGCTAATACTTGATTCTACTAATTGTAGAGGCTCTAAACCCAAGGTTATTAAAAGATCTCCTTTATTATCATTAATATTTAAATTGTTTAAACTTAAAGTATGAATAGAATGTTTAGTAGTTTTTCGATCATATGCTTCTAATGTTACTAATTTATTTTTTTTCCTAAAATTATCAATTAAAGTACTAGCAACCTCTTCCCAATCGTGTATTACTTGATCGTTAATTTTAATTATTTCAAATCCAGACTTTAACTTAGCAAGATCGGCGGATGTTCCTTTATGTATAGTACCTAAAATAGGAACCATAATAGAAATTCCCATCATAAATACTACCCAATATAATAATACAGCAAACAAAATACTACTTATTGGACCTGCTAAAAAAATCAACATTCTGATCAATGGTGATTTTTTATCCATGGCCATACGTTGATCAATATCTTTGTTAAACTCCAAAGTATCTAATAATTTTATATATCCGCCTAATGGTATCGCAGAAATAACATACTCGGTACCTAGTTTATCGTACCATATAGGTTTTGATGGACCAAAGCCAATAGAAAATCGTAATACCCTAACATTAAATAATCTTGCCACATAAAAATGACCAAGTTCATGTACTATGACTAATAAGCCAATTCCTAGAATAAATCCTATGACAGCACAAAAAATATTCATTAGTAACCTTATTATTTAAAAAGGGTATTTATAAATGATAAGTTATTTTTAACAATCGACCAAGCTAATGGTAGCCATACTGTAAAATTTTCTGGAACAGCCAATAACTCTTGTTCTAGTTCAGGTAAATCGCTCCATTTTATATCCTCTACTTCGTTAGGATCTAACTTAATACGCTGTTCTTTATATATGCCAATTAATATATGATCTAACTCATGTTCTGTAAGGTTATTGGTAAATTCAGATTTATAGATAAAATTATCTAAATAATGCAATGGAATATCTATACCTAATTCTTCTTGTAATCTACGATTACCAGCAAATATTATTTCTTCATTAATACCTGGATGCCCACAACAACTATTGGTCCATAAACCACCACTATGATATTTGTTACGTTGACGTTTTTGTAATAGCACTTGTAAAACACCTTGCTGTTTTCTAAATATAAAGATCGAAAACGCCCTATGCAACATCCCTAATTGATGAACCACCATTTTTTCTTCGGTACCAATTATGTTGTCATGCTCATCAACTAATACTAATTTATTCACCTCTTCTCTACCTCTACAGCAAATGGTCTAATTAACTCTAACTCAGGAAAAGCCTCTTTTACTATGGCAAAGTCTTTATATAAAAACAATAATTTTAAATTAGGTCCAGCATCCTGAGTAAAATATAAATTTATATTGTCGTGGTGCCTTAATTTCCAAATTTTTTTAATATTACTTATTGTATTAGAATTAGAGTATATAATAGCAGGTCTAGATGATAACATAATTGCATGCATAGCCAAAGCATTAGCTTCTGCTGTAGCACCAAACAAAGAAAAATTTTTAATTTTTATAGAGGTCTCTAAAGTATTTAAATCTTTAGTGGCTAGTTGTTGCCAAGCATAATATAATGGGGAAGTTTTTACACTAATTTGCATGGCTTCCCTAGAACTTATATATTTTTCTTGATTATCCACCACCAATAGTCCAACACATAACTCTGGCCATACCAAATCTATAGGTTCAGCAAAAGAATCCGTACCATCCTCTTTTATGCCGGCATGCCATTTTACAAAACCATTCCATAATGAACGGCTAGCACTACCACTACCTAATCTCGCTAAAATTGATAACTGTTTTAGTGATAAATCCCAATTAAATAATTGATCTAAAGCTTTAACCAAAGCTGCAAAACCACTAGCAGAAGATGCTAATCCGGCGGCTATAGGTAAATTAGAATATGTATCTATTTTAAAAAACATTTTTTTATTTGTTAATACATTTTGATCTCGCAATAAATTTAAAAAACTTACAATTTTTTTATAAAAATTATTTTGTTCGGAAATTAAATTATTATTTAAAATAACTTGATCTATATTATTAACAGATACTTTAGTAACGGCACCTTTATTACCTAAAGAAATAGACAAACTAGAATTAACTGGTAAATTAAGATTTGTATCTCTCTTACCCCAATACTTACATAAAGCAATATTGCTGGGTGCAAAGGCTGTACCTACTCTAACCATATTAAACCTTGCATAGTAGTTTGAATATCAAATTGATTTTCTTTAAATAAGTTTTTAGTTAATTTACCTAAACCAATTATACAATCACCCAATCCAGCACCAGAAATTTTTGCTCCATAAATTGTGCTTTGTGCTCGTAAAGTACATGCTAATTGATCTAAATTCGCATCAACCACCCCCATACCTGTCATTAATCCATGAGCAATATTCATAAGTTTACCAATTACCTGTAAATCTTCTAGTTTTACCGCAGACATTGCTAATTTACTGCAATTATTCAGGGTATTAAAAATATAATTATATAATTTCTTATTCTTAACAATTTTATTATTAATAATTTTTATAACATCAGTGGTTTTAGTTTTATAACCACAATATACTGCCGTTAAATCAAAAGATTTTTTTAAAATTTTTTGTACTCTAAAATCTTTAAAACTAATAATTCCACCATAAATACTGGCAGCAAGATCCGCCCCGGAACCATGACCATTTTGCACTTGATGCACTACAGATAACGACTGTTTAAACAAATCTTGTTCTGATCTGTTCTTAGAAAAAACGTCATTTAAAACTGCTAACACCCCAACAACAACTGCTGCAGAAGAACCAAAACCAACAGAATTTTTTAAATTACCATCTTCTATTGATAAGCTAAACCCCATATTAATTTTTTGTTGTAAATTAAAATATTTAATACTAGCCATTACAAATTGCCATCCAGTAATATTTATTTCCATAGAATTTAAATCATTTAAATCAAATTCTTTATTTCCAAAACTAGATGTAATATAAATTTTATTATTATTATTAAAAATTAAATTAACCTGCAATCTAAAATCAACGGCAGCAACAATCGCCATTTTGCCACGCAATACTGCGTGTTCACCAAATAACATTATAGAACCTGGTACAGAAACCTTAGACAATAGTTACTCCACCAAAATCAACACTAGCATCCTGTATTTTATAGTTATACTTAGCAGCAATTTTAGCAATTTTTGACTGATCTCCGATTAACAATAATACTCCAGCATTATCACCATAAACACTACCAGCACCACAAATTTTTGCAGCCCCACCTAAAATTTCCACTTCCTCAATAAACGCTTGTACTTTTTGTGGCACTACTTGAATTGCACACAACAACGCATGATTTTCTTTTATTGCCTCTATAAATTGAGATCTATTATTAGTAATTAACGCTTGTTTAATAATAGATGTAATTTCAGAAAATTTACTAATTAAATTCAGATCTGCTTTAAGGAAATAGTCTTGCACTTTAGCTACACATTCACCTGTAGTTGCGGCTGGCATGCCAGTATTAACAATTTTAAAATCAAAATTTGGCAATACAATTTTTTGTGCTTGATTTAAATAGTTACTATTAAAATAAACTCCACCTCCAAAAGTAGAAGTATATAAATCTATCCCACTAGATTTACCGTGCTGTAAATTTTCTATATCTGTTCCTATTTTTAAAAATTTACTTGGATCCCATTTAAGTTTGAATAAATGAACCAAAGATCTCAGACAACTAATAATAACTGCTGCAGATGAACCCAATCCTGAACCAATCGGAATACTAGAATCTACTTGAATATCTAAACTGCGTGATAATTGTAATTGTAATCTTTCCAGCAAATTAGTTACTGAATATTGTAATAATTCAAATGGTTTTTTTATAACTTCTCTAATACTACAATTACCATTTAGAAATGCATTATAATTATTTTGTAAACGATTTGCTAACAAAAATAACGTTTTTATTGGGTGTGACTTAGCATATCTAAGCGCTGATAAGTTAAAATTTATTACTGGATTAACAGTTTTTTGTTGCGCCCAACCAACCGTAGTTACTACATATTGATTAATGGCCATCGCTATGGCCGGAGCACCATAAGTTACTGCATGTTCTCCGGAAATAATTAATTTAGCTGGAGCTTTAGCACTAAACACTGTTCTCATAACTATTTTATACCTTGCTTAGATCTTTCAAAATTAAAGTGAGTACGCATTAATTCTCCTGGATTAGTCTGTGCTGCTAGTAATGACAATTCTCCACATAATACGCTCGATGCTACAATAATAGCTAATCTCCTAGAATTTAAATTATCGCAACCCATACCTTTAAAATTTTTTTGCACAAATGGCAAATCTTTACCATTTCCAACGGTACCAACAATTAAATTTGGCAACGTTACAGAAAAATATAAGCTTTCTTCAACAACCTCGGCATGCACAATCCCCTGCGATCCCTCTATTATATTAGCAGCATCCTGACCAGTTGCCAAATAAATAGCCAAAAGCATATTAGCAAAATGTGCATTAGCGCTTCTTAAACTGCCGGCTAATATCCCACCAATTAAATTTTTTTTAATATTTAGTTCAGTAATTTTTTCTGGGGTAGAGTTCAACACATTTACAATTATATCTCTAGGAATAATAATTTCTGCAACTACATATTTACCACGCCCTAAAATACCATTAACCGCTGATACTTTTTTATCGGTACAATAATTTCCTGAAATAGACACGTGTTTTAGTTGCGGATATTCTACTATAAGCCAATTTAAGATATTCTCTGCAGCTAACGTTGCCATATTATGGCCAGACGCATCTTTGGTATCAAAACTAAATCGTAAATAAATCAAATTACCAACTATTTGTTCGTGCCATTCTTGTAAACTTACAAATTTACTATTTTTAGCTGCAATAATACTTATCTCTTTAAACCGTTTTCTAAGATCAACTAATACATTTTCCAGATACTTAGCATTTAACGCTTGTAGTAATATTGAACGAGTCATATTATCTTTAACTATGACTACAGAAATACCCTCATCGGTTAACCTGGACACTTTTGCCCCACGATTACAAGATGGCCATAATGGGGTTTCAAATGTTGCCATAGGCACTTTAAATTCACCTGTTAATTCCTGACTACTAATTTTTACAGGTCCAATAAATTCCATTGGTACTTGCGCAAATAAATTATCTTTATTATTCATAACTGATACAGTAAAACTCCCATTAAAAATACCGGGATCCCAGAACAAAAACTATCTATTCTGTCTAAAATCCCCCCGTGCCCTGGCAAAATATTACCACTGTCTTTAACTCCACTGATACGTTTAACTAAACTTTCAAATAAATCCCCAACAACTGAAAACATAAATGTTACATTGGTCAATAATATAATTCTTAAAATAAATTTCCCATCAACGCTAGCAGTACAAAATACTATATATCCAATTGCTACCAGTATAGCTCCCAAATACCCTCCTAATATTCCCTCCCAAGTTTTATTAGGGCTAATTTTAGTTAATTTATGTTTGCCAAATAATTTTCCAAAAATATATGCTCCAACATCTGCTGCAATAATAATCAAACAACCAAACAATAATAAAGATTTGTTATACACCTGCATGTAATTGATTGACAACCAACATGGTACCAACGCAAAAAAACAACTTAAATAATTATAAATTGTATTAAAGTGTAATCGCTCTATAAAAGTAAATTTTGAATATAATAAAATATCTAAAAAAATTATTACCCAAAAAACATTAGACAACAACACAATTTTAGTAATAACAAAAGGATCAGCCCAATAAGCCTTAGTTACAAAAAAGAACATTAAAAACAAAATAATTATATTCACTAAGTTTTTTAATGTATCATTAGATTTTAATAATTTTAACCATTCAAAAACCGCAATAATCATTACAGTTGATGTTGCTGATAAAAATACTTCTTGAGATGCATACAATAGTAACCATATAAATAATGGCAATAAAATACTAATTGTTAAGATCCGTTTTTTAAGCATTTTCTTTAACTAAACCACCAAATCTTCTAGTTCTAGAATTAAAAAACTGTAAAGCTTGCTGAAATTCTTTAATACTAAAATCAGGCCATAAAGTATCTGTAAAAAACAATTCTGTATAAGCAGATTGCCATAAAAAAAAATTACTAATTCTATGTTCCCCACTAGTTCTTATAAATAAGTCTGGATCAGGCAATCCTCTTAAACTAAGATGAGAAGATACTAATTGTTCGTTAAGATCTTCTATACTTAAATTAGAATTTTGGATCTCTTTAGCTATTTGTCGTATAGCATTTACTATATCCCATTTACCGCCATAGTTAATAGCAATGTTCAATATTAGTCCATTATTATTAGCCGTTAATGATGTAGCATGATTAATAGCTTCTTTTAAAGTTAATGATAATGGCATAATATCGCCAATAATTTGCAATTTAACTTGATTTTCATGTAACTCTTTTATTTCTTCTGTTAATAATTTAAGACATAAATTCATTAACATAGAAACTTCTTGTTTTGGTCTACGCCAATTCTCACTACTAAATGCAAACAAACTTAAAATTTCGATACGGTAATCTATGCACATCTGTACTAAATTACGAGCTGCATCGACCCCTTTTTGATGACCCACAACACGAGGCAGCGAACGATTTAATGCCCACCTACCATTTCCATCTAAAATTACCGCAATGTGCTTCGGGTTACTCGAGTTGCTCATACCAATTACTACATAATTTAAATTTTCATTATTTCAGTTTCTTTAGTATGACTTAATTTATCGATTTGATTAATATATTGATCAGTTAATTTTTGAATTTTGTTTTCAGCAGTTTTTTCATCATTCAGGCTAATCTCTTTATTCTTAGATAGGGCTTTAACCTGAGTATTAGCATCACGACGCACATTACGAATGGCTACTCTACCATTTTCAGCATCAGCTTTAATTTGTTTAACTAAAGTTTTCCTGCGCTCTTCGGTTAATGGTGGTATTGGTACACGTACTATAGTTCCCATTACAACTGGATTTAACCCTAAATTTGCAGCAACAATTGCTTTTTCTATAGCCGTAATAGCACTTTTATCAAACGGAGTAATGCTTAAAGTTCTAGCATCTTCAACTATTATATTAGCCATTTTAAATAAAGCAGTTCGTTGATCATAATATTCAACTAAAATATTTTCTAATAAATTAGGATGTGCTCTATCGGTACGAATTTTAGACAAGTCTTTACTAAAACCTTCAAAATTTTTCTGCATTTTTTGTTCTGCATCTTTATAAATGCTATTTAAATCTGGCATAATTTTATTACCCTTCTACTATTGTCCCTTCGTTTTTACCATAAATTATATTTAATAGAGCCTTTGGCTTATTTATATTAAATACTATAATTTTCATATTGTAATCTCTACATTGAATGAAGGCATTTAAATCCATTATCCCTAATTCTTTCTGTAAGGCTTCCGTATAAGTTAGTTTTGCATAATGGATAGCTGCGCTATGTTTTTTTGGATCATGCGAATAAATGCCATCTACTTGAGTAGCTTTAAGTAAAACATTTGCATTAATTTCCAAAGCTCTCAAACTAGCCGCTGAATCCGTAGTAACTAATGGATTACCAGTACCTCCAGCAAAAATTACTACCCGATTTTTTTCTAAATGTCTAATTGCTTTTTTACGATTATAAGCTTCTACTATGCCTTTCATTGAAATAGCAGACATAACTCTTACATCAAACCCAGCACGTTCAAAAGCATTTTCTAAAACCAATGCATTCATTACTGTTGCTAACATACCCATTTGATCACCAGTAACTCTATTCGTTAACCCAAGTTCGGCAAGAGTTTCACCACGAAATAAATTACCACCGCCAACTACTAAACCAATTTGTATTTTTTGTTCAATAAGTTCAGCAATATCTTGTACTAATTTCTCTATAACTTGCGGATCTATACTAAATTTACCATGGCTATGGCCACCTCCTGCTAATGCTTCCCCGCTAAATTTTAACAATATTCTATTATATATAATTTTATTGTTCATAATTATTTATATTATACATTCATTTTTTTTCTATACCTTCACCAACTTCTAAACGAAGCATTTTAATTACTTTAGCATTATTTTTAGCTAACAATTTAGCAATTGTTATTTCTGAGTCTTTTACAAATACCTGATCCAATAAGGTAATTTCTTTAAAAAACTTGGCTACTCTTCCTGCAACAATTTTTTTCAAAATATCTTCTGGTTTATCAGAATTATTAAGCTTGGTTTGTTCCATAAAAATTTCTTCTTCTTTTTTTAACCTAGCTGCAGGTACATCAACAATTGTAATATATTCTGGACGCATAGCAGCTGCATGCATAGCAATATCGCGAGCTAAATCTGCATTACCACCTTCTAAACAAATCACGCTAACTATTTTAGCGGGCAACCCTACTCCACCCCCATGAACATAGCTACCTAATACTTGACCTTGCTCAGCAGTACATAAATCTATTCTACGCAACACTATGTTTTCACCTAACTGACTAACCAAAGTTAATCTAGCTTCTTCTACTGTTTCTTGATTATTAAGTTTTTGTTGTATTAAATTATCAAGTTCAAAAATTTTAGTCGCTAAAATTAAATTTACAACTTTATTTGCAAAATCTAATAACTTACTGTTTTTTGCAACAAAATCTGTCTCACAATTAATTTCTAAAATAGCAACTTGAGTTTTATCTTTATTACTACTAAGAACTACTAAACCTTCAGCTGCAACTCTAGACTGTTTTTTTACAGCCGCGGCAATACCAGATTTACGTAACAAATCAATAGCTTCCTCAATATTACCATTAGTTTTTTGTAAAGCATGTTTACACTCCATCATACTAACGTTAGTCTTATCTCTTAAGGTTTTTACTAATCCTGCATTAATAACTATTGTCATATACTTTCCTCGATGCTTTTTTATTTATGCTTTTTTATGCTCTAAAGTAGCAGCTTCATTTACCTCTACGAAACTTTCACCATATTTAGCTGCAATAATCGCACTTTTCTCATTTTTAGTACTTAAAATAGTTTCTGCCACAAGACTACAGTACAGTGAAATCGCACGCATGGAATCATCATTACCTGGAATTACATAGTTAACTATATCTGGATCGCTATTAGTATCTACTATACCGATTACTGGAATTTTAATACGATTTGCTTCTTTAACTGCAATACCTTCATGCCCAACATCAATAACAAAAATAGCATCTGGTAAGCCTTTCATGTTTTTTATGCCACCTAAACTATCTTTTAATTTGCTTAATTCTCTTGAAATAGTTAAAGTTTCTTTTTTAGTTAAATGCTTTAAAGTTCCATCTTCTTGCATTTTAGTTAATTCTTCTAATCTACGAATAGATTGTTTAATAGTTTTGTAATTTGTTAACATACCGCCTAACCAACGGTAATTAACATATGGCATGCCGCATCTATTTGCTTCGTTATAAATAATTTCTCTAGCAGCTCTTTTAGTACCTACAAATAAAATTTTTCCACCATAACTAGCAATTTTTTCTATTAGTTTTAAAGCATTTTTAAATAATGGGACAGTTTTCTCTAAATTTATTATGTTAACCTGATTACTAACCCCATAGATATATTCTTGCATTTTTGGGTTGCGAAATCTAGTTAAGTGACCATAATGTACGCCAGCTTTAAACAAATCTTGCATACTAACGTTAACAGTACTCATAAATACTACTCCTTTTTATATGTTTGGGTTATGCCTCCACATATCCTTTAAACTCACCGATTACTCGGCACCCAAATTTAAAGTTTGATATGTGTGTGATTTAATTAATAAGCCCAATTTATATCATACAATTAACTTTTCAGCAAAAATTATTTCTACCTATTCAGCGTCTAAAGCTATATCTAGTTAAATTTTGCTTGCCAGTTTTAGTTATAATATTTAATTTTACGCCTTTCTCTAGATCGCGGCTGGCAGTGGCTGACGAGATGTTCCTATACAATTCTAAGTAATTTTTTCTTGAAAACAATTTATGTTGTAATACCTCTTTGGCATGCTGTAATCGCATATTAACATCCATAGGTTTTAATGAAGATAATCTACCATACTCTTTTAATGCTATAAGAGTTTGCTCTAAAGAAAACCCAATAAAGTCAGTTGAATCTCCGGTTTTGTCGCATTTAGCTAGAACATCATAATATTTGGCTTGGTTTTTTTTTATGATAGTTTCTACTGATATATATTGAAAAATTGGATTTTCTTTCATAAAAATAAGTTGCTGCCATAACCTACCCATCCTACCATTACCATCTGAGAAAGGATGAATAAATTCTAATTCATAATGAAACACACTGCCTTTAATAATCCATGGAATATTTAGCGCATTATTATTTAAAAATTTAAACAACCTAGTAATAAGATGATCGACCATACTAGCTGGCGGTGCAACATGAGTAATTTTTTGACCTTTAAAGATCCCAACACCTTTTTGTCGCCATTGACCATTATTTTGAATAATATTATTCATGAGTATTTTATGAGCTTGTTTAAACGAACTAATAGAAAGTGGAGCCAATTTTTCTAAGTTAGAATAAACTTTAATTGCATTGTTAACTTCTAATATATCTTTTTTAGGACCAACAATACGTTTCCCTTCCAAAAGAGCAGTAATTTGTTCGGTTGTTAAACTATTACCTTCTATTGCAAGACTAGATTGAATTGTTTTAATTTGATTTTCTTTCCTTAATTTTATAGGAGCATAATTAATTTTAGCACCTTCTAACACGCCTAATTCATGGGCTATTTGTTGACATTTTTTTAAAATTAAAGAAGTTATAGTGAATGGTGGAAATTTATCTTGCATTGTTTGATAGTATCAAATGATACTATCATTGTCAAACCCAAATAAAAAATAACATCGCATATTCCCTAGAAAATTGTTTTTTAAGCTTTTATGTATAAAAAAAACAGTTTATAATTAATTTTTTATTTATTAGTGTTAACTAAATTTGATAACCCAAAAAAAACCATCATGCAAAATAAAATAAAAATTAAAACTCCAACAGAAATAGAAAAAATGCGAACCGCTGGAAAGTTAGCCGCCCAAGTGTTAGAGATGATTGAACAATATGTCCAACCAGGGATAACTACTAATAAATTAAACGATATTTGTCACGATTTCATGGTAAATACACAACATACCATTCCAGCTCCACTAAATTATTTAGGAGCAAATGGTTCTCCTTTTCCAAAATCAATCTGCACTTCAGTAAATCACGAAGTTTGTCATGGAATTCCCGGAAATAGAATTTTACAAAATGGAGATATAATTAATATTGACATCACCGTAATAAAAGATAATTATCACGGTGATTCTAGTAAAATGTTTTTTGTAGGCGAACCATCTATTTTAGCTAAACGTTTAGTTAAAATTACTCAAGAATGTTTATATTTAGCTATTGCAACTTTAAAACCAGGCATAAATAGCAGCATTATTGGCCAAACAATTCAACAACATGCCGAAAATGCTGGATTTTCAGTAGTTAGAGAATATTGTGGACATGGCATTGGTAAAGAATTCCATGAAAGCCCTCAAGTTATACACTACTACAGTAACAATTCTGTTAATAATTTTATTTTACAAGAAGGCATGACTTTTACTATTGAACCAATGATTAATGCCGGAACAAAAAATATTAAAATAAAACCAGACGGATGGACTGTTGTTACTAAAGATCATAAATTATCTGCTCAATGGGAACATACTCTGTTGATTACTAAAACTAATGCCGAAATTTTAACAAAGCGTTCCGAAGAAATAATTTAAATATACTTACAAAATAACCCTTGTCAAAAAATAAACCAAAGCTATACTTTAGCTAATTAGGTCTTAAGAAGTATAACCATTACGAACAACACAATTTTATAACGAGGGTTACCGTGCTAAATTTATTTGTTACTTATTTTGTTTCACAACAAAACGAAACTCAACAAAAAGCTATAGATGATTTTTTAGCTACTCAAAAACAAACTCCTCAAATAGTTAGTACCTTTACCGAGGTTTTAGAAAATCGTCGCCCTAGCAAATGGTCTCAATTACAAAAAGCTATAGCGTGTTGTAAAGAAAAAAACGCAACGTTAGTAATAGCGGAACTTGGGACTTTAACTAGCAAAGAATCTTTTGTTAATATTTTGTTGACCGCTGGAATTAATTTTTACTGTTGCGATCAACCTTTCGTAAACCAAGATATACTGGACGCTTTATATAAACACTCACAAGTACAAAAGAAAGTACATAGCAGGCTAATAAGAGAAGGGCTTGGCAAAACTTCTGCTAAATCAGGCAATCCTAATGCTGCAGAAGTAATAGGTAAGGTTAATAAACCAAAAATAGATGCTGCTATTGTTTTTGCTTTCTTATTACAACCCATTGTGGCTCATTATAAACAACAAGGCTATTCTCAACGGCAAATGGTAAAATCATTAAACGAAGAAGGTTTTACTGCACCAGAAGGGGGTAAATGGGTTCTTAGTCAATTACAAAAAGTTTTAGACCGAGTAAAAATTAACGAGGTAGTTATGCAAATTAAACCAATTATTGAATCTTTATTAGAAAGCAACTTCACTATTGGCAATATTGCCGAAGAACTTAATAAACAACAAATCCCTGCTCTTAAAAAAGCTCATTGGGACGAAAATCAAATAAACAAAATATTAACTAGACTAGAACAAATTAAAGATATAGAAAACATTAACAAATTTGTTCTAACATTATTACCCGTAATACACGAATTTAAATCAAGAAATTATTCAGCTAAACAAATGTTACAACATTTTGAAAAACATGATATCGCTATAAATTCTGCTGTTTGTAACTAATAAGGAGATCTATTATGAAATTAACCGATACAGAAATAAATACTTCTTTAACAAAAATTAAACAACTTTTAGGCAATACTTCTTTAGCAGAAGAACTAGAAATGAGTATAAAACATATACCAACTTACAATAAAATTATTAAAACTCACATTGCCCAACTACAAAATGTATTAGCATCAGATAAACATAACAATAAAAATTTAGAAAATATTAATTTATCACCAACAGTTAAACAACTTATGAATATTTTTGACAAACTACAGCAAGATGATTTACAGTTATTAGAAGATCTACAAAATATTGCAATAAACTGGCAACAAGAAGAAACTATCGTAGCAGAGGTTTTATAATTATTTTTGAATTTTAGGTATAGGAGAACTATCTATGTCTAAAATTAATAATTTAAAAAAACACTTATCTAACAATACTGATGATTCGGATATTGGAGATTTAATATTAAGTTTTTTTCATAAAGAATTTTCTAATGAAGATTATTTACATGTATTAAGACAAGAACGTTGGAAATTTGGGATCCATTGCCCATTTTGCCAATCAGGAAATATCACTAAACAATCTGTTTCTGAAAACCACGTTTTTAAATATTTATGCCTAGACTGCAATGCGGTGTTTGAAGACGATACCGGTTCCCCTTTATCAAGCTCCACTATTCCATTACAAATTTGGATCCAATGTTGGTATTTAAGTCAATATTGCAATTCATTGCAATACATTGCCGATAAACTTAATTTAGATCTTAATACTATAGTAACCATGCTACGTGGCATGCAACATTTATTTCAAACTGAAGCTATACTATTAAAAACAAACGATTCAATAAATTCCGTTAATTCTGAAATACTCAATAAAAAAAATCTTATTGAAGAAACATTTAAAAAATTTCTACTATTAGGAGGGGATACCGGCAAACAACCCTTAGATACTGCTGAATATCGACGTCAAAAAACTATTAAACATGGCAATAAAGATATTAAAAAAAAACCTAATATGTAAGTTTACATAATACTACATCCACCCCCATCTTGTTTTTTACTATCTGAGTTCTCATCGTTATCTTTAGGTTTATCAGAATGTTTAGATTTTTTAGGCGACAAACTACTCTGTGAACTTGTTGATAATATCGGTGGTGGCGATGGTGATCTAGATCTTTTGTTAGTCTGATGATTTTGTTCTGCAATGGCTCTGATCTCGTCAAGAGCTTGAAATCCTCCATTTAAAATTATACTAGGTATTTCATGTGCATTTATAGATTGTGTGGCATTAGCAATAAATAACACTCTAATAAGTCGCTTAAAAATATTTTTATCATTTTCGCTACCATTTTCCAAATCATATAAATTAAAACGAATATCTTCTAATATTCTACGAATATTATTTAAATACTCTCTGTGTGTATTAGGCCCATCTTCTGGTTGAAAACTAAACGCAGTTAATATCTGCGTTTTTATTTGTTTATCTCGGAATTTTTCCAAGCATTCGCTAATTTCTTTGATTTTTTTAGGATCCTGCTGAGAAGAATTATTCCCGTGATTAGCATAATTAACAGCTAGGCTAATTGGTTTATTCTCTCTTTGACTTTTATAAAATTTATCATAATCTCTAGGCTGGTGCTGCCTTAAACTTTTTAATTGTTTGGCACGAAGCTCTAAATCTTGAGGTTTACCAGTGTTACCTGAATTTTGATGATTTATCACTGACAACAACAAATTTTCTATAGTATAGACCCCACAACTAGTGCTATCGCTTTGCTTTAACAAATGTTTTTGTTGTAATCTGATCCCTGGGTATACGGCTTCTAATTGCCTTTGCCAAGTTGGAGGAATCTCCCCGCCCATTGAATTAATATATTCTGCCCGAACTACCTTATGATTATTATCAACTTCGACCATAATACCAACCCAATGATTAGCTCCTAAATTACAAGGAATAACAATAACATATGGTCCTGGTGATCCTGGTTGCTCAGCATAATGGCCTCGCAATCTACTTATTAATGGATCTTTTTCCTGCCCTATGTTATCAATAGCTCCTAAAAGATAAATTGGTTTACCATCATGATATGGCACTTCATGCATTATGCCACCAAACTGATCTACCAATCTACATTTGAACATTAAAATAAGATCTTCTGCTGTATATTCATAAGCAACATTTGCTGCCGGTGCGTGCATTTCTTGTTCTTGATCGCTATCCTCAATTACTATAAAACTAGATTGACTACTAGTAGTAGGTTTATCTAATTCTATACGCAATTGCTTTAAACATTTTTCTTGCAACGTACCCAAATCTTTTATTACATCATCACAATTTTCCGTTAAATGCTCCACAAATGACTCTATTTGTTTTTGTAACTCTATGTGACTTTCATCACCATAAAGTGTCACTGTATTTTTTCTATCTATAATTAATATTAGCTCATTATCTCGTATATCTTCTGTTTGTTGTCTTAATTCTTTTAGATTATCATCAGTTGCAACTAATAATCCCACCTTGTTTTCTTTACTCTGAACTATTTTTTCAGACAATTGTTTTGTTGTTTTCTTAAACTCTGCTATTTTTATTTCAATTTTTGCAAGATCTTCAAGCAATTGTTCAAGTTGTCTTTTTTTGTTTTTATGATGCCCACTCATACACGCTCCACATATAAATTAAAAATCTATATAATTAAATATAGTGTTTTTATACGGTATTGTAGTGTATAGACATTATAAGTTTGGTGTAATTACTACATGCTGATTTTTATTTTTGCAATCTAGTCTTTACATAAAACTTTACTAGATAATCGCTATGTTTTCCTTGCATTTGAAAAACCATATGGTTTGGTAATTTTTTATTAATAATTTTTTTAATTTGTATTGGTTCTTTAAACCCAGCATTATCCCAAGCAATATTTATTTTTTGATTTTGATCTTGATTTTGATTATCTAAAATTAATTTGATGCTACCTAAAGATTCGTCGCCCCTTAATGAAATAAATTCATTTTCAACTAACGATATTATTAATTGTTTTGTTTCTAAAGATTCAACTACCCCTTGCCACAATATAATGTTTTTAAGTTTTAATAAATCTCGTTTTAACCAATGTTTTGGATATGTTGGAATTCTGTGCTCTTTAGCATGACTTATATTAGAATATTCTGTAATTTGTATATAAATTTTATTTTCTGGTTTAGTAGCTTTGTTTAATTTTATCTCGTCTAAATAAACTTTTACTTCGACATTAGGGTTAACATTAGCTTCATTATCAGAATTATCTATATTACTTATATTATCCGCATTTACAGTTATGCATGTTAAAATTATCAACCATAATAATAAAAATTTTTTAAACATAACATATAGTTTAGCCTAAAAAATATAAAGAATTTACTAACGACCAAATATCTGTTGGTTTTTTTAAAAAATAATTAGCCGGCCAACTTAGTGCTAACTTTGAATCACCAACATAACCAAATAACGCTACTGCGGTTTTAACACCTGCTGCATTACCAGCTAATATATCTTGCTCAGCATCCCCAATAAACAAACAATCTTTAGGATCTACTTGTAAGGTCTTTATAGCTAATAATACTGAATCTGGCGATGGCTTTGGCTTTGGTACCATATCGGAAGTCACTAAACAATCTATTTTACTAGACAAATTTACTTTTTCTAAATTTGGCACAGCAAATTCTAAAGTTTTATTAGTTACTACTCCTATCTTTAAACCCCTACGTTTAATTTTGGTAATTATTGAATTTAATCCTGGAAATAACTTACTAGACACAAAACTAGATTGTTTATATAGTTCTTTAAATCTATTTTTTAGCTTTTTTAATTCTATATCAGAGAGATCTTCCGGATTAACATTTAAAGCGACTCCTAAAATTTTTTCTAAACCAAAAGAAACATTATCTTTTAATAAATTAACATCTGCCAATGGTTTATTTAATTCTACACATAATACATTAATTGCCCAAATAATATCATTAGCAGTATCAATTAAAGTACCATCCAAATCAAACAAAACCGCCACTTGGCTCTACCCCCATTACATTTTGTTAATTAATTTTAGACCAAGCAAGTTAAAACCCATGGCTAAAACTTTAGCAACAGCTTCACATAATAATATTCTACTATCCTGAGAGGCAGATCCTTCCACCCTGCAATGATGAAAAAACGCATGAAATTCCTCGGCTAATAAATATAAATAATCTGTTAATCTATTTGGCATTAATTCAGATAAGCTAGCTTTTACTGCATCTTGAAACCTACAAATCCTTATGGCCAAATCTCGTTCATAATTTTCTATTAATTGAATTTTTACATTTGAATTTATTAGATCTTCTATATTAATAGCAATTTTATTTTTAATGCTATTAATACGAACATAAGCATAAGACAAAAATGCTGCGGTGTTACCTGTAAATTGCAACATTTTTTCATAATCAAACATATAATCACTGTTACGATTATTAGATAAATCAGCATATTTAATAGCATTAACTCCCATAATATGGGCCATGTTTTCTAATTCTGTTTCTAATAAATCAGGATTTCTTATTAATAATAAGTCTTTAGCTTTTAAAATCGCCCTAATTATTAAATCTTTTAACTTTTCAGTATCACCTTCCCTAGTTTTAAATTTTTTACCATCACTACGTAATACTAATCCAAAAGGTACATGATCAACCCGTGGCATATCATTTTGCAAATACCCAACTTGTTTAGCTGCTGCAAAAATCATAGAAAAATGTAAAGATTGTCCGCTATCTGTTACATAAATTAACCAATTAGCATGTTCCTGTTGCACCCTATGTTTTATAGCAGCCAAATCTGTAGTAGCGTAATTATACCCACCATCAGATTTTTGAATAATAATTGGCAAAGGCTCTTGTTCTCTATTAATAAATCCTGGTAAATAAATACATTTAGCACCATCAGATTCTTGTAATAAATGTTTTTCCTCAAAATCATCAACTACTTGCCTCAGCATGCCATTATAAAAAGATTCTCCCCTATCTATAATTTTAATGTCTAATAATTGATAAATTTCTCTATAAGCTTGTGCCGATATTTCGCAAATGTTTTTCCAAATTGTTAAAGAATCTTGATCTCCAGATTGCAACAAAACCACTTCTTGTTGTGCTGTTTTTTTAAAATTAAGATCTGTATCAAATAAACTTTTAGCCTGTTTATAATAATCAACTAAAAATGACGGGGTTAATGTTTGAGATAGTTTATTATTAATTTTTAAATAAGCTATCAACATCCCAAACTGAGTACCCCAATCACCAATATGATTAATTCTTAATACTTCATAATTTAAAAATTCTAAAATTCTAGCTAAACAATCTCCAATAATCGTAGAACGTAAATGTCCAACATGCATATCTTTAGCAATATTTGGTGAAGAAAAATCGATGATTACTTTATTATCAGACAATACTGTCGACTGCTCCCAAGAAAATTTTCCAGATTTAACCAATAATTTTATGTTTTGTTCCAAAAAATGATCTGCCAAAGTAAAATTAACAAATCCAGCTCCAGCTATAGATATATTAGAAAATAGATCTTCTTTATTAAGTTTTGTTATAATATTTTCGGCAATAATCCTAGGTGGTTTACCTAAAATTTTAGCAAAACGCATAGCGCTATTTAATTGATAATGACCAAATTTAGCATGTGAAGTGCTGGTAACTTCTATTATTTCTGTACTTAATTCTGGATAAGCAGTATTTACTGCTTGTCTACATTTTTCTATAACTAATTCTATTAAAGAAAACATTATGATTTAACTCTCGCCATAGGCTTTAGCTTTTCGATAATTAAATAAATAATAGTTAAAATTATAACCGTTAACAATAAACCCCATTTTAAATAATTTGGTTTAACAAAAAATATCCACATAGCTATACTGGATAAGATAATATTTACTGCTATAACACCACTTAACACTTGTGCATGAGAAAAACCTATTCTTTGTAAACGCTGACAAGCATGCTCTCTATGAGCTACCGCCAAATTTTCCCACCTACAAAGCCGTCTTATAACGGTTATAGTTGCATCAAACCAAAACACTCCATATAAAATTATCCAAAATGCAACAGGAATATTGTACCAAAGATCTCCTATCAAAGAAAAAATAGCTACTAAAAATCCAAGACAATAGCTACCAACATCACCCATAAACACTCGCGCTTTAGGCCAATTCCAGACTAAAAATCCCGCAACCACAGGTACTATCGACCATACTAATAAAGCCATTCTAGTAGCTTTTACATCCCAAAATAATAAACCACCAACTCCAAAAACAAATAAAGCTTCTACTGCGGCTACCCCATCTAATCCATCCATAAAATTATAAAGATTAGTCGACCACACTAGACCTAATATTGTAAGTAAAATACCATAATACCCTAAATAGGTAGCAGAAAGACCAAATAAATGTAAAGAATGGATCTCACCCACCATAGCAACACATAAAATACTTGCCAAAACTTGCGTTACCAACCGTTTTTTAGCAGTTAAATTTTTATAATCGTCCCAATACCCTACTACAGAAACCATAAGCGTACCGGGCAAAAAGATTAATAATTCTTTAATTGAAAACCAATTAAAATAGGAAGCCAATAACAGTTCGAGACACCAAAATACAACAAAAATTATTCCTCCACCCAGCGGTATAATTTCTTGGTGAGAAGATCTAGCATTTGGAATAGCTAATAAGCCTTTATTTTTAGCATAAACACAAAATATCCGTACTAACGCTACAGATAACAAAAAAATAATTATACCAGTTATAACCAAAAGTGAGTTGCTCAACATAATATTCTGAAAACTATAATTATTTGCATTTTATACTGTTTATTGAAAAAATGGAAAAACATTAAGTATATTTATTTTTATGAAAACAAATACCATAACGCTTTCTACCAATAAATCTAATAATTTTATAATTAATCAAGCTATTAATATAATTTTATTATTACTTATTTTTAGTATCCCATTATCTACATCTTTAACTACTATCTTGTTTTCCATATTTATGTTGTTGTGGATAACAGAAGGTAATTACCCAACCAAAATAAATTGTATCTGGCAATACCCAGCTTGTTTCGCCACAATTTTATTATTAATTGGTTTAACTATAGGTAGCTTGTATTCTTGTGCCTCTTGGCCTGAAATAATAAATTTTTTAAAAAAAATGGTTAAATTAATTTATTTACCATTTTTAATTTTTTATTTCAAAAACCCAAATCAAAGAAAATTGGCTATAAATTCTTTAATTATCTCTGGCATTACCACTTCTGCGGCTGGATTAATATTAGATAGTTATCAACCATTTAAAAATAGCATAGATACTTCGTTAACCGTAACTATTACTATATTTTTACTGCTACATAAAATAGATATAAAAAATAAGCTATATGTCAACTTTAGCATATTATTACTAAGTTTGTTTAACGTTTTTTACTTATTTTATATATCTATAGGGCGTACTGCTCAATTAATATGTTTATTATTAATACCTTTGTTTTTCATACAAAAAATACGAGATTTTAACTTAAACAATAATAAATATTTAATTATAATACCAACCTCTTTAATAATACTTTTATTACTATTTTGTGGATTTTTTAGTAAACCTTTACACCACCACTGGAAAGAAGTCATAATAAAATATCAAGAATATCAAGCTAATCCAATAAATTATTCTAGCAACTCGATCTCATATAGATTAACATTTTTTAAAAACACTTTGGCTTTAATAAAACAAAAACCTTGGTTAGGCTGGGGAACCGGAAGTTTTATTCCTGTTTACAAACAATTTGCTGAAAAAAATAATACCCTACTAACCACTAATCCTCATAACGAATACCTACTCTGGGGAACTCAATTAGGAATCGTAGGGATTAGTTTATTATTATGGTGGTTTTATATATTATTTAAAACTAGCTTTATAGTTCAACAAAATTACGAAAAATATATTTTGCAAGGCACAATTTTAACTATATTTGTTGGCTGCTTCAGTAATTCTTGGATCATGGATTTTATGCCTGGATATCTATTTATCATACTAATAGCCGTTTCTCTAGGAGCATTACCTGATGTTAGAACTAAAACAATTATCTAATCAGCTCACCACTCTAATGATTAGCTCTAAACAACACGTCACTCTAATATTAGAGCTAATCGCTGGTTTATGGATTTTCAATTTTATAAATTGGATCACTGGATCAGTGTTAAATGTTTTAGGTACAATCCCTCGCTCTAAACGAGGATTATTAGGAATAATTTTTTCTTGGAGTTTACATGGTAATTTTAATCACTTGTTTTTCAACTCTATACCATTATTTACCTTAAGCTTATTACTAATTTCTTTTGATCCAGAAATGTTTTATAACGCAACTATTTTGATAATGGTATTAGAAGGATCTAGTGTCTGGCTATTCGCTAGGCACGGTAATCATATTGGCGCTAGCGGCTTAGTAGCTGGATATTTCGGTTTTGCATTAATATTTGCTTATAAATCTGCAACTATAGTAGGCGTATTATTAGGTTTTATTGTTTTATATTACTTTGGTGGTATTTTATTAAGCTTTTTTCCAACCGAAGCTAAAACTTCTTGGGAAGCACATTTATTTGGGTTTTTATCGGGAGTAGCCAGCTTCTTTATAATATTTGATTATGAATTTATGCCACTTAATTACTTAAGTTTATTAGGATCCTAATTAATCAAAACTATTGACACTTAAGCTTTAAATCTGCAGCAACAGGATTTTCTACTAATGCAGTTTCTGCTGATCTTTCTGTAGGTGTAACAGGAGGATTCGAAGAAAATATTATTGGTCTAGCTACTACTTGTTCTTGTTGTGCTAAGTCCTTATAAATTGGTATTGAACCTTCTACCCAATGGTTAAATCTTTTTTTAGTTTGTTCAGACATTTTATATCGTAGAGTATAAATTCCAGCTAATACAGCTAATATTTCTTCCGGTTCTTTATGACAAAGCAATGCTATATCCCCATATTCTAATGCTTTTTTAGTCTTATCTAAACTACTATCGCTACCAGCTCCTGCCATAGATAAACAATCACTAACAATTATTCCATCAAACCCATACTTTTTTCGCAAAAATTTTTCTAACCAAATTTTAGACATACCTGCAGTATTCTCTGCATCAATCTTCGGATATTTAATATGCGCTGGCATAATCGCAGCAAGTTTTCTGTTTTTTATTAACTCAACAAATGGAATAAGATCTTGTGCCTCTATTTCTTTCAAAGTTCTATGATCCGTAGGTAGAACTCTATGCGAATCTCCTATATGTTGCCCATGCCCAGGAAAATGTTTTCCAGTTGCACGCATGCCAGCCACATTCATACCATCTATATAGGCTGCCGCAAGTTCCGCGCAAATTTTAGGTTCTTTATGAAAAGCTCTACCAAGACCAGTTATAACTTCATTTCCTGCATCTAAATCTAAAACTGGGCATAAGCTAATTATTCCTAATTGCATTAATGACTTCGCCATTCTTTCACCATATGTTTTAGCTAACTGTAGTCCTGTTTCAGGATTAATACCATAAGTAGTTCCTAAAACTTCTAGAGAAGGTAACGGTATGGTGAAACCTTTACCAAGTCTTTGAACGAAACCACCTTCTTGATCTACAAAAATTGGTAATCCTGCTGTTTTGCCGGAAGCTATAGAAATACTTTGAATTTTACTTATTAGTTCTGTTAATTTTGTTAATAATTCTCTTGGATTTCTACTCAAATTTTCTGCAAATAAAATAATACCTGCTGTCATTGGATGCTTAATGATATCTTCTTCTTTAGGTAACAATTCTGTGCCTTTTAAGCTAACTATCATTCTGCCAAACATAAGCCAATCTCCCATAACTACAACTTAGTTTTTATTGTAGCACTTTAACTATTTTAATTTCTAGTATAATTACAAAACATATAAGGCCAATCAGTATAAAACCTACTATTTTTTCTTCCACATCCCGAATCATCACATTTTACCAACATAAAAACGGCCAATAATCACGTTTTACCAACATAAATTTGCAAATTGTCGAATTATATGATACTTATGATTAAACGAAATTTGTATAAAAAACTATTACAATGGAAAAATTCTAAAAATCGTAAGCCTTTAATTTTAAGAGGAGCCAGACAAGTTGGTAAAACTTTTTTATTAAAATTATTTGGTAAACAAGAATATAGTTCTGTTATATATCTTAATTTTGAAGAAGATCCTAAACTTATAAATTTATTCACTGGCAACCTTAATCCAACAACTATTTTAGAAAATATTAGCATCTATACTAATAAATCAAAACGATCTTTCTAAAAATTTAATAATTTTAGACGAAATTCAAGAGGCACCGGCAGCTCTAAATAGCTTGAAGTATTTTTATGAACACGCAAATCATCTACATATTGCAGCGGCCGGGTCTCTATTAGGGATCAAACTCGCTAATACTAGTGGTTTCCCTGTAGGTAAAGTAAATTTTCTTGATTTATACCCATTAAGTTTTTTAGAATTTTTAGAAGCAATCGGTAATAATAAACAACATCAATTTTTGATGCAATTACTAGAAAATAATAAATCTAATAGTTTTACTAAACAAATTCCAGAACCAATTCATGAACAATTAATTGCATTGTTAAAAAAATATTTATTTATTGGAGGCATGCCAGAAGTTGTAGCACAATATATAGCAACAAAAGATTTATTAAGCATTAAAGATATTCAACAATCCATTCTTAAGGCCTATGCATTAGATTTTGCTAAACATGCTCCTAAAGAACAAATTATGAAAATTACTCAAATTTGGGAATGTATTCCTAGCCAGCTTGCCAAAGAAAATAAAAAATTTATCTTTTCGGCTATTCGCCAAAGTGCTAGAGGAAGAGAATATGAAACTGCTTTATCTTGGTTAGTCGATGCTGGACTTATTTATAAATCTTATGATATTTCCACTCCAAAATTACCCTTATCAGGCTACAAAAATCATAATTTTTTTAAAGTATTTTTATTTGATGTTGGACTCCTGGCTGCCATGAGCAATATTCCAGCTAAATCAGTTATCGAAGAAAACAGCATTGTTTCTGAATTTTATGGGGCATTTACAAAAAATTTTGTTGCTCAAGAATTATTTACTAAAAAAGAACAACTATATTATTGGACTAGCTCTGGCACTGCAGAAGTAGATTTTATTATAGAACATGATTTAAATATTTACCCACTAGAGGTAAAGGCCGGCATTTCACGAAAAAAGAAAAGTTTATTGGTATATAACGATAAATATCAACCTAAATTATTATTACGTACTTCCTTAATGAATCTTAAACAAAATGGCAATATTTATAATATACCGCTTTATTTAGTAGGTAAATTAATTAATTGGCTTTAACACTATTAAACCACAACCAACAGTTGTGATGCGTACCACCTATAGATCTAAGATCCACTATTAGCTCTGCAAAATAAATCATTAAAGGTGTTGCTTATAACTTCTTGAGCTCTTGGATTTAGGCTAACCATACTAGAAGGATTATCTCTCTTACCATGAGAAGCATGCACACTAACATTTGTACCATTAGTGAATAATAATGTTCTCCGTGGGGAAACCACTGCCTCTAAGATAAAAAGTGTATATCCACCCAGATCCACTTGTCAGTATATTTACGCTATACTTTATTGACAATATAAAAAAAGAGGATAACCGTATTATGTATACTGGAGAGCCAAGATCTAGCGGCAGCAGTGCGGATTACGAAGCTAACAGTGCTATGGACATTATTGTTACACCAGCATATCAAGAATGGTTGAATATAAGAGATCGCTGTTACAATCCAAATAACCCATCATATAAAGACTTTGGAGCAATTGGAGCAAAAGTTTGTGACGAGTGGAGACATTCTTATTCTAATTTTCTTCGTGATATGGGAACCCCTCCTAACCCACACCGCACGTTTTTTATAGAAAGAATTGATAGTACCGAGTCGTATTACAAAGCAAATTGTAGATGGACAGTTCGCCAAGAGTCTAATCGTAGATTACATTTTCAAATACATCCGTCAGGAAATTTTGATTTATTAGCACCATCTACAGATCCTAAAACACCAACTACCAAAAGACCGCCTGGAACATTTGATCATCCGTCTTTACAACCAAAAAATAGTGTGGCTGAACGTAAACCTACACCGCGACCACAACCCGATAAATGCACAATAATGTAAGAGTATATGACTACTAAGGCTCCATCTATTCAAATCAAAGCTCTAACGCTATTGCTATAGTGTTAGCTTTTTGGGTTTTATTAGTTTTAATAATTATTTTAATCCCAATAAAAACCAACAAAATAATGCTAATTATCACCAATAATAATCTAATAGAATACTGTGGATGTTTATTAAAAGTAGCAATTTGATAATAAACAACTGCTACTATATACGCTATACTAGTTGTCCATACCGCAGAAAAAACTGCCCATTTAGTGTTTAATTCTTTTGCAATACTAGCAATTACCGATACACACGGAAAACATAACAATATAAATAATAAATAAGCAAAAGCTGCTTCTAAACTACCAAATTTAGCATATAAAACCCCATATATTTCATTTCCATCTACACGATAAAAAGAATTTAACGAACCAATAATAGCCTCTTTAGCTACCAAACCACTGAATAGGCTTGCTACCGCTTGCCAATTATCTGCAGCTATTCCCATAGGCTTAAATATTGCCATAAAATATTTAAACCAAGTGCATCCTATTAAATTATAATGCGCCCAGTTTAAATTCTTTAATATAGCTATTCCAGTACACATTCCCATTACCGAAAAACCAGCGTGGATTAAAAATTTTTTAACCCTACCAATAGATCTTGTTAATATTACATTTAAGGCAGGCATTCTATAAATAGGCAAACTCATAATTAAATTACACCTAGAACCAGATAATATTTTTTGCAACAAAAATCCAGTTAATATTGCCGATAACACTCCAATTAAATACAAATAGAAAATTATATTCCCTTGTTCCGACTTGAAAAATGCCGTAGCAAACACAGAATAAACAGCCAACCTGGCATTGCAAGACATAAATGGTGTCATTAAAACAGTAATAATTTTATCTCGTTTTTGCTCTATTACTCTAGTACCTAATATGGCTGGTACATTACAACCAAAGCCAATAATCATTGGAACTAAAGATTTTCCAGACAATCCTAAAAATCCCATTATTTTATCAATTAATACTACCGCTCTTGCTATGTAGCCAGAATTTTCTAAAAGAAATAAACTTATATACATTACTAGCAAAGCTGGAATAAAATTAAATAAAGTAATTATTCCAATAGCCACTCCATCATTAAAAATTGTTATCAACCAATTAGGAATATCACATATAATAAACAATTTAGTTATTGATTTAATAACAGCAAATTCTAAAGCTACACTAAAATAATATTGAGTTAAATTAATAATTTTAGTTATTAAAAAAAACAGCCCATAAATAACCCCAAAAAAAATCGGCAATCCTAAATATTTATGCAATACTATTGTATCTAAGACATCAAGTAATTTATTTTTTAATATTTTATTATTATTTGTATTATTTTTAGCGTCATTTTTAATGCTATTAATAAAATATTTTTTGATAAATTCATGTCTTTGACTAGCAAAAAAAACATCCCATGATTGTTCAACCATACAATTATCAATAAAAAACAAATTAATATTTTGATGATGATGCAATAATTGTTTAGCTAAAACATCCCCCTCTAAATATCTAATTAATATTCCAACAGAAATTTTAGTTTTACTATTATTATTGCTGTTAGAATCTATATATCTATTAATAACTTCTATAATTTGCGCAGGAATATAATGACGATATGTTTTAAAATCAGAAAAATTAGTTTGATCTAGTATTGCTAGCTTTAATTTATCAATTCCAAAACCAGTAGCTGCATTACAACAAACAACCTGACAACCTAATAATTCCCTTAATTTAATGGCCAAATTGGCAGCTAAACTAATATCGTTATTATTAATATTTATAGCTATTAACAAATTATAATTTTGTTCTAACAATTGTAACGTAAGATACAAATCTCTAGTTAAATTTTCTAAATTTATTACGTTAATAAATATTTCTGATCGTAATTCATTCAAATATTCGCAAACCAATTTTTCTTCTAGTGTCATTTGATTGCTGGCTATTAATGAATAACATCCTGGTAAATCATTAACTATTATTTTATGCCCCAAATAACTAAAACTACTCTTGGCTAAACTTACTGTAACACCATCCCAATTACCAACTATTTGTTGTTCCCCAGTTAAACAATTAAATAAACTAGTTTTTCCTGTATTTGGAGTACCTATTAAAGTAATTTGAAATTGACTATTTATTGACACACCAAAAACTCATATGCATTCAGTATAATTTTTATTTTTCTAAATCAGATACTTTGCGAATTTTTATTATATTTGCTTCTGTTCTTCGAATAACAAAACAATTGCCGCCAGATAAAGATACCTCTATTGGATCACCGAACGGTGCAATCCTTTTTATTTTTAAAACTTCTCCCGGAACCACACCTTCTGCTAATAATCTTTGTCTATAGTACTGATTTTCTCCTGGTACTAATCCCTCAATTAAACCAAATTCCCCTACAGATAGATTAAATATGCTTTGATTACTCATAATAATTAAATCTCTTAAATGAGAATGATTCTCATTTAACCATTATAACTAAAAGCTATACATAATCAAGTGATAAACTTATTACTCTCAGAAATTTTTTCTAGCTGCCCATAAATAAACTATCATCGACCAAATAGTTAAAATTACTGCCATATAAAGACTTCCATAAGCAATTATCATGATTTTACCAAAATCTGGTGGAATCGCTAATAACATAACAATTGCCAACATTTGTAAACTAGTCTTTAATTTGCCTAGATAAGATACCGCCACGTTAGTGCGTTTCCCAACTTCCGCCATCCATTCCCGTAATGCAGAAACTACTATTTCTCGCCCCACAATAACTGCGGCTGGAATAGAAAACCAACGAGTAGCGTGTTCTTCTACTAATAAGATTAACGCTACTGCTATAATTAATTTATCTGCAACTGGATCCAAAAACGTTCCAAAAGCCGATTCTTGTTGTAATTTTCTGGCTAAATACCCATCTAAATAATCAGTTAAACTTGCTAAAATAAATACTAAAGTTGAAGCAATATAATGCCATTTCCATGGTAAATAAAAAGTTATAACAAAAATTGGAATTAAAGAAATCCTTAAGATTGTTAAAGAATTTGGGATATTTAAAAATTTATTCATATAGCCTTATCACGTTTTTTACGATGAGAACTTATAGCAAATCTATGAGCCTCATCCCTAACCCTTAATAATAGCTTAAAAACTTGATGAGTAGATTGCAAGTGTAACTCTGATCCATCTGACGCAAGATAGATTTTTTCTAACCCAAATTTTCTCGCTTGGCCTTTAGCAATCCCTAATAAATCAATAGGAAGCTTGCTGGGCGGAAGCCGTATTTTAAAATAATCTATAACTTTTTCGGCTACCCCTAATTGTCCTTTACCACCATCTACAATTAACAGATCTGGCGATAAATTTAAATTAACTATAATTTGTTCCATATATCTAGTTATGGCTTGTTGCAATGCCTCGTAATCGTCAGCTGTATTAATAGTTTTTATGTTAAATAATCTATAGCTAGATTGTTCTTTACCAAATGTATTAAAAACTACACACGCAGCAATAGTTTCCTTGCCAGACGTATGACTAACATCAAAACATACTATACGTTCTATTGGTTTATCCCTACCTAATAAATCAGCTAAAATTTTAAAATTATTTTTTTGTGATCTAATTTCCATCACCCTAGAGCTTAAGGCTTCTTCTGCACTAACTTGAGCAATTTTTTGCCACGCCAATTTACTACCTTTTTGCGCGCAAAATAATTTTATATTGATAGTTTTAGAAATTAATTTAACATTTTCCAAATTACCTACATTTATAGAAGTTAAAATTTCTGATATAGATAAATCTGGTTCTTTCAGATAATGCTGCAAAATAAATTCTTCTAATAATTCAGCAATACTATTATTAGCTGTAAAGACAGTTTTTTTAGAAAAAAACTGTCTACTGTATAAAATATCTCCTTGCCTTACTCGTAACAAGTGAATACAAATTAATTTTGTACTAACTGCTATACCAAGCACATCTACATCAATTGCTTGTTTATTAACAATTGTTTGGTCGTTTTGTAATAATGACAATGCCTTAATTTGATCTCGTAATTTAGCCGCCAATTCATAATTTGCTACATTTGCTGCTTCTCGCATTTGTTCTGTTAAATTTTTAATAAGTAATTTAGACTTGTTTTGCAAAAATAATTTTACATTTTCTACATCTTTAGCATAATGATCTGCTTCGATTAGCCCTACACATGGAGCAGTACAGCGTTGTAATTGATATTCTAAACATGGCCTAGTTCTGTTATTAAAAAAATTAGTATTACAGCTTCTTAATTTAAAAATTTTACTTAATAAATCTAAGCTGGTTTTTACAGCTCTTATATTTGGATACGGACCATATAAAATACCCTTTGCTTTATTATTTTTACTGTTTTTATTACGAAAATATCTAATACTTGGATATTTTTCATTAGTTAATAATATAAATGGATAACTTTTGTCGTCACGAAAAATAACATTATATTTTGGTTTTAATTGATTAATTAATTTATTTTCTAATAATAATGCTTCTACTTCATTTGTAGTAATAGTTATTTCTATATTATAAATTTCTGAAATTAACGCGGTAGTCTTTAAATCAATATGTTTAGTAGTTTTTAATTGAAAATAACTTTTGATACGATTTTTTAAATTTTTAGCCTTACCAATATAAATTACCTGGTTTTTACTATCTTGCATACTATAGACACCAGGTTTTTTAGGTAAATTTTTTAAAAAATTTTTAAAATCAAAAATTGTTAAGAGATCTCCAAAGTATCTAATATTTTATGACGAATAGCTAAGTGAGTTAACTCTACATCGCTTGTTACACCTAGTTTATCAAAAATACGATAACGATAACTATTGACTGTTTTCGGACTTAAACAAAGTTTATCTGAGATTTCTTGTACTTTTTGACCAGCAGTTATCATAATCATAATTTGTAACTCCCGCTCTGACAATATATCTAAAGGGGAACCATTAGGTGTTGCTACATTTTTTAAAGCTAATTGTTGCGCAACATCTGGCCCTATATAATGTTTACATTTCCCTGAATATACTATTTGTATAGCGTTAATCATTTCGGTAATATCTGCATCTTTGGTTAAATACCCAACAGCCCCAGCTTGTAAAAACTTTGAGGGAAATGGCTCATCACCACACACTGTTAAAGCAATAATTTTAATGTGTGGTTGGTTTTTAATCATTTTTCTGGTAGCTTCCAAACCACCAATCCCTGGCATTCTAACATCCATTAAAACTACATGCGGATTTTTGTCCTTAGCCATTCTTACTGCTTCTTCGCCGCTACTAGCTTGACCAACAACAGAGATCCCATTTTCTTCTAAAATGCTAGAAATCCCTGCTCTAACAATAGGGTGATCATCTACTACTAATACATTTATTAAAAACTTTACCAATTTCTCTCTTCTCCTCCTATAAGAAAAATTTTTATCTCGGAGAGGCAGGGATTCGAACCCTGGGAGGGGGGATCCCCTCTACGGTTTTCAAGACCGCCGCTTTCGACCACTCAGCCACCTCTCCAAAGAATATGCGACATTGTATACGCTTAATATACATCAAACAACTTTAAAATAAATTTAAACAAATGCAAAAATATGTTATTTTTTTATATCGTTAATTAGTTTTATAAGTAATTTGTACTAAATTCGGGAGAAAAATATATGAAACCATTTAAACTTATTCAAGGTAATAACAATAACATAGATAAATTTGAAGATGAAATTGCTCAAGCTATGGAAAATGGTTATGAATTTAGCAGTGAAATGATCGTTAAAGTAGTAGAGCACGCTAATGGCCCCATAGATGTTTTATTTTTTCAACCAATGACCATAGAAGAACATCTAGATTTCGACGATGACAATTTAGACTACTCTCATAACGAGGAGGAGGAAGAAGAAGAACCTGAAATTTAAGTTTACGAGCATAAATAAGTTTATGCGTATAAAAATTATGTTCATAAATTATATTACATATGGTATAATAAATAATACTTTAAATATTTTAAGTATCGGAGGAATTTGTACATGCAAAGAAATATTAATGCCTTAGTTAAAAGAAGCAGCTCTACTGGGGTAATTGCTACTAATTCAGTAATAAGAAATACTTATATATTACTTTCCATGACTTTATTGTTTTCAGCAGCTACTGCCTTTTTATCTTCAGTAACTAATGCGCCTTTTTTAGGAATTGGTCCAATTTTTCTATTAAATATCGGATTAATTTATTTAGTTAAAGCATTACAAAATAGCGCTTGGGGAATTTTAGCAGTATTTTTATTTACTGGATTTTTTGGCTACACTTTAGGCCCAGTAATAAATATGGTTCTTGCCCAATACACTAACGGTACCGAACTTTTAGCTACAAGTCTTGGGTTAACTGGCACTATATTTTTTGCGTTGTCTTGTTATGCCATGGTGTCACGCAAAGATTTTAGTTATCTAGGTGGGTTTTTATTTGCTGCAATTATAATAGCTATCGTTGCTAGTTTTATGGCCATATTTATGAATGCACCAATATTATCTTTAATAGTATCTTGTGCATTTGTACTAATAGCCTCTGGCATGATTTTATTCGAAACCAGCCAAATTATAAACGGTGGCGAAACAAATTACATAAATGCAACTATTATCTTATATGTACAAATTTATAATTTATTTATTAGCTTATTACAAATACTTACTATGTTTTCTGGAAAACGTAATTAATATTAAATAAATGAAATTTATAATAGCCATTAAATCTGGCCATTTAGAAAGTTTAAATACTGCTTATAACTTTACTACAGCCACTTTAAAAAAAGATCAGATTAATATAAATCTGATCTTTTTTTATCAAAATGGTACTTATATTTTATTAGATACCGAAATTAATAAAATATGGTCTGAGCTATTACTTAAAAATAATTTATTAGGCTTAGTATGCAGTTCTTCCTGTAAAAAACGCGGAATTAATAAACTTAATATTAAAGCCCCATTTCAATCTAGTAGCATTATAGAATTTATTAATAATTGCTCCATTGCTGATCGTATAATACATTTCTAAGGATAGTTTATACTAAATAATACATAAGCAAAACTAACAGATGGTTCTATTCTCATCGATAGCTTTACGAAAGTTTTTTCCAAGATAAAGCGCCATAATAAACCATAATACTAATAGCGGAAACCCAATAACCCCACTTAAAATAAGGTAATACGTTTTTCCAACCATAACTCCGAATACAGTTTGTAGAGGCTTTAGGGACATATTAAATAGGGAACCAGCCTGCTGAGCTATTCTAGATCCAAAAATCTCAATCCAAGCTTGTGCTTTAAATCGTGCATCTTTGGTAGTTGGAATATAAAGCTGCCTTAAAGATGGTTGATTTAAGGCATAATGAATTGCTTTCGCGCCGACCATCAAAAAAAACAAAAATGATAATGAATCTATCGTTAAAAAACCAAATAAAGCAATTCCAACAATAATTGGCATAGCAGCAAGTGCAACGCTTATACCAAGAAATCTAGTAATGTTACTTATTCCAAAAATTAAACAAAATACCGCCACTATATTCACACTGGAACCATAAACACTAAGATAATGACTTAATGCTACTCCTGAATATCTAGTACCAGCCGCTAATTGAAAATTAAAATCAAAGATTATTACAATTGCTTCATAAATAAAAATTACTGTAAATACCCCAATTAGGTATCGATGAGATAACAATAATTTTAACCCATCTAAAAAACCTGATTCTTCTTTTTTTTCTTCTTCTTTTTCGTTTTGTCCATGAAAAGATACCAATAGCTCTCTAGGGGTTACTTTTAAAAAATATAAAAATAATGGAACAATAGCTAAAGTAAGTATTCCCAAAATAACAATAGAAAACATATCGGTTGTTAATCCAAGTCGATGAGGCAACCCTCCAATACTATAAGGACAAACGACTCCCCCCATCTGCCCAACAATAGCTACTAATGCAAATCCTTTTTTTGCCGATGCCGGCTCGGTTGTATCAGCTAAAAAAGCCCAAAAAAGTGCTATAACAATAGATCCAAAGCTTTCAACAAATACATACCAAACATAACCTAAAATTTTAGTTGTAATAAAAAAGCTTAATGAACGACTAGCGATCTCTGCTGATGAAGCTTGAACAAATAGCATTACAACCCCAAAACATAAAATACCAATACCATAAAAAATTGGTAATATAACGAACATTTTTTCTCTAGAAGTATGCTCTAAAAGTTTTGTATAAAAGATCACTAATGGAACTAACGCTACAACCGATATTGTTTTGGCATAAGGAAGGTACATTTTATCGACAAGTTGTATGAATAAAGAATCTTTTAGCGATTTTAACGTCCAATAAATACCAATAATAAATGCAAGCACCAGCCCCATGCGTAAAAATTTCTTGAATTCTTCTACTTCAAACTCACCAAAATTAAAACGACAGATCCAAATAAAAAATCGTAGAATTTTGCTATTTAAGGTCATTAAAACCGTCTCTATTGTTTTATTGTAAGTATTTGTTATAAGTAAGTTATTATTATAGCATATTGACTTGCTTATATCGGAATCACAGCAAAGATATCATTGTAGAAGTTTATGTTTCAAAAAACATAAACATAGTATATACTATATAATATATACTATGTTGGGGGCAATATGAAAACTGCTAAAATTTTTCGTAACGGGCAAAGCCAAGCCGTACGTATTCCTAAGGAATTTAGGATCAATGGCTCAGAAGTTTTTATAAAAAAACAAGGTAATGCTATTTTGTTAATTCCTCTAGATGAAAATCCATGGAAACCTTTATTTGAAAGCCTACATCAATTCTCTAACGACTTTATGTTGAATAGGGAACAACCATCTCAACAAAAGCGGGAAGACTTGTTTTGAAAAAATTAAGTTATTTATTAGATACCAATATTTGTATATACATTATAAAAAAAGAACCCAAATTAGTGTTAAATAAATTTAAACAATTTTCCCCAGGAGATATAGGGATTTCTTCTGTTACGTTAGCTGAACTTTATTATGGGGTAGAAAAAAGTTCCCAAATAGAAAAAAATCGTTCGGCATTAGAAAATTTTCTGTTACCTTTAGAAATTTTACTATTCGATGATCAAGCAGCTATTGTTTATGGTGAAATCCGAGCAAATCTTGAAAAAAATGGCACTCCAATAGGACCATTAGATTTAATGATTGCTGCACACACAAAAAGTCGTGGATTAACTTTAGTAACAAATAATACCAAAGAGTTTGTTAGAATTGCAGGCTTGTTAGTAGAAAATTGGGTAAAAGCCTAAATTTTGGCACACAATCCATCGTGATGGCAGGCACACATAGATAGAATACCAAAAAAACCATGCATTTCTGGAATTAATAGAGAAAAATTAATTATGCATGGTTGTTCAGCGAACAATTAAGCAAATAACCATCCTTCTTAATATTTTGGTTTGACACTACAGCAAAGATATTGTTTACAGCGGTGTGGTAATAACATATAATGTTTTTTTTATTATTACTAGCGCTGATTTATTTAGGTGGTGTATATGCTTAAATATCCTACATTAAAATTCTTGAATGATTATTCTAAGTCATTAACAGAAACATATAGACTTTTTACTAAAAAGGACTACTGGCCGGATTATCTAAATACCCACCCACTTCATCAAAATGTACAAAGAGTGTTATCTTTGGTTAAACAATTTAATACAAACATTATAAATTTTATTAAAAATCCTTGTTTAGACACAGCTTTAAAATTAGAAGAATCTTACAAACTATATGTACAAATACCTAGAGAAGATTGGAATCACCCTAAGGATCTTGATACGACTACTATGTATAGCTGGTTTAACGAGACTATAATGATACTGCATAAAGATAAATTTGGTGACTTTTTTGAAAATCGTTTAAAAGACCTAATAAAACAATACCGACAAGGAAATAAAATAAATTATAAATCTGTTAGCTTTAAGCAATGGAGAACAAATTTTGGTAGGTTAAATAGGAACAAATTCAAAACGTTACTTAATGAACCTGGTAATCCATATCAACCTCATTTGATAGGTTTTTTAAATCAAGCATATAATCCTATTATAGGTAAAGGATTTTGTTATGGTATTGCTTGTTATGGTGTACATCTTGCTTTAAAAGACAATAACATAACTGTTAAAGACAGACTGTTAGTTAGTAAAGTTCAAATCAAAGAGATCGAATTGTATCAACGATATCAATCTTCACTTGAATGTATAGAAAACAAAAAATACATTGTGTTACCAACCAAATTGTCTTTTAAAACTCCTTTAGAAGCTGGCTCAATAATAGCTAACTCATTAAAAGAAAAACTAAAATCAGTTCCAGCTAAATTGCTATTTGGATTACATTTAAGTTTACGTCAAAACGACAGGTCAGCGAGTGGACATGCATTTGGTATTGCTAAAACTAAAGATAACTATTTCTTTATAGACGCCAATTTTGGTGTGTTTAAGTTTTCAATAAATGAAATCGATAAATTCTGTGAATTTATTGGTTGGTTCTTAGATAAAACAAAATATTGTCATTATTTTAACCAATTTTCTATTACAAATTTCCCAAAAATTGAAAAGGATTCTTCTATACCTAAATTACCGATACAACTACAATCACCATTTGTAATAACACCTGAAGAAAAAGCGGGAAAAATAGATGCTATATTAAATAAAAGTAGGGACGGATTAAACCTATTACATACCGCGGCGTCTATAGTGGTTCCTGATTTTGTTTGTACTAGCTTAACAAAAGCCCGTGATTTAGTTTCTTCTCCTTTAACTAAAACAGCAACTATTTTTAGTAGTAAAAAAAGAAAACGGAAAAATGACAATAATACTGAAATTATTGAACCAACCAAAAAGAAAAAACAATGTAATTCTATTTAGCCAACATTCATCGTGGTGGACAGACGCCTGGGATAGGGCCAATATGCCCTATTCTCCTTTAATCGAAAAAATTATATATAACAAATCCCAGCTTCTAGTTTTTTTAATGCGCAAATATAGCTAGCTGTACGCAGATCTGTATTAAAATTTTTGGCTAATTCCTGAACTTGCAAAAATGCTTTATCCATTCTCATTTTAAGTTTGTCGTGTACTTCTTGTAAATCCCAATATAAACCACTACGATTTTGTAACCATTCAAAATAACTAACCATGACTCCACCGGCATTAGCTAAAATATCTGGCACAATAACAATATTTTTTTCAGTTAAAATTTGATCTGCTTCTTTAGTAATAGGACCGTTGGCCAATTCTACTATATATTTAGCTTTAATTTTAGGAGCATTTTTTATAGTAATTTGATTTTCCATCGCTGCCGGAATCAATAAATCTACATCTAGTTCTAATAATTGTTCATTAGTAATATTACCATCACTAATATTGCCTGTTTGTGATTTATCAGTGATTAATTTAGATATATTTAATCCTGTTTGAGAATATATACCATGCTTAGAATCACTAACTGCAACTACCTTAAATCCTTGTAAATCTAATAAAGAAGCAATATTTTGTCCAGCGTTACCAAAACCTTGAATAGCAACTTTAATATTTTTAGGGATTAATTTTTTTATAGTCATTAATTGTTCGATACAATAAAAACCACCCCTGGCGGTCGCATCATTACGCCCTAAACTACCACCTAATGCTACTGGTTTACCAGTTATAACAGCCGGAACTTTACAACGTTTAATTTGTTCATATTCGTTTAACATCCATGCCATAATAGTCGCATCGGTATATAGATCTGGTGCTGGAATATCTAGATCTGGACCAATACAATCACAAATAGATCGAATAAATTCTCGACTTAAACGTTCCAACTCTAATTTAGATAGTTTTTTAGGATCTACTTGTACTCCACCTTTAGCTCCACCAAACGGCAAATCTACTACAGCGCATTTTAGAGTCATCGCTAAAGCTAGTGCTTTAATTTCTTCTACAGTTACTTCTGGGTGAAATCTAATTCCTCCCTTGCCAGGCCCTCTAATATCATTATGTATAACTCTAAATCCTGTAAAAATTTTATTACTACCATCATCCATAGTAACAGGAATGGCAACTTCTACACTTCTTTTAGGAATTGTTAAATTTTCTAAAACTATTGTATTAATATTGCCAACTAAAGCCGCTTTCTGTAATTTTTCTAAAAATTTAATGTAAATATCCAAAATTACTTACTCCTGCCATTCCCTCTAATATTAAAATTAAAACTCCAAATAAAAAAATTATGCTTATTAATATTTTACCAATTGGTGCTCTGTATATTATAGGTGAATTAGCAACAAGATGCCTGGAAGCGCGAAGTTTATAGGCCATTAAAGCAGGATAAATAATCATTAAAATTGCAGAAAAAGCACCCGCCAAACCTAAAGCCTTTAAAAAACCCTGAGGAAAAACTATTGCATAAATAATTGGCGGGATAAATGTCAAGCTACTTAAAATTAATTTACCTTGTTTGTTTTTGAGGATAGCAAGTCCATCCGCAAAAAAATCGAATAATGCCCAAGCAGTACCAGTTAAAGAACAGGTTAAAGCACAAAACAAAAAACTACTTATAAAAAACAAAATATTACCTTTATTATTATATTCTAATAAATAATTAATTAAACTATCACTAGGGTTTTTATTAGAAGACAACATACTAATTAGTCCATTCCCACCAAATACTGGCACTAATAATAAAATTACTAATTCCCAGGCAATATATATGATCAACGGTATAAATCCTCCTAATAAAATAGCTAATTTAAGAGGAATTAATTTTTCTTTTAAATATGACTTTAAAGATGGAATTATTTCATGATATGAAAAAGTTGTAACCAATACTGGCAATGCCATAAACAAAACCTTTAAATCACTCTTAATATACAAATTCTCTATTGGTTGCAAAGTACGTGTTGTTCCAAATATACTAAAACATAATAATATAAAAAATATTATTATGCCGGTAGTTAAAATTCTATTAACTATAGCTACCCATGTTGTCCCTAAATAAATAATTAATGCAAATGGCAACATAAATATCAATGTTGCCATTTTAGGATCGTAAGCCCCCAATTTAGCAACCAAAGCAGCCCCACCCGCAGCATAAGCTGCCATTATAGAATACATAAACAACAAATATATGACCCAAGCAATATTTCTGCCGGTTTTACCTAAAATAGTATTGGTCATGGAAATAAAATTAATGTCGCCAGAAAAAGCTAAAGAAACTTCTAAGAGTAGTAAAGCGCTACACGTCATTACTAACCAAACCACACCAAAAGCAGCTATGGTGGGATAAAACCCCGCTGCTGCAGTTTTAACTGGCACTCCGATCATGCCGGCACCAATACAAGTACCGGTAATTAAACATACGCCTTTAAAATAATTTATGTTTTTTAACATATCCCCAATAATACTACTGCCGCACCAAATAATGCTATCATTATTATTAATGTTGCACCTACAGGTACTTTATATTTTACAGATCCTTGCTCTACAGCTTTGTTATAACGAATCTTATAAACCATTAATGCTGGATAAATAATCATTACTATAGTAGCAAATGCTCCAGACAAACTTAAAGCTTTTAAAAATCCCTGAGGAAAAATTACTGCATAAATAATTGGCGGTACAAATGTCAAACTAATTAAAATTAACTTGCCTATATTATTTTTAGTAATATTAAATCCATCTGCAAAGAAATCATATAATGACCATGCAACTCCGATTAAAGAACTAGAGATCGCACAAAAAGTAAAAATGATCAGCGAAACTAACACACTTTTATGTTGTCCATACTTTAATAAATAGCTAGTTATACTATCTCCAGGATTTTTATTGGCAGATAACATGCTTACTAATCCCTCGTCGCCAAATATTGGAATTAACAATAAAACTACTATCTGCCACACAACATAAACTACCAATGGGATAGCGCTACCTATTAAAATAGTTTTTTTAAGAATACTAACGTCTTCATGTAAATAAAACTTCAAAGAAGGAATTATTACGTGATACCCAAAAGTCGTAACTAATAATGGCAAAGCAAATGTTAAAACATGTACAGAATGGTTAATATGAGTATTAATGTGTAAAGTTGATACTGGTTGTAAAGAATGTGCTCCAATTAAAATACTAAAACATAATAATATAAAAGAACCTATTAAGCCTATTGTTAAAAATCTATTTACTAAATCTAACCACTTTGCTCCTAGAT
>JBEKHL010000009.1:0-40139 GCA_050012295.1 Gammaproteobacteria bacterium
ATAAACGCCGTTAACAATAATGGTTTAATTTTGAATTAAACTTATAAGTGGTTTTTTGTATAAAATATTGCTAACCATAATAATAAAATTATTATGTGTTTTTACAATCAAGGTGGTAGTTTTTATTTTTAGATAGTTTGTCTGATTTTCACTGTAAATTATTTGCTTGCCCATTTCAAAATACATTGTTATTTCAAAATAACTCAAACACCATCCAAGACACATCCAAGACATTTCTCTTGACAACAATAATTCAAGTATAGTAATTTGAAACTAAGTTCTTAGGAGAATTTCTATAAAGTCAGGAAATATAATTATTAAGACTTATTGCTAAATGGCGAATGTTTTATTAGGGATTAAAGTACTGATGTCTAAATTTACAGTTCTCATTTCAACAGTTTTGTTCAACATCAGTAGATCTTAATAGTTATGTTTTAACAATAGTTATTAGTTTAATAATTAAAAAAATTATTAATAGTAAGAGTTATAAGGTTGGGATTGGTTTCATAGAATAAGAGTGAACTGTGAAACAAAATTGTCCAAATATATTAGGGGGCTAAAGAAGGTATATTTGGAGCCAAAAAAGTAATGGTTATGGTGAAAACCAGTGATGTTATTTGTTGGAATCATAAGGATTTATATCAATGAAAATATGATACATCAAATAAGTATTGATGAAGAGATGGTTAATTTCTAGATTTACATATAAAGGATAAATAACATGCCAACAGATGCAAAAAGTGTTTTTGAATAAATTTAGAAAAATTTTAGTCAAAATTAGTTGTTGTATGGGTACTTAAGTTTTGCAAGTGAAACAGGATTTAGCTATAGCGGAAGTTTGTAATAACGTATGCTTGGTGATTATGATGACATGAAGGCCATACTATATATGCTATAAAAGGTAATGATAAATATAAACTTTGATTTTGTAATTTCTAAAAATATATCAACAGATAAACCAAGGGGAAAGATAATGTGGCAAGATTGGGAAGGATGGGATGATTGGAGCAGGGTGGAATTCGACGGACCTTTGGCAATTTATAAACCAAAAGATAATCGTTTAGAGTGGACCTGGAAAGATAACATAAAACAAGGAGTTGAGACTACTTATCACACTCATGTAATGGGTGAGGTAGATAATAATAGGGGGGGGCATAATACCTTTACTCAACAAGTTGCTAATGTGCACACGGTTGAAGAATATGTAAATACTACTGTAACTGTTTCTTATATAGGTGATGTAAATATAGGCGTAGATACAAAATTTGAATTCGATTATGTTGCACCGAATCTAGCCGCAATGCACGCAAAAGCAAAAGCCGAAGTGTATGCACAAGCAGAAAGTCGTTGCAGAAGAAAAATAACCATTACCGATATGTTATTAGAAACTTTTTGTCCCGAAGTAATTATTGGTCGGTGGCCCAGAGGCGTATGTGGTAGTAATAGGGCTACCAGCCTAAAGAGTTATCTTTGTAATGTTGTTTGTTTACCATGGGTTGCTGTTGTGGATGTTGTTTGGTGTCCTTGTGCATACTGTAGAGCTTCTGATTTTATAGATAGAAAAGTAGAAAGAGAAGCAGATCGCTTGGCAAACATTTTGACAAAACAAAGGGTAGATGAATATTGGAATAATAAAATTGCCGATGCTTTAAGGGAGGTGGATAACAGGATAGAAAGACGTATATTAGCAATGAATCGCACACAAGAAGAACAAACTAATCTATTGAGGGAACAAAACAGTCTGTTGAGGGCTTTTCAACAATTAAATATGCAACAACATAGCGCTTCTTCGGTGATGCTCAATACTGAACAAACAGTTTGGCCTAACTATCCTAATTCTACAACAGCCCCCAGGCCAGCCAATATGATTTAACGGTAAAATGGAATAATATTTGGTGCTGTTATTATAAAAATAAATGAATTTTGCTAAAAAACATGACTGAATTTTTAATAACACGAGGATCTATGGTTATTTCTATAAAAGATTATGAGAAATCTTCAACTTATAAATTTATTAAAGACGTTATAGAAGTTACCAAGCCTTTAAATAAACTAAGCATAGTGTATTTCATATATGAGTATATGGAGAATTAACTGGTTGTTATTACATTAGTTGTTTAGGTATAATGGATTAAAGAATGAAGTAGCCTCTTTGCTACATAAAGTGAAACAACGGGAATTTTTATGTTTACTTTGCGTAAATTTATTTCGCTCGTTGTTTAATGTTTAGAGGAGCAGAAAAAATGAAAAAAACTACCAAAAAAGCAGAATATGAAATACCAATTAGTGATGTAAAGTTTGACATTAGTAATCCAGGAAATAAATTAGGTCAAGGCGGTTTTGGTACAGTATTTAAAGGACAATGGTTTGGTAAATTAGTAGCTATTAAAATATTAACATGCGAATTAACTGGAGACGTGGAGACGGATTTTTATCGAGAGATAGATTTAATGCTTAAGTTAAGAGTACCGCAGATAGTTCATACTTATGGTGCAGTATTAAACCCAATGCTTGCTATTGTAATGGAATTTATGCCAAATGGAAATTTATATAATCTATTACGTAAAGAGCCAAATTTGTCGTGGCCATTAAAATATCAAATTGCTTTAGATGTAGCGTATGGAATAAAATATTTACATGATCTCAATATATTACATAGAGATTTAAAAAGTTTAAATGTATTGCTGGATGAAAAAAACCAAGCCAAAATTTGTGATTTTGGTTTAGCCAAAATAAAAGATTCTTCACGAAGTCATACTACATCAAAAGGACAAGGTATAGCAGGAACAATATTATGGATGGCTCCAGAATTATTTAATCGTAAAGTAACATTTACTAAAGCTTCTGACGTTTATGCTTTAGGTATGGTTTTATATGAAATACTAAGTCACCAAATACCATTTGAGCAAGATTTAGAGGGCAAGGATCCAAATGCTGTAATACCATCGTGGCTGAAAGACGGGGAACGTCCAGATATAATAAAAGGACCTGCACCATTTAAAGCACTGATAGAAAAATGTTGGTCACAAGCCATTGACGCACGTCCATTAATAGATAGTGTAATACAAAGTTTGGAACGAATTAAAGTTGTCCATGAAATAAGTAAAATATCTTTAGAGGAACATAGTGTTGCTTCTTCTAGCTCTCCATCTTCGACTCAAGTTCATCATGTTGCTCTTCAACCAACATCAAAAACGTCTCTTAAAGATTTAACTAAATTCTTAAATTATATAGCATTTGGTGATCAGGACAAAGCAGAAGATATGTTGAAAAAGAATAGGGATTTAGGATTGATTTCTGGAGATTTAACTGATTGTGCCGGAAGACAATTTAAAAATATTACAGGGTTTGAATATGCAGTATGGGCATTAGATTGGCATATGTGGGAAATGATTCAACAATATATATCTGAAGAAGAAGCAAGAAAACAAATTATAAAATTAGGTAGTGAAGGAATAGATATAAAAGAACCTGGTTCTAGCAATTATAAGAAAACCAAGCAAGTATCATGGCAAAAATTAATTGATGCACTACAAAAATATATAGATAATCATATTTATTGGAGTGCTGAAGAATATCAAAATTACTGGGCTAAAGAAGTTGGAGGAGCTCAATTATTGTTGCCAGCGCACATAATTCATGAATATACTAGAATAGATCGTCCATTCAATTCCTTGGTAAGTTTTACTGAAAAAAGACCACCAATAAACGATAATTGGTTAAACGAATGGTTATATCAAGAACCAGATTCTATTAGTAGAATTATAAATGATATTCCTAGTGGAACAATATATGAGTTAGGAAAATACGGAGCATGGTTGAGAACTGATGAAATTAGTATGAAATTAATTCCTGGTCCAAACCCATCAAATTGTAAGCAAGATTATCTAGCATTTATTGTTTTACAGAATATTAGAATTAAACAACTAGATCAACTTCTTTCCAAATTCACTATACCTGGCAAATCGATTAAATCAAGCTTTATCTTGACTCAATTTAGCCTACCCAATAATCCAATAGATATAAATACCAAAGAATTATCAAATTTTTTATATTATGTTGTAGAAGGACATCAAGATAAAGCAGAAGAGATGCTGAAAAAAAATAAATTATTAGCTTTAGTAACAGATGATATAGAGGTAACCCCTACACGGACAAGGTTTCACCATATAACAGCATTTCAATATGCAGTATGGTCATTAGATTGGCATATGTGGGAAATGCTTCGAAAATATATGCCAGAAGAAGCAATAAAAAAACAACTAGCTGTATTAAATACTGAAGCATGGATTAAAAAATACGGCTCTCAAGTGAATTGGCAAAATTTAATTGATGCTCTACAAGAATATATTGATAGATACAAAAGTTGGAGTTCAGATGAATGTTCTGATCACTTTCAGAACAAAATAGGAAAGGCTCAATATGACTTGCCAACACACGTAATTCAAGAATATAAAAGAAAAGATCGTTCGTTTTATCCTTGTCCAGCATTTAATGATATATGCTTACCTCGTGGTAAAATTTATGATGGTCATTTAATAATAAAGTGGAAAGATAAAGATGGACATAGTTTAGGACAAGATCTTTTTGGTTGGGTACGAGGAGATTTTGATAAAGCCAAGGCAATAATTGGCTATAAAGATTGGAACAAAGGTTATAAATTACCAGCAGAAATTTTACAAAAAGATGTTGCGGCATTACGTACTCTTGCTAAAATACGTAATAGTCAACAAAACACCTTAATGCAAATAAAAAACCCAAAACCTACGTTTTAAATAGGAGATAGCTATGAAAAAGAAAGTATAATGATTTAACTCTATCTAAAAAAATAAAAATGCTAAGAAAAATTGCGGGGAAAGTACAAAAATAACTAAACTAAAGGGGGTATATTTCACCCCCCTAGACTGGCCAATATGATTTGAGGTTGACTATGATCATAAAAAAACTATAAGCTACTAATCAAAAATTGTAATTAAAGTTACCCAAATTTTTAAAACATTAAGGAGAAAGACGATGCAAGAATCTAATAATCTTAGTAATGATAGTGATATTAAATTAACAATTGATAGATTGTATGTTAAAGAAATCAGTTGTAGGTTACCGCATGCTCCTGGTTTGTTTGAAACTCCTGAATTTAAAGAAGCAGCAGCTCAGTTATCACCAACCATAGAGATGAATGTTAAAACTCAAGGAGTAGCCAATCAAAAATACGAAGTAGTTTTACACGCAATTGTTCAAGGTAAAGCTAAAAATATTAGTCTTTTTGTGTTAGAGGTACAGCAAGCCGGTATATTTACCGTAGAAGCATCAGCTGAACAACTAGAGCATATTATAAAAAACACTTGCGTAAGCCTTCTTTATCCATATTTAAATCAAGTTATTACTAATGCTGTTGTTCAATCTGGTTTTCCACCATTGATATTACAGCCAATGATTAATGCAGCTGGACTTAATTCGAACAAAACAACTACTCCCAAAAAAGATTTCTTACAAGAAACAATAAAACCTATTCAAGGTGGAGTCCTAGAAAAAGATAATTTTCGACATAATTAAAATAATTTTTAAGTTGTTTTTATTGGAGGTAATGTATTATGTTTGCTCAACTAAGCCAATACCGTAATTGGTGTATTAAAGGAAGTAATACATTAGCTCAATGTAGTAATTATGTTAGTAAAAGATTAAAAAATTTTGTTGATACTGAAACCTCTTATATTAGTTCACGACAACAAAGTATGCGAGCTAATTTACCAACGAAAGTACTTTCGACGTTAGATACTACTTCATGGGTAATGCGAGGAACCACCGCTGCTGTAGTATTAAGTATGGGTCCTTCTTTGCCTGTAACAGCATTAATTACTTTAAATTTATTGCCAACCAACATTTTAAGAAAAACGATTAATACGATACATAGCTTAATTCCTTGTTTTACAAACGTAGCTAATTCTTCTAGCACAACCAAAAATCTAATAACTAAAATAGAAACAACACAAGTGTTAATTACCAAAGCTCTAACTGTTTATCAAGGATTATTACCAATAAATTGGTTACAAACGGGTATTGTGGAAGCAATTGAACGTCCTGTACGTTGGTTTAATAGAGGAGAGTTACCAATAAATTATACTAAACATGCCATCGGTGATTGGATCTGGGCATTAAGTGGAGTTTCTGGAGAATTATTACAAAATAGTCGGTTATTGTCTAATGCTTTTTTAGGAAAAACCTATAAAGTATTAGAGTATGATTCTTTACAAAAAATAAATAGCGAGATTAATCAAAAAATAAAATTAACCTTTTCATTAAATTGTGACGCACCTATTTATGGTGGTCAATGTTATCCTGCTATTAGTATTTTTTCGTCATTTTATTTAAATACTAATTACTTTAAACCTATTAGTTGGATCAACACCGAAAATCTCGCAAAAGGCGGTTTGATGTTAGCTGGCGGGATGGTTTCTTCAAAAAGCTTGACTAGCTCCTCAATTAATTCAAACTTATTTTTTACATTACTTGGTGGATCTTTGTTTTTTAATAATAAATTTATAACCGGGGTAGATGCTGGCTACACAACTATTAATTTGCAAACTGGAGCCATAACAAGTATTTCCATAGATCTAACCCAATTAGCAGGAACCAGTGATATTTCTAGTTTAACTATTAAATACCCACAACAGTTGGCGCAAAGTGGATTAAAATTATATCCTAAATTAATAGGTAACTACGCTTCAGGACAAACAGCAGAAATCTTTCAGTTAGTGGCAAGTAATGTTGATAAAGTTACTGAAACATTTTCAGATGGCGTTCAATTAGTTAATGAAACTATGCTAACGTCTAATCGTTTTGTGGAAGGTGAACTTAAATGGAAATATCAAATTAGTAGTCGCCAGCTTGCATATCCATCATCATCTCCAGCTATAGCAAGCGATGGTACGATTTATGTTGGCTCTTATGGTGGATCTCTATACGCCATGTATCCTGACGGCAGTTTAAAGTGGCAATACCAAACCTGTTTGCCTACTATTAGCGGTTACTCTTGTTCCCCCACCATAGGAAGTGATGGTACAATTTATTGTTCTTCCAGCAATGGTTATTTATACGCTATTTTCCCAAACGGTGGGTTAAGGTGGCAATATCTAACCAAAGGAAATGGATGGGGTTCATCAACACCAATAGGAGAAGATGGTACAATTTATTTAATGGCTAACGATAATAATCTGTACGCTATTTTTCCTGATGGTAGCTTAAAATGGCAATATTCATTTGGGGTGGGTGGTTCTCCGGCAGTTATAGGTAATGATGGCTCAATTTATATTGTAAATGAATATACTTTGAATGCTATTTACCCTAATGGTAACCTGAAGTGGCAATATTCATTAAATGGTTGCGGCAGCTCATCTCCGGCAATAGCAAGTAATGGTATGATTTATGTGACTGGAAGTAATGTTTTTGGAGAAAGTTGCTTATTGTTTGCCATTTACCCTAATGGTAGTTTAAATTGGCAATACCCAATTGCTAGTTCTCCAGTAAGTATAAGTAATGATGGTACAATTTATGTTGTAAATGAGAATACTTTGAATGCTATTAACCCTGATGGCACATTAATATGGGGATATAATAGTGGCGGTAGTATAATTACATCGGCTTCCCCTGCAATAGGAAGCGATGGAACGATTTATTTTGGAACTAATGATGGTTATTTGAATGCTATTTACACTAATGGTGGGTTAAGGTGGAGATATCAAGTTTACAGTTCTACCAATTCTCCTAATTATTATGCTGTTTCTTCTCCGGCAATAGGAAGTGATGGCACGGTTTATGTTGGATCTAATGACGGTAATTTGTATGCCATAAAAACTAAAAATTCTTTAGATACACCACCATGGCCACAATTTCAGCAAAACAATCAAAATATCGGTCTTCAACCAATACAACAAGCACAACTGTTTGATTTAAGGTACTTAACATTAGAAGGACCTCAAGATGTTCTTAGATTAATTAGACCAGAAATGATTTCTCAAAATTTGTGGATAACCGTTATAACATCACCAACTATTACTCCAACACCTACGCCTACGCCTACGCCAACTATGACTACAACTGTGACACCAACTATGACTACAACTTTTACTTATACTGGAACATTAAGTCAAACTTTATCTCCTTCCAACACTATTACTATACTAAGAATTTTTAGTTTAACCTCAACCAATACAAACAGCTTAACCTTAACTGGAACAAAAACATCAACTACCACTTGGAGTCCAACGCCAACTAATACAGATAGCTCAACATTAACTAACACGTTAACCCCAATAGCTACAAGCACAACCACATTAAGTCCGACTATTTCTGATGCTGATACTATAACACCAACCAACACTTATAGCTTAACGCCAACCGCTACCAACACATTAACAAGCATAAAGAAACAAGATAAAATAATTAAGACTTTAAGTTCTACTCCAACTAACACAGACAGTAAAACATCAACTGACACCCCATATGGCTTCAACGTAATTAAACCTATAAAAAGTGCAACCCCAACAAATACTGTTACAAATATCGATACAGTGACTTATACTAATACTCTAAGTCAAACTTTTAGTTTAACATCAACACTTACAGGTTCTACCACAACCACTTTAATAAAAAAAGCAGCAGTGACGCCTAAAGCAAAAACCAGAACGCTTACTACTTCAGCAACAAATTCTATTACATCATCTATAACATTGCCTGACTCGTCAATAGTGCAAATGGTGAGCGCTGGCTCTGCAACTATCAAATTACAGGCTGGGGTACCAATAAATGTTTCAATTGATTTAACGCAATTAACAGGAACCAGCGATATTTCTAGTTTGACTATTAAATATCCCCAACAGTTGGCTCAAAGTAGTTTAAGTGTATATCCAAGCTTAATTGGAAATTATACGAAAGAGCAAACTATAACTAGCTACCAACTGTTGGCTCAAAATCAAAACAATGTCAATATACTATCTATTGGTATTAAACTCCCAAATCAAACATTGGCTACTACTTTTTTTATTGACGGACAACTTAAGTGGCGATATCAAACCAGAAACAGTATCGATTCTTCTCCAGCCATAGGCAGTGATGGGACAATTTATGTAGGGTCAGGTGACTCATCAGGTGACTCCTATCTCTATGCCATCTATCCTAACAGCACCCTTAAGTGGCGATATCAAACTGGCAGTATCGATTTTTCTTCTCCTACCATAGGCAGTGATGGAACAATTTATGTAGGGTCAGGTGATTCCTATCTCTATGCCGTCTATCCTAACAGCACCCTTAAGTGGCGGTATCAAACTAGCGGCAGTATCTATTTTTCTTCTCCAGTCATAGGCAGTGATGGGACAATTTATGTAGGGTCAGGTGACTCCTATCTCTATGCCGTCTATCCTAACAGCACCCTTAAGTGGCGATATCAAACCAGCAACAGTATCAATTCTTCTCCAGCCATGGGCAGTGATGGGACAATTTATGTAGGGTCAGGTGACTCCTATCTCTATGCCATCTATCCTAACAGCACCCTTAAGTGGCGATATCAAACCAGCAACAGTATCAATTCTTCTCCAGCCATAGGCAGTGATGGGACAATTTATGTAGGGTCAGGTGACTCCTATCTCTATGCCATCTATCCTAACAGCATCCTTAAGTGGCGATATCAAACTGGCAGCGGTATCGATTCTTCTCCAGCCATAGGCAGTGATGGGACAATTTATGTAGGGTCAGGTGACTCCTATCTTTATGCCGTCTATCCTAACAGCACCCTTAAGTGGCGGTATCAAACTAGCGGCAGTATCTATTTTTCTTCTCCAGTCATAGGCAGTGATGGGACAATTTATGTAGGGTCAGGTAACTCCTATCTCTATGCCATCTATCCTAACAGCACCCTTAAGTGGCGATATCAAACTGGTAGCTATATCTATTCTTCTCCAGCTATAGGCAGTGATGGGACAATTTATGTGGGGTCTTGGGACTCCTATATCTATGCTATAAGCAGCAAAGTTTTTACAAGCACGCCTTCATGGCCACAATTTCATCAAAATAATCTGCATACAGGGGTTCAAGCCGCTCAAGAACAAATGCAATTGTTTGATCTACGATATTTAACATTTTCAGGAACTCCAACTATTAGCGGTTTACTTAATTTAGAAATGATTGCCAATCAAAATCTACCTTGTTTGCTTTCTATTGTTTTAATTACTAAACCTAAAACATTAACCCAAACACCAACGCTTTCTATAGCACAAACTCCTTTGTCAACAATAAGAATTACATCTGATTATGTAACAATTAGTTTACAAGCCGATACACCAATAAATACTTTGTTAGACTTAACTTCTTTAGAAGGAATTAACTATACTTCTAATATAGCTATTGAATATCCTATAGAATTAGAGCAAAACGGCTTGAATTTATACCCAAAATTAATTGGCGCCTATACGTCAGGACAAATAACAAATAGTTACCAACTATTAGCTGAAAATAAAAATCAAGTAGAATTGCTATCACTAGGTATTCAGTTGCCAAATCAAACTTCAAAAATTACTTTTTTAGTTGAAGGAGAACTCAAGTGGAAATATCAAACCGAGAGTTATTTAAGATCTTCGCCTGCAATAGCTAGTGATGGCACTATTTATGTAGGTTCTGAGGGTGGGTTTTTATACGCTGTTTATCCTAATGGTATGTTAAAGTGGCGTTACCAAATTTCTGGTCTTGAGTCAATAGATTCTTCCCCGGCGATAGCCACTGACGGTACGATTTATGTTGGAGCTAGTCATGTTCTTGGATATGGATTTGGTAGTCTATATGCTATTTATCCTAACGGTATGTTAAAGTGGCGTTACACAACTACTGGTTCATTATTATCTTCTTCAACTACTAACATATATTCATCACCAGCAATAGCTAATGATGGTACAATTTACGTAGGATCTGCTGATTGTTATCTATTTTCTTTTACTCCTAATGGAAATTTAAATTGGCAATACCAAATCACTGGTAACGCTTGCGGGATACTTTATTCCTCTCCTGCAATAGCTAATGATGGTACGGTTTATGTGGGATCTCAAAATAACTGCTTATACGCTATTTACCCTTACGGTAGCTTAAGATGGAAATACCAAACCGATGGATCCATCACTGCTTCCCCAGCCATAGCTAATGATGGTACGATTTATGTGGGAGCCGATGATGGTTATCTATATGCCATTTATCCTGATGGTAGTTTAAAATGGCGATATCAAACTACAATTAATTGTCTTGTTGATTCTTCACCTGCGATTGCAAGTGATGGTACGATTTATGTTGGGGCAGATGATACTTATCTATACGCTATTTATCCTAACGGTAGCTTAAAATGGCGATACCAAACTGCTAATAGTATCTATTGGTCTTCTCCAGGAATAGGGTTTGACGGTGTAGTTTATGTAGGTTCTTGGAATTATTTATATGCTATATACCCTAATGGCATATTAAAGTGGCGGTATCAAGCTGATGGTCTTCTTGGATCTTCTCCAGCTATAGCTCATGATGGTACGGTTTATATAGGCTCTAGTGACTACTCTTTATATGCCATCAGTACTAAAGCCTTTTCAAATACATCACCATGGCCACAATTTCATCAAAATAACCTACATACTGGAATTCAAGCAATTACCACACAGTTACAGTTGTTTGATTTACGATCTTTGGTATTTAATGGGATCCCAAATACTAATGCATTAATAATGGTAAAAATATCTATTGATCAACCTCTATTATTAAATGTTTCTATAAATTTTATCAATAATAACGACGAGCCAACCGCCACATTAATAAACACAAATAGTAATACCCCTACTATTACTAACAGAAAAACATTAACAAGCACTATAACAACAACTCCATCTATAAATAAAGATACCAATACATATATAATTGCCCCTCAACAAGGGATCTCTATTTTATTGTCTAGTAATGAATTATTTTCTAATGGGGATGGTATATTAAAGCTTTCCTGCACCTTAAAAAGTGGGGAAATATTACCATCCTGGTTAAGTATAACTTTTACCCCTAAATTACTTAGCAGTTATATAAGTGTTAATACTAACAGCATTGAAGTAATTGGAACAATAGCTTATGTAGCTGATGACAATGGCTTAAAAATTATAGATCTAAGTAATTTATATGAACCTAAATTGATAGGAGATTATATAACTACAAGCATTGCTGCAAGCCTAACAGTAGTAGATAATACTGTTTATTTAGCAACTAACGTTGCGGGATTGAAAATAATAAGCATTGACGATCCAACAAAACCAACATTACTAAATAGTTACACTAATGTGAACGCTAACAATGTTATAGTAACAAATAATACTATATTAGTAGCAGGAACAACTGGATTACATATTTTTAACAAGAGAACTAATCAACTAGCTGGCAGTTATTTAACTGCCAGCCCGGTTCAATCCATTGATGTAAAGGAAACTACTGCTTTTATCGCTACCGGTAGTAGCGGCTTACAAATTGTTGATATTAGTGACACTACAAGACCAACTTTACTTAGTAGTTATACTTCAACACAATTTGTTAATAGCATTACAATAATAGATACTAAAGCTCTTATAACGGATTTAAACTTAGGGCTACAAATTATTGATATTAATAATTTAAATAAACCAATATTGCTTGGACAATATAATGCTTTAGTCGCTGCGAGATCTATAACAGTAACAGGAACAATGACTTTTATAGTAGATAACAATGGGTTACAAGTTATAGACATTAGCTCTGTAACTAAACCTACTTTATTAGGAAGTTATAATCCATCTAAACTATCTACTCAAAAATCTTCTGATAGTATCTTACAAAATCTTTCAAGAAAATATTTGCGTGGTCTTATGGTAACAGAAAATTCAAATCAAACATCATATCTTCTATCACATGTTACAATAACTAACACTAGCGCCATTGTTGTAGGTAATTTAGGATTACAAATTATTGATTGTACTAAATGGACTATTTCTGGAACGCCACCAAATAATACAAACATTAGTAATTATAATCTTTTATTAACAGCTACCGATCAATTTGGTAAAAATTTTACTAATTTTTTACAAATCCATATAAAAGAACCAATAGTAATATCACCATCGGAGTCACCTACAACTTCTTCAACACCAACACCATCATTATCAACCTTACCAATAATAGCAGCATTACCATCAGCTTCTTCAGTAACGGCAAAAGCAGCTGAAAGCAGCAGTAATGGACTATACATTGGCCTTGCAGTAGGAGGAGGTATTGTAGGTATAACAGCTACAACTGCGTTAGTATTATATTGCTATAAAAAACGACAAAAAATATCTAGAATATTACCGAGCACATTAAAATCACCAAACCCAGAAATAAATTCAGAAGAACCAGAAATAACCACAGAAAACCCTGATCCAACTAGAAATTTTAATAATAGATTTTTTTCGGTACTACAAAGAAGAACTCTTCAATCTTATGTCCCAACAACCGAACAATCGCAATCTAATCCAATTCCTTTTTCACTTAGTGGTCCATCAACATTAGATGGAAGAGAATTATATCCTCATTATGAAGAAGCAGAATCTAGAAGCCATTCTCCCTCATCAAGACCATTGGTTTAAAGCTTTCGTTTCATAGTTCTTCTGTACTATGAAATCAATATTCCTTACCTTCATAGGCAAGCTCAAAATTATCACCTTTAAATGCTATACCAAGCTTTAAAATTTGATAACTATTCTCTTCGTATTTTCTACCGTATTGATTTTGATCAATCTGTGCTAACCCTATTTCGGCCAATTTTTTTAAATTTTCATTAGCCTTAATAGAAGACTTTATTTCAACTACTATACATAATTTTTGTTTGTGGTTAAGTACCAACACATCTGGCCTAGTTTTACCGCTGCTAACGTCTTCTATTTCAGCAAACACTTCATATTCAGAATCACCAACTAAATTAACACAACGTAGTTCTGTCATTATTAAAAATTGATATACAAATTCTTTTGTTTTTTCAATTTCTGGCATATTAGCAGATCGCCCACCACCACTAAAAATCCTAGCACTATATGCTGGATCACCAAAAACTTCTTTCATTGCTTCTTCAAATTTTACAAAATCACCAGCTAATAGACTGTTCGCTGTTTTACTTAAAAATGGCTTTCCTACAAACCAATTATCCACATAATCCTTAATTAACAATATTACTTCTTGATTAGGCAATTTTACTTGGCGTTTATCATTTTCTTTTACTAAAGTTAAATAACCTGTATGTATTAATAAACTCCATAAAATGTGTGATTGATATTGTAAATCATCAAAAGATACTTGTTTTTTTAGATCAGTTTCTAGTATGGTTTCTTTATATTTAATTAAATCTCTGATTTTTTGTTTATCTTTCATAGAAGATTTATTGATTAACAAGTCTTCTATTATTTGTGGATTTCCAGATTCTGCCCAATATTTATCTAAAACTCCATTACGTCCAATACAACGCATAATAGACCACGGATTATATAATGTATTACCTCCCACCATAATATAACCATTATACCAAACTTTTATTTCTTGTTTATTTTTAATGTTGACTCTTTCTAATAATCCATTTACTTCTACTTCAGTAAATCCATAATACTCGTTAAACTCTGGATCTAAAACTGTATACTCTTCTAGATTATTTAACCCAGAAAATATATTAGCTTTTGCAACTCTTAATATTCCTGTTACTAAACCTTTTTCTAAATTAGCTTCATTTTCTTTTAAGCAAGCACCAAATAAATTACTAAAAAAAGTCGTAAGCTTTTCTAAAATTTCTGATTTATTAAAAGCATTGTTTATAGCATTATCATATTCATCAATTAAAATAAACGTTCTTTTGTTATGATATGTAGTTAATAATTCGCTTAAAAACCTTAATGAATCTGTTAAATCATCATTATCAGCTTTTTTTCTCATTATACGTATAAATTTATCTATACTAATTTTATAGGTTTCTTTATCATGATAAAATTTTGGATCTTGGTCTCTAAGAGCTTTTAATATATAATCATATTTTGCATATAATTTTGCTAAAATTCCTTTAATCTTTTGTTCTATGCTTTCAAAACTATCCCCTTTTAACTCTTTAAAACTAACTAAAATTACTGGATGTACCCCTTGATACTTGCTATACCTTGAATTATTTAAAAATTCAGTTATTTTTAAATTGTTAAATAAATCTTTAGTAGGCTTACCCTCTACTTCTTTACTAAAAAAGTGCTGTAACATAGACAACATTGAAGATTTACCCCAACGACGAGGTCTAGTAATTAATAACACGTCTCCGCTACTATCGATAAAATCTTTAATAAATAAACTTTTATCAATAAATAATCTATTAGGATCTACTGTTAATCCATCGCTACTAACTAATTTTCTAAAATCGCTAATTCCAGTTAAAATCTCATAATTGTTGATCATTTGTATTACCTAATTGTTTGATATTTATAGTACATTTAAATAATCTAATTTCCGCTTCTCTAATAATAGCACGCTCTAGTTGGACTAATTTTATTGCTGTTAAATTAGCTGTTAATAAATAACTAAATTTTAATGGTATGCCAAAAGCCTTAATTTGTTGATGCTTAGCAATTAAAGTTTCATTTTCTTCATTTTTACTCCAATTAATTCCTGATAACACCTGATTTTCAATGGACACCATTAATCGCTGTAATCCCAATGTTTCACTAAATGAGCCACCAATTAATTCTAAATTAATAGTCACCTTATCGTTTATATCTTGCTTTAAGCTAATACTACGTGGCTGTAGCTGCATTTTTAGTTTTTCCATTTCATTAGCTCTAACTTTGTCTTCAGCATGTAAATAAATTCTAGTGGTACTAAAAGAACCATGTCGATGATTTGCTTGAATAATGGTACCAGAAATCCCCGCTTGATCTTGATGGCTGGCTGATAAATGCCGTAACCAATGCGGCGATAAACTTTCTAATTTGCTTTTTTTATTCAGATCATCTTTAAATTCTTGGGCAGCTATTTGGCCAATTGCCTTTACTATTTCATATAATTGTCTAATTCCTAATGGTCGTTTAGTTTTTTTGGAAATAAATAACTGATCGGTTTCATCAATGGTTGGTAATGGTAGTTTATTTAAATGGATCCGATAAATTTTAATCATTGATAATAATTGCTGATTAACTGGAATATGTCCTAATTTATTACCCTTACCTTGCACAAAAAACCACCATTGCCCATCCATTTCTCTAAAAGCATTCCAACCATGCTTAGCTACTTCATGAATTCTCAGCCCTAATAAATAAAGCAACATAAATAAAAATTGAGCGCGTAATTTATAATGAATTGCCTTTTTACTGTCTTCAGGTAAATGTTCTAATGCTCGTTGTATTGCCACCCATTCATCGACTTCTAGCATCCGCTGCCATACTTGATATTTAGCATCATCTTGCTTAAATTCTAGTTCCTTATAGTTTTTAATTAATTTAATAGGATTGGTACGCACATAATCCGCCGCTACTAAATAATTCATTAATGAGTTAATCACTTTAACTGCAAACAACAAAGAAGATCTAGTTAATGATCCTAGTAATGGTCGCCAGTCTCCCTTACCTCTGCCATGCCTTAAGGCAGCTCTTGAGGTACACCAACTATTAGGTGGTGAGTTTAAAAATTTAAAATACTCATTAAAATCTGCTACTTTTAGCTCGCCAATAGTGCTCCCTCGCTCATAAATGCACCATAATATAAAGCGCTCTACTTCTTTTTGATAAGCTTTATAAGTGGTAGGTTGGGTTTTGTATTGATCTAACCAAGCTCGCACTGCTTCTAAATCATTATGGCAATCAATTTGACACCAGCTAACCCAAGGTTGACTCGCTGTTATCAAATCAATTTTAGGGATCCAGCTAGGTATTAAAGTTTGAATGTTAATGTTAGTAGCCGATTTATCCATGACCAATCCGTTCATAGTTAGCAAATTCTATTGGTTGCTGTTGTTGTAATGCTTTACTAAGAATAGCTAGTTTATTTTGTTGCTGTATTACTAGCTGCTGCAATTCTTTTAACTTTTCTTCCAAATTTAAAGTTTTTACCTTTTCTTGCAATAACGCATCGTGTCCAGCAAAACTTACTTGCTGTACCGCGTTAAAACCAGCTTGATTAATAGTTTGAATTTCTTGTCGTAGTGATTCAATAGTATGTTCTTGCTGTAATATCATGTCGTCACGATTACTAGCAACCGCCTCTGTTAATTTCTGATAACAATCTTTTAATATTTCTTTTTCTTTAGTTGCAGAATCTAAATCATTTTGTAATTTTTTAACAGTTATTTGTAATTGTTGGTTAGTTTCGGTTAGCTTAATAACAATAGTTTCAGCATTTATTAATTCTTTAGCATAATTTTCATTATGGCTAAGTTGTTTTTGCAATTCTAGTTTTAAAGTTCTATGTGATTCTATTAACTCTTGATCTACTGAAATACTACTTTGCTCCTTATAGCCAATCACCATTTTAGTAAAACATTGCCGCTTCCATTGGCTTAAATATTTATGAATGGTAGTTTCACTACCACTATTTAATTGAGATCTAATAGCAGTTACAGTCGGTATACAATTAGCTAATACCAATTTTTCTGCTGCTCGGATTACTGTTTGTTGTGATACCAGTTTCTTAGGCAAAACTATTCTCCTTTATCTAAATTCTATTTTTCCTGGAGTACTTTTTCCTTTAGTATTATGCTCTTTACTCTCTACAGTCAGCAGTGGTTTTTCTTGAGAAAGTTGAGTTGGTAATTGTTCTTGTGGGGTTGCACTTTGGGAATGAACGCCACTAAGAACCGGTGACGTCATAGCACTTGAATCTACATAACTCGAAGATGTAGAGCTAGTATGAGGGTGAGGTTGACCCAATACTTCTCCTCCCTGACTTGTAACATTAGGTTGATCACCAAGAACCGATAAAGCTATAGCACTCGAACCACCATAACTTGAAGATGTAGAGCTTGTATGGTGAGGATATTGAATACCCGCTGCATGAGACCTGATTGCTAATTTTGCTACAGAATCTTGGGGAATCATACAGTTAATCGGAATAGAAAACGGGGTGTCTTTCTCTTCATCAGTTACTTTTTGATATAACTCGTCCTTTGGTTGTAAATAAATATCACCGCCTCTTAAATGATATAGTTCCGCACCATCTTTGGGAATATTTAAAGCTTCACCCAATGGTCGATTAACCTGTAACTCCCCTTCATGATAGTTTGTACAAACTGTACCATTTGCTAAATTCAAAACTAAACAAGCTATTGTTGTAGGTGTTTTTTTCTCTACCATCGATACGACCACGCCTGTTTCTTGTAAATAATCTTTAAATTCATCAATAGCTTTTTGTACATTAGAATCAAGACTTTTATGATCATAATTGGACAATACTATAGTTATAATAACTTCCTTGGTTGAACCTTGGATAAGAGAAAAAAGCTTATGAAAATAATTTTTTATATGTTCTACGTTATTATGCTCATGATCAAAATGAATAACTATTCCTTGCTGCAAATCTTTACAATAAAAAGCCACCCCTACACATGGCATCATACTAGCCGTTGCCACAAGATATTGGTTTTGTTCTGCTTGGTATGCGCTTATCCCTGCATATTCCTGTGGAACATAAGTTCTTTTTATTAAAATTTCTGTATTAGCTTTACTTTTAAATCTATCTAGCTCCTTATTTATACTACTTATTTTATCCATATCTTCTTGATATGTACTTATTAACTCTAATTTTTCTCTTTCTTCTGTGCTTACACTTTCTTTACTTTTGCTTGATTTAAGTTTTCGTTCTAATGCACCCTTAAAAAAATTAACTTCTCGTTTAAATGAAACGGCTTCCATGATTTGAGACTCTACTGCATGAAACTCTTCAGTCATAAAATAATCGCAGCCTTTATCGTTAAAATTAATGGCCTTATCTCCTGAAAAATTTCCACAACAATTTCGTATAGATTCCAATTTTTCTTCTAAGCTTAATTTGTGACGCTGATCTTCTCCGCTAAACATTAACCATTTCCCTTATTATCTTTGATCAGGAGTTTTTATAACAGTGCTGTTATTAGCCACAGAAGAAAGTGGAGCATTAACTCTTACATTATGACTTACAAATACCGAGTTAATAGCTGTAAGTAGATCTTGCATAGATATTGTTTGTAAAACAGCTGGATTTTTTTTAGCCAGATTTTGCATAAAAATAACTACTTGCTCTTCTAGATCTGATGCTTCTATCTGTATGGGATCTTCTTGTGGTTGAGAAGCAGATGTAGGTATCGCCTCATGCATATAGAATAAAGGTAATGATTGATGTTGTTGGGCAGCTTCAAAACTGTCTTCTTGTTCTAATTCTTCTAATTTCAACAATCGTTCATAATTTGAATTATTAGGTAATTTATTACCTGCTTCTACAACAAACTTTTTTCCTTTAGTAGCTTCTACTAACAATATAGTATTTCTAACCGAAAATTTATTATGAGTTAAATCTACCATCTTTAATTTAGTGCTTTCTAACCATTCGGCTATTATTTGTATAAGATCTTGTTTTTCATAGACATCTAAATGACCTTCTCTTGTACATTCTTGCAATGAGTTATGAGATAAATTAATACTTTCACAACATTTTTCTATATTATTCAATAAAAGAACCCATTCCTTATGTGATAAAAAACTTAAATCTGTACCTGCTATAGATAAAGTTTTCCATTTATGTTCCTCTCTTTTTTCCTTAAAAAGATGAGACAAGAATTTTAAACCAATTTCACCTGCTTTCTCTGGAGATTCTTCTTGCGGTACTAATTGATTATAATCTAGATTTATAACATCAAGACGTGTACTTTGGGTACAACTAACAAATAATCTTAATAACATATCTTCTTGTAATTTCTCTAAATTATTAAACGAAAGATCTATTTCCTTAATGTAAGGAACCATTTTTGATACTCTTTCCACTATTGCTCGTTGTTGCTCTAACGACGCATTACCAATACAATTTCTACTTAAGTCCACTTTATCAACCCCGCCGTTTTTACAAGCATCTACTATCAAATCTAAAATTTCTTGAGTTTTAGAAACTGTTATGTGATTAATATTTACAGCAACAAACCCCAAGCTATGCACCTTAGCTTTTTTAATAGCTTCAAATAAAGGTAGTAAATTTTCTTTTTTTACCACAGAAAATTGACTATCATAAAAACTAACGTACTCTATCTGTTTACCTTGAACAATTGCATCATTGATAAGCCCAATAGCTTCTTGTATTTGGATTTCATAGTTGTCTTTATTTAAATAAATAGATAAAGAATATTGGTTGTATTGATCAGGCAACAAAACTAATTTCAATCTAGCCTCCAATTTATTTTTACGATCAAATTTTTACTAATAATAAGGTCTATACCTTATTCTATTTTTATTTATAAATCTCTTAAAGTTTAATTTAAAGTGTACATTCCCCACAACACTTCGAACAAAACGTCCATGTATAAACTATACATATGAAAAACCTAAAAATCCAGTTATTGTTCCAACAACCACCATAGCCTCCACCGCTACAGTATCAATATTACATTTCTTTAACCATTGACATAATTCATGTAAATTTTCAGTAAAAAATCCAAATTCTTTTACGTTTTCTACATCTCTGTCAGACGGAACAGCTACACAATGAGATCTACTGCCAATATCAATTCCAGCAGCATTAGGTTTTATACACGGTAGGCTAGATGTTTTCATAATCAATCCTCCTGCACAATAATTTATTTATATTTTTTATCTTGCAAAAGAACATCTAACCAATTAAATTAAATATACGCTCACAATCGGGATACCTGTTTAAGGCTCACCTATTCAAAATACCTTGGAGTCAGACGCAGATCAACCTGAACTGACGGGTTTTAATAACACCACTCGCCCTTCGACCTTATCAACTGCAAGATAATTTTGATTGTGGCACAATGTATCTTATTTCAAAAGAGCCAATTTTTGGCTAATGGCCCTGGCTGGTTACCCTCAGTTTTGAAATTGCAAATTCCTTATTAATTAAGTTATACAACATCCCTCCGTTTTTGAATGGTCTCCAAATTAGTACCGCCGTTGTCCACCACCCCTTCGTGACGGTGGTAACCCTAATGATGCCGATATTTGTGCCTCCACCTTTGCCATTATTCGTCGCTGAGCCTCATTTATTGATCTCATAGGTTGATTATTTATTGTTGTAGAAAACAATAATGGCGGTGTATATGAAGAATGTGAGGATGAAGATGTTGTTGCAGCAAGCATTACGGTAGTTAGCTGCAAGTACTGTCTAACTCTAGTCTCGAATAACGCTTTTAATGCAGTAGCATCTATTCGTGCTGCCGTTTCGGAACATGCGTATTCCCTTCCACCACTAGATTCATGAGGGCTAGCTGTTAAACCTTCTTCTCTGCCGCCTCTCCTCCATGCAAATACATCACCCAAACCTCCCCAACCAGAAAATTTCCAATCATCACATACTCTTCGCGGAAGACTATCTTCATTAAACGCTGGGCAAGGGTGGAATGTTCGATCCAAACGACTATATTCACTGATAACATGTGCTGGCAAGAGTAGTTGTGCTCCTCCAACCTGTTTACACCAATGCCTATTACATTGGTTATAATTCCATTTACCATAATTATCACAATAAATCTGTAAAGCCTCGATTAAATTTTCCCAGCTGATTCGTATACCATGTTCTTTGCAAACCCCTCTCTCTAAGTCTGTAATTTGTGTTTTCACTGCATCTTCTGGCATATATTTATATATCATCTTCCACATGTGCCAATCTAATGCCCATATAGCATATTGAAATCCACTAATTTGCTTAAACTGCCGCCCTACACAATCTATTAAATTGCCTGATGCCAGAGCTAACTCACTATTTTCTTTTAACATTGCTTCTGCTTCATCTTGTTCACCAAATCCAATATGTTTTAAAAACTTAGCTAATGTTTGAATATTTATCGTAATTGAACTGGAAGATGTTGCACATGAAGAAGATAAGGATGTTGTTATAGGCATTGTGATAGGCGTAGATTGAGCTATTATTGTTACACCCAAAGAAGATATAAGCTGTGCACGTTGTAATGATCTGCATTCAAATAATAAACTCATAGCATGATGATCCAATTTACATTCTGGCGGACGGTGTTGCGCAGTCATAGGATGTGCCCCATGCTTACACTCTAGCGCTACTGGCCATTCTCTTCGCATCCATGCAAATTTACGTCCCAATGCATAACCACCCTTAAAGCTCCAATCACTTATTCCTATGCGCGGTAAATTTAGTTCTTTAAATTCTGGGCAAGGAGAAAATGACCGATCTGATCTACAATATTCATTAATAACATGAGCTGGTAATAATAGTTGTGCTCCTCCAACTTGTTTACACCAGTAAGACTCGCATTTCTCTTCATCCCATTTTTCGTAGTAAGTAATATAGTTCTGTAAAGCATCAATTAAATTCTGCCAATTTGCTTGCGCCCCATGTTCTTTAAACCAAACTCCTGTTTCTAAACACATTAGCTGTTGTTTAACTAATTCTTCTGGTATATATTTTCGTAACATATTCCACATGTGCCAGTCTAAAGCCCAAACCGCATATTGAAATCCCGTAATTTGTTTAAACTGTCGCCCCGCACAGTCTGTTAAGTTATCAGGTGTTAATGCTAACCTAGGGTTTATCTTTAACATTGTTTCTGCTTCATCTTGTTCACCAAATCCAATATGTTTTAAAAACTTGTTTAGATCACAAAAATTTACCATAATCGAACTAGTGCTTAGGTCGGGAGCTGGAGATAATGCTGGACTATTTTGTGGAAATGAATGTGGAGAATATGACGCACTGGAAGTTATCTTAACTTGCTCTAATTGTGTCTGTAATATTGTTATTTCTGCTGCTTGAGCTGGTTCTACTTTTAATCTTTCTGTTTCTATCGTTTGCGTTTGTTGTTGATTTTGAATTTGAGAAGAAGTATTTGGTTGTAACGTTATAGGTGGAATATACTGTGGGCTAATTATTATGGTACTACTTGCAGAAGTAGCAGCTACATGTGAAGAAGAGGAAGATGACGTTGTCGTAATAGGTGCTATCCTTTTAAATAAAGAAATAAGCTGCGCACGTTGCGCTTGTCTGCTGAAAAACAAGGTAGTCAAGGCTACAGGGTCATACTCACAAGGTGTACATGTTCGTGTATCAGGTGCTACAACGATATTTACTATCCTAGCAAACCACTGTTCTTTAGTAGCTATCGTACCAGCTTCAGCGCTAAAAACACAACCAGATGTCAACTCCCCCCTTACCCATGCAAAATCACGTCCCAGTTGCCACTTAGAACTTCCATGCGTTTTCCAATTTTGCACACCAGTACGCGGTAAAATTAATTCTTTAAATTCTGGGCAAGGATAAAATGATCGATCAGGGCGATTATATTCGTTAATTACATGTGCTGGCAATAACAATTGTGCCCCACCTATTTGTTGTAACCAATGAGTTCGACACTGTTTATCGCTCCATTTATCATAATTAGCTATATATGTTTGGAAAGCTTCAATTAAATTTTGCCAGCTAGTTTGTGCACCATGCTCTTTAACCCAAAATCCTGTTTCTAAGTCATCAAGTTGTTTTTTTACTTCTTCTTGAGGTAAGTATCGTTGTAACATCTCCCACATATGCCAATCTAAAGCCCATACTGCATATTGGAATCCAGTTATTTGTTTAAACTGCCTACCAGCACAGTCTGTTAAGTCACCTGGTATTAATGCTAAATTACGATTTTCTTTTAACATTGCTTCTGCTTCGTCTTGTTCACCAAATCCAATATGTTTTAAAAATTTAGCTAAATATTGGGGGTTTATCGTAATAGCTGGGGAAAATAATACTGCATTGCTTGGTGGTGTTGGTTCTGGCAACACACGCTGCATCTCTAAAAATATTGCCAAACCACCTTTGCCACCACTATTTGTAGCTAACTGTTTTTCTACAGATTTGGAAATGTTGGCTTCCATTTCCGGAATTTTTTCTACATGGGAACTTATATCAGGTACAGGTTGTAAATTAGCCTCTTTTGATGATTTTTCATATGTGGAAACAGACATTGTAGTATCTCTTAATTGTTCTTGACTGCTTACTGTAGAAGTCGATGTTAATATTGCTTGAGCTTGTTTTAATCTGGCAACAATTTCTTTAGCTTGAGGACGATTTTCAGGAGCAGACCAACAGGAAGTAATAATTTCTTTCCATACTTCAGGACAATCTTCAGGAATGTTTTCTTGTTCTCCGTCTTTAATCCAACCCATAACTGTTGTTTCATCAGCTGCATCATTAAATGGCAATTTTCTTGTTACGAGTTCCCATAAAATCATACCATAACTATAAATATCACTAGCTTTAGAAGCTATAGCTCCCCGTTTAAATAATTCTGGTGCTCTCCAACGTATTGTTCCTGTTTGCCGTGCTGTTGAAGTAGTACTAGTACTTTTAATTTCTAGCTTAAGCTTAGATAAACCAAAATCTGAAATCTTAGCGCAATATTTCTCATTTAATAAAATATTATTGCTTTTTAAATCTCTATGTAAAATATCTTTAGCATGTAAATAAGCTAATCCTTCGGCAGTATCTATTGCAATTTGCCAAAGCAATTTCTTTGAGATTTCTTGCTGAGAATCGCGCAAAAATTGAGATAAAGAACCACGAGACATATTTTCCATAATAATAGAATAATGCCCAGGTTCAGTGCAAATACCATATAAATCTAAAATATTATCAAATTTACATTGCCACATTATGCGAGTTTCATTGTCGAAATCTTGCGCCAGGTGAGCTGGTAAGGTTTTTATTTGTAATACTTTAACTGCTACGTCTCGCCCACCCTGAAGTCCTCGATAAACATCTCCAAAACTACCATTACCAATTAAATCTCCTAATTGTATAGATTGCCAAGAAATACGAGGTACTGGATTAGCTGAAAACTCCGCATGAAGCATATAACATATCTCCTCAATCATTCGGTAAATTCTTAAGTTGTTATTCTTAGGCTGATAGCATATTTGCAAATTATATATCTATACTGTTGCAACCCTAAGCTCTATGCATTGTTTTTTATTTTTATGTATAATGTTATGTTTATCATGAAATTTTTGTGATTGTCAATAAATTTTGGGATTATGTCAACGCAAAATGAAAATGTCCCCTTTTTCGCCAATTTGAAAATGTCCCCTACCGGTAACTAAAAACTTATTTTTTATAAAATTTATTATTGTATTAAAACTTATTCTATGTGTGGGTAAAGTGTTGGTAAGGCTGTTGGTTTGTTTCTTCTTTTTTATTTTGTCTTTTTAACATTATTTTATCATATGCAAAAATCACAATAATACTAAATATTAACAATACTGCTACTATGAACAATCTTTTATTTTCCATAACTATCACCTCAACATAAAGTAATGTCGTTCTCTTACCCAACAATATAGCAAAAGGAAGTCATTTTAGATTAGTGCAATGTCACTTATGACGTTTTCCGCCTTCGACCGCCCTCGGGTTGCCTTCGGGTTGCCCTGGAGTTGCCTTCGGGTTGCCCTGGGTTTACCTTCGGATTACCTGAAATCTATTTTTTAAACCAAATGGCATTTTTCCCTCGCCCATTAGAATCAATAATATTAAGCCTCTTAAGGTAGATCAAATCATTTCTTAGTGTCCTTACAGAAATTGAATAGTCTGAAAGTTGAGCTTGAATAGCTGCGGCAGTTAATTCATTAAACCGTTCTAGCAAAGCAATAATTTGTTCTTGCCTTTTAGTAATTCTAATTCTTTGTCGTTTGTTCGGTTTATCTGATGATATGCTAGTATGTATTGGCTGAAGCATAGGTCCGATAGGTTCTTCAAAGAAAAATTTGACCGATAGTCCGCCAGAATATTCATCAAATTGTGGTTCCGGCAACCCATGTTTTTGACATATTGCTAGCATTTTAGTAGTTCCGCTCCCCCATTTTTCTATTAGTCCTCTTCTATAAAAAACATCAGCAATTAATTTGTTTCTTGGGTAAGAAGTGTGATTTTTTTTTAAATCTTCAATTGTTAATTCTTTTGGTAAAACACCGCTGTTCCAAATCTCTAATCTGTCATTAAAAATAGATAAATGAATAGCCGAATGATTTTGATAGTTACGATGGCAAATAGCATTAATTAACGCTTCACGAACTGCTGGAGTAGGAAGAGTTGGTTTATCAATTCTTACAAAGCTATCTGGTTGGTAAAAACTTGCAATATTTAAATGACGCCGCATAAAATCATTTGCTTCTGCTAAAATTTTAAAAGCATGCCCACAAACTTGTTGATTATCAACAAAGCCTTCTAGTTTGGAATTACCATGGAATCTTGCCATTTGAATCGTGCATTGATCAAAGTAGGGAAACGTTTTTTTACCAAACAACACTACAGCAGCATTTTTAAGTCTATCAGTTTTTAATAACTCTAAACGCAATAAAACATTTTTAACATCATCAGTTGAAGTGTCTTCTGAAATACGATTAGCCTCTACAGCTTGCTTAATTGTTTTACGAATTTCATCATGATCTAAATCTTCAATAATATATTCTTCGGTTAAAAATTCTTCCCAAGAATAATTAAGTTGTCCTCGCTTAACTAGCAATTGTTCATATAAATGTTGGGGCATAATACTAGTGCTAGATTCTAGCCTTTGGTAAGGACGACCATCGTATATATATGGACAATGAGTACCGGCAGGTACTTCTATAGCAATAATTGATTGATCTTCGGTTAATGGAACATAACTAACATTAATTGGAGCCGCAGGTTCAAACTTTTTAAATTCCTTAGCTATTTCTTGCCGCGTATTATTAGTAACATGTTGACCTACCAAACGGCCATCATCTTTAACCCCAATTAATACCACTCCACCATCAGCATTTAAAAACCCACACAATGTTTGGCAAGCACCGGATAAATTAGCAGTTGAAGTTTTAAATTCTACCGTTTTTAATTCTCCTCCATGGCCTGAGTGATCCCCACAAATTTTTACCATTCTCTAGCTAACTCCTGTTGTATGATTGCTGGAACAGTTGCATAATCAATTGCTAACATTTCTAGCATATTATGTTCTATAATTAACTGGCCTAAATAAAAATAGGAAAATATTTTTTTATCTTTTACTGTATTAGCTTGAAATTTTCTTTGAAAATTCTTACTGTGACCGATAATTCCTATGATCCAAAATACTATTTGCACTATTGCTGCTAGCAACATTTTAACTCCCCATCTATAAATGCACTGAGTACGAGCATATCTAGCACCCAATCCATACCGGTGACTTTTGGTATCTCTAAAACTCTCTTCTATTTGCATACGTTTTTTATAGTAATTTATTATGGGAACAGTTTTATATTCTAAAGGTAAATTAGTTGCTAAAATCCAAGGTTCTCTTGCCGATCTACTGTAGTAACAGTTACCAGCGTTATAACTTCCAGGTAGTTTTCCAGTTCTTTTCTTATTGTTAACTATATGGTTCTTTTTAGTTACTATTCTGCAGGGATGATCATGGGTTGTGGTTATGGCTGCATCATTATAACATTTGGCCTTAATTTCTATTTTCTCCATAAATTCTTTAGTATTTAACCAGTTACCATCAATCTTTATGCTCTTACCTTGCCGTATTCTAGTTAGCCAATACCAATTATAGGATTCTATTTCTCTAAGCCAATCTTCACCAAAACCAGCATCCATAATAATCAAAACTTTCTTATCTATAGGTATGCATTTAGATAGTTGTGATAAGAATTTTTCGGCTCGACCCTTTAATTCGCCTGCACTAAACACATCTCTATAAATAGGTAAACTACGTCCTTTACTAGCAATTTCTGCGCTAAGCATTTGAACATCATAGCTATCTTGTATATAACAAAGATCTATAATTATTGGTGTACTTTTTTCTTGTGATACGTATTGAAATAAATAACTAGATAAACCAGAGTAAATATAATTTAGCTCATTATGTAAATGTTTGTTACTTTCTAAGCGATCCACCTTTTTTATTTTATGCTTTATATTGGCTGTACTATTAATATTTCTACCAATAGCTGTTAATGATAGATTTTGACTTTTCTGTAGTCCGTAGGCAACGCTCATAACTGCATCTAACCGATCATTGTGAACTTCTGAGCATACCTTATTTAAATGATCATGCAATAATTTATTTGCTAGCATAAAACAACCTCTATCTAAATATAACCTACTTAACTTTATTAGATCATATTTACGACTGTTTTAAAATAGATTATTATTCAAATTTGTGGGGATAGAACAGTCCATGGCGACCTTTACCGGTAAGCTTTTTAATGTCATTTAAATCCATTGTTTTTACTACCTTTATTTATAATTAACATGGTGTTTTTTCATAAATTTCTATTTTTAAATCACAATTAAATAATCTTATTTCTGCTTCTCTTAAAATAGCTGTTTTTAAATATTTTAATTTTTCACCTTCTACTAATCCCTCTAATTCATAAAAAATTTCTAAAGGCTGTTTAAAACTTTTAATCCTTTCATACTTATTAATAATAGCTGTCATTTCGGTTAACTTGCCTACCCTGCTCCATTCAAAGTCACTTAGCACATTATTTTCAATTGCTACAATTAACCTGGTTAAACTGTCTATTCCGCCTAACGAACCGCCGATTAATGATAGCTGAATTTTGGTATTAAAAGTAGCTTCTTGCTTAGGGTATAATTTTGGGTTAATGATCATATGCAATTTTTGCATCTCTTCTGCCCGCAACTGATCCGGTGCATGTAAATAAATTTGAGTGGTACTGTAGGATTCATGTCGATGGTTAGCTTGAATCATCGTTCCTGAAATCCCAACCAAATCCTGGTGTGATGCCGATAGATGTCTTAACCAATGTGGCGATAAACTTTCTAACTTTTGTCTTTTTTGGGGATTTCTTTTAAATTTTTTAGCTGCTAATTTGCCGATTTCCTTAACGTTAGAAAATAACTGCCTAACACTTAATGGTTTTTTAGTTTTTGGTAGAGATAATACTGCCTCCGGATCGTCTTCCTCCGGCAATGGAGTTTTATTTAGCGATAGCCGATAAATTTTAATAATAGATAATAGTTGATCATTAACCGGCACATGGCCAAGCTTGCCACCCTTACCTTTCACAAAAAACCACCAGTTGCCGTTTAATTTCCTAAACGATCCCCAAGTAGCTTGAGCCACTTCATGAATTCTTAAGCCTAATAAATATAACAATCCAAATAATAACTGAGTTCTGGTTTTATACCGCTGGTTCTTAGAAGTTTCTTCCGGTAAATTTTGTAATGCTTCCTGTACCGCCAACCATTCATCAGCTTCTAACATCCGTGCCCAGACTTTATATTTTTGCTCTTCAGGATCGAGGGATAAATCACGGTACTTTTTAATTAATTTAATCGGGTTGGATTTTAAATATTTAGCATCTACTAAATAATTCATTAAACAGCTAATTACTCGCACGGCAAATAATAATGAAGCTTTTTTTAATGGAGCTACTAATGGTCGCCAATTAATAGTATACCTTTCAGATCTTAACTCTTGTTTCGAGCCAACCCAACTACTAGGCGGATTTTGCAAAAAGTTAAAATATTCTTCAAAATGCTCAGCTTTTAACTCACTAAGAGCCATGCCTTTCTCAAAGGTACACCATAACAGTAAGCGCTCGGCTTCTTTTTGATAGGCACGCTCGGTGGTCGGGGTGTCTTTAAATTGTTGTACCCAAACTTTAACTGCCTCTACATCATTCTCAGCTAAAATATAGCAGTCTTCATGTTGTGGTCTACTTGCTGCCATTAAATCGATTTTTGGTTGCCAAGAGACTAAAGCCGTAGGTTTGACAACAATCCAACTACTTTCCATAAACTGCTACCTCTTTGGTATTAAAGTTTAATCTTAATTCCTCTTCTAATTGGGGTAATTTGTCTAAACCATGCTCTTGGATTATTTTTTGCAACTGCCCATTTTGCCTTAATAGTGATCTAGTTTGCAGTTGAGCGCTAGTGATAGATTCATTTAATTGTTTTTTATTCTCTAAGAGTTCTTTGGTTAAACCATCAATTTTAGCTTGCAGATTAATACCGGTTACTTTTTCCTGCATTAATGCTTCGTGACCTTTATTACTGGTGTCCCTTAATGCCGATAGGCTGGTTTCATTTAGAGTTTTAAGCTCTGCTCTTAAATCAGCAATAGTTTGTTGCAGGTTGGTAATAGTTTTATGATCGTTAGCATCTAACCTATTGTTAATTTCTTGCGTTACTTGTTCTAAAGCATTATTGGTAGCTGTTGCTGCTGTTAACCTTAGCTGTGATTCTTGGTTTGCCGTTTGTAATTGGCGATTTTCCTCTTTTAAAGCAATATTAGCTTTTTCGGCAGCAATTAACTCTTGGGCATAATGCTCGTTTTGGTTAAGCTGTTTTTGTAAGTCTAATTTTAAAATGCGGTGCTCTTCTAGTAAGCTGCCGTTATCAATGGCAATGATTTTGTTCAGGCTACTAAAATTCTTAAAGCACTCTCTTTTCCATTGCTGAAAATATTTATGAATGGTTACCTTGCTACCAGTTCCTAAATGTTCTCTAACTTTACTTAAGGTAGGAATATTACCGCTACTAGCTATCGTGTTGGCGGCAGCAACTATTTGTTGTTTAGTTAAGTTCTTCTTGCTCAAAATAATAATCTCTTTCAGCTGTCTACCCAAGGTAATTATTTTACCATTTTAGTCGGTATTGTAACTCTTGTTTTTACTGTTCTACACTATTATAAAGAATACCATAATTTTGTTCATTACGCTATAAAGCACATACTAAACTACCTAGATTTTATAAAAACCACTGATAAGATTAGTTATCAGAAATATCTAGGATACACGTGGAAAATTTTTTATTTTTGCTCAAAGACGATTGCATTAGATAAAAAATGCTTATAAATCAAGGATTGGCATCAAGTTTTAAAGTTGATGATCGGAAAAATTGGCACTTAATTTAAACAACAAGCTTAAAAGTTATCTTTGTGGCCAACGGTCGATTAGTTAACCGTTTGTTCTTTGGTTGTGCAATATTTGCCCACCAACAAAATCCCTGTAAAAATCAATTGTTCTCTTACTTATCCCCAAGGATTTCCAACGTTTTTGTGGATAAAAACCATTACAAAATATTTTTGCACAGCTACATATAGGAATCAAACAGCCATCTTATAGCAATCCGTTTAAAGGCAATTGGAAAGAAAAATACTAATTAATTGATTACGTTTTGAACCTATTTAAATTATTTATGGCTCCACCATTCACTAGTCTTTTGTTTCCGAGAACACTGAGCAAGAAAAAGTATTTACAAAAACACTTATGTAACAACGAACAACAGAGATTCCTTTTTGATTCCTATATTAAGATTCTTTTTTGATTCTTGTTTTTTTATATAATTTAAATAAATTATATTTAACAGTACTTTTATTGTTAAATGGCTTATTCAGAGATTCGCCCATAAAAAGTTATATACAGAGCTATCTTTTCAAAGCCAACTATAACAAAACCAAGCTTAAGCACAAAAACACCCTATCTAAAAGCACCGCATCTCTGGGCTATAAATAAATATATGTGGTTAAAAACCCAATATAAGGAATCAAATAGATATCAACAACGACTACCGCAAATAGCTTCTTATTCTCAACCAGGCTGCTGATTCCTGTTTGATTGCTGAAAGATTCTTATTTTACGATGGCAGATTTTAGAGCAACGCTATATAACCATCCTCTCTTTCCAACCGCAAGATATACGCGCAGTTTGATCATGTTTTAAATATTTAAGCATGACTCATATGATTAGGAATTTTAATCACCTGTCAATTGCATTCAGGAACTTATTGCGTTGCAAATTGACACAATCACCCTCAAATCATAAAAACTTAGCAACCCACACCCACTATCACCACACTATAATAATTATGTTTTATTTATTAAAAAACAATACAAGTTAACTCCAAAAATCATTTATACAACAAAAATTAGAGCTAGACTTACTACTTGTGGTGGATTACATCTTGAACGGTTTATATTATACCTTAATCCCTTGCAGCCTGAAATGAAACACACCCAAGATCATATCAAAGGATCAATTAAATTACCCATTAACAACAATTATGTTCAACCCAACAAAGCGTTGATATCTATTTGATTGCCGTTGGGATTCCCGTTTGACTCCTGTTTATATCAGCAATTTTTTTTAAGTTACCGTTACAGACATACAAAATATGTAACCGGAATCTAACAGAAATCAAACAGGAATCTTTTGATAGTCAATTGAGAATCTTTTTAAGCATCATTTTAATATCTTTTAAGAATCAATATAACATCTTTTAGAAACCAAATAGGAATCTTTTGGGATTCCAATCGGGAATCTATTTCAGTTAAAATTTTTTGTTTGTGAAACTTAATGTAAAACCTTGTTTTGCAGAAAAATTTAAACTCATTGAAAGTGAATATTTTAACATAAAAAGGAATCTTAATGGCAATCAATTAGAAATCTTAATGGCAATCTAATTTGTTGATATATAGTAGTAATTATTTTAAATAAAATATTACTACTATATATCAAACACAAAAGTTTATTGAAAAAGTTGCTTATTTGTGTTGACAAGATCTTTTTTCATGTTTAAATTAATTATAATTAAGTGCGTTGTTTTTAAACAAGACCTTGTAAAGGAGAATTCAATGGAACCAAAAATGCTTCTAAGTGAAGCTGCTGAAGCTTTAAATGTAACTTCTCAAGCATTGCACAACCAACTTAAAAGAAAAAATTTGTTATCTAACAAAAGCAGGAATAGAGTGTATTTTGGGCATACAACCTCAAGAGAACTTTTAGGTTTAAATTTTAATTCTCAAATAATGTCTTTCCAAATTGTAAAAGGTGGTACAGGAAAAACATCGCTTTGTCTTGCTGTTGGAATTAGAGCTTGTTTGTACGGGGCTAGTACTTTACTTGTTGATCTGGATCAACAAGGAAATTTAACCAAAGCTTGTAGGATAGCATCTCAAAATAAACCAATAATGATTGAGCTTATAAATCAAAGGCTCTCCATAGAAGAAGGAATAGTGCCAGTATTTGATGGATTAGATATATTACCAAGCAGAATAGAAAATGCTCTTCTGGATAGTAATTTAATGTTGAAAAGATTTCCTTTGGATAGGGTATATAGAGAAATGATTTTTCCACTTAAAAAAAAGTATGATTTAATTTTGATTGATTGTCCCCCAGCTTTAGGAAGCTCAGTTGCTGCTGTTGCTTTAACTTCAGACAGAGTAATTTGTCCTGTAACCCCTTCAGAATTTAGTTTAGAAGGATTAGAAATTACGAAGACTGAAATTAAAAACATAGAAAATAATTTTAAAGTTTCTATCCCAATTAGTCCAATTTTAAATGAATTTGATGCACGCACAGCGCTTTCTCATGAAACAATGAGATTTTTATTAGCTAGTTATGATAAAAATTTAATTAGATCGGTAGTAAGAAAAAGCCAGGAATTTGAAAATGTTTTAACCAAAGGAATATCGATATTTGATACTTTACAAAACACAACAGCAAAGGAAGACGTTGATTTATTAACAAGAGAATTACTTGGAGTTGGGGAATTTGCTTTAGAGCAAAAAAATGTAAAAAGCACCATAGAAAAAGAAAAAGCAAAGATAGCTCAGTATTCTTGAAATTAATTAATTTAAAGAGAAGCAAACATGCCAACAATAGATGATTTATCTTTGAAAGAAGCATCCAAAAAATTTAAAAGATCTAATTATCGTCCATGGAATTATATGGATGAACTTGAAAAGGAAGAAAAGCTTGAAGCTAATGTCAAAGTTGATATGGTAATTTGCAACGAAGATGAGGCTAAAATTACTAACAATAGTGACAATTGCCATAATACCATTTATAAAGCAATTAAAATTGATCAACAAAACATTCTCATCAAAAATCATTCAGAAAAAGTTAATCCACCTAATTTTAGCGTAGAGACAATGTTAGATAAAATTTTTTGTTTAACAGGGCATCAAAAGCTTATTTTTCTTTTTGTTGTTGAAAGATGCGTTTCTCGTGGATTATTGAATACCGGTATAGTTAAAATAGAAACTTTATGTGAAATAACCAGCACTTCATTTAAAATGGTAAAATTATCTATAAAACGATTAATTTTAAAAAATTTAATTAATAGAAATGAAGGGAAAAAAGGTAGAGGTGGATTTCATGCTTTTAGTATTAGTGAATCTGCTAGAAATGCTTTTTTGGAATACAAAAGAATCATTGGGAATGATACTAATGATATTAGTAAAGCAACAAATACTAACATAACTCATATTCATTCCAACAAAAATGGATCAATCTTAGATGAAATGCCAGAAGAATGGAAAAATATAAATATTGATTTCTTAAAAGATATTGGATTTTCTGAAAACCACCTCAAACAACTTTATCATAAAAAACTTAATATCCCTCTTGTAATAGAAGAATCCATTAAACACTTTTCGTTTGGACTTTTAAACAACCCAAAAGTAAAACAGTATCAAGATCCACTAAATGTATTAATAGGAGTTCTTAGGAAAGGACAAGCATGGATTGAAAGTAATTATAAATCTCCTCAAGAAACAGCTCAAGAAACACTTTTAGAACAAAAAAAAGCAGAAACAGAACGATTAATAAAATTAGAAAAAGATTCTTATGAAACAGCTTTTATTCATTGGCAATCAGGATTATCTTCAGAAGAAATAGAAATTATAGTACCTATTGGTAATAAATTGTTAAATAAATCGGAAGCAATAATCCCTAAAAAAGTTAGATTAAAAATGTTCTTTGAAAAAAATATTTGGCCAACGAAAAAAAAAGAATATTTAATCGAGTATAATAATTAAAAACACAAAAACAAGAAAAATTCTTTCGGGTTGGCTTAATAATGTCAGCGAAATCAAGACTGTTTTATAAGTAATAATTATAGTTTTATTGCGATGGCGCCAACGCTTTCCCTGCCATCTAATTGCGTATCTGATGGGTAATCGATCCTGTTAATATATTCTATGTTTTCTATATAAAAACGAGCGCGTTTCAATTCTCTTTTTAAAATATCTTTATCTATCCAATGCATTAATTTAGGAAGCTGATGGATACGCTTGGATCCAAAGATTTTAGTGTTTTTAATTAACCCAGGCCATTCTACTTTATCGACCAGTCTTTGTTTAAAAGTTGGTAGAAAGCTTTGCCAATCTTTTAAGTAAGGAGTATCAGCCACTACAAAAAGTTTACCTTTGTTAGTTAAAATATCATAACAACGAGAAAGGAAATTCCTTAATGTTTTTCCTTCTAAAAAATGCAATACTCTTACAGTTAAAATAGCATCAAAGTAATTAAAAGGTAATGTAACTTCTGGAAATCTACCTGTGACCAAACTTAATCGGTTTAACGCTTCTGGTGGACACGTGTTTCTCAATATTTGAAGATGTCTAGAATCTAAATCATTGCTTACAACGGTTGCACCGTTATTAAGAGCTTTTAAGGTAGCGTTTCCATAGGCCGATCCTATTTCTAATACTGGTTGCTTACAAGTAGCAGCATATTCAATAAATATTTCTGAATAAGGATCTAAAAATGTTGTCATATATCCCATTTTATTTAGCGTTGGGATGAGGCCTCCCTCAACTTCACTTGGCATTTTTATTGGTTGGTATAAATTTTTTTGCATAAACTTGTTTATTGTATTTGTTAACTAAATTTAATTTAAACATAACATAATATGAATTACATTGAGTTTCAATGTAATTTTAGAATAATAAAATTAATTTGCGAAAAATTTTTGTTTATGATCTAGACATTTCAATAGGATTGAATTAATTTTAAATACTAATATTTAAAAATCTGTTTTTCCAGGAGGAGTTTTTGTTAGAAATACCTAATTTTCATAAGGATGTATTAACTATAGGACTTAGCAATTTTTTTAAATTGAAAACGGCTTATTCTGAAGTTATTAGGATTAGAAATTTTGATCATTTTTCAATTAACGTTGAATCTCCTGATAGACGCCTTGCATTTTTATCCTGTAATCCAGCGGTTTCTTTAACGTTAATGCAAAGTGGATTGTTGCCTTATGATGGTTCAGTATCTCCTACAATTTATCGGCATAAAAGCATATATATTTGGGACAAGTGCTATGTTTCAAAATATGCTGAAAAAATAAAAAGAATAAAGGAGTATAAATTTGGAATTAAGAAAGGAGTGGTTTTTGTAAGAAAAATTAATGGGTTTTATATAATGTATTCGTTCGCCACCAAAGAAGATGGCGTGGAGTTTTTAGAAGATATTATAGAATCTATGGAAGAATATTTAAAAATAGGGGATCATTGTTATAATTTGATTAGACCAGTATATTCTCAATATCTTATAAACTGTGATGCTCCATTAATACAATAAATTGTTTATTATAGGGATAATATGAAATATTTAAATAAAGCGGTATTAGGATCTTTAATTGGCAATATTATGGAGTTTTATGATTTTGTTATTTATGGGTATTTATCAATTTATTTAGGGCAACATTTTTTTCCGTCCAATAACAAAACTATATCTTTGTTAGTAACATTTAGTGTTTTTGCAGGGGGGTATTTTATTAGACCATTAGGTTCTATAATTTTTGGATATATTGGAGATATAATGGGTAGAAAACCAGCATTATTATATTCTATAAGCCTAATGAGTTTTAGCACTTTATTTATGGGTTTTATTCCTACTTATCAACAAGTCGGAATAATCGCTCCTATTATTTTAATCATTTTAAGATTACTTCAAGGGTTAGCAGTAAGTGGTGAACAAGGTGGGGCCATAGTTTATCTTGCAGAATATTTTAAGATGCAAAAAACAGGAGTTATCAGTGCATTAATGTTTTCTAGCGTTTTAACCGGAGTTTTATTAGGGTCTTTGTCTGTGGTTGTTTGTCAAACAATGTTATCTGAAAACGAGATGATAGTTTGGGGTTGGCGTATTCCGTTTTATTTTTCGGCGATTTTAGGGTTTTTTTCTTTAAAGCTTAGGTTAGATTCAATAGAATCTCCAACATTTAAGTTTTCACATCAAGCGGTTAAACAACTTCCCATAATAAACTTAGCTAAAGAAAATTTTAATAGTTGTGTAAAAATGTTTTTACTTTCAATAACATTTTCTGTAGCCATAAGTTTTCATAATACTTATTTACCAATTTTTTATTCAAAAATCCCAGAACTTGGAGCAAACAAAGGAATGATAGTATCTTCTGTAGGAATTTTTTGGATAGGATTGCTATCTCCTTTAGTTGGAATTTTATCAGAAAAAATAGGATATATAAAAACAGTGCAAGTGGGTTGTTTACTTCTGTTTGTTTTAGGGTATCAGCTCTTTTGTTTGTTACAACATCAATCTATAGGGGCAATTATATTGGTAGAAATTATATTTGGAATAATTATAGCATTAATTTCTGCGCCAATGTTTGCTATTTTTGTACAAAATTTTCCGACACAATCTCGTTGTACTGGTGTTTCTTTAACTTATAATTTAGGAATGTCTATTTTTGCTAGTTTGACACCAATAATTGCTATATTATTATTTCAATCAACAAACATGCAATATTTAATTGGAGTCTTACTTTCGTTGTCAGCGTTAGGTGGATTAATATCTTTAGATCCGTTGTTTGGTGTGAAATTAAAATCAAAAGTTTTTAATTGGAGTAAAATATAATGCAAGAACAATCTATTGGTTTCAATACCCCTTTTTTCAATTTATATGAGAATTTATATTTAGTAATTAGAGAAACATATAATGAACAACAAGCGCTTATGTTATTTAAGCGGATAATGGAGAAAGGCTTAAAAAAAGCATATGATACTTTTACCTTTAAAAAAGGAGATCCTAATAGTTTTAAAGAAGTGATTGTTGCTAGAGATAATTCTGTTGGTCTGACAGTAAACTTTCCTGAAGTCAGTGAAACTAAAATTGTCTATCAACTTTGTGTTGATCCTTTTGCAAATTTAAAAGGTATTGTTGATCATAAATTCTTAGACAATACTTACATTAACTTTAAAGTGGAATACCTGCTTGGGGATAATTGGTTTTACCGTACTACTAAGCACTTTTGGAAAGGGGATAACTGTATTGAATTTATTATTCAAAAGAAGATTAAATAGCGATAGTATTTTTATTTTTCTTATATTTGGAATGATCTATAGACTTAACCATAAGTTCAATCATTTTAACTTTGTTACTAAAGTCTATATCTAAATGATGAATGTTTTCATAAATATCAACAGCAAAATAAATAAAATTTTCAAATTCTTTATCGGTTAAAAATTTTTCTAATAAATATTGACGCATTTGGGTTAATATTTCCTTTAAAATAACTTTATCAATTAAATTGTTATTTGTAGTTTGAATTTCAGTAGATTTATTGTCTCCATATAATAACCAAGAAGATTCTATTTTTGCCCATTCGGAAATTTTTTTTAAATTAGTTTCAGTTGGAATAGATTGCCCCAATAAATAACGACGAGCCATAACTACAGAACAATTTACTAATTTGGCTAAAAATTTCGGATCAGCAAGCTTAGCCGCTCTAGCAGAACATTTTCCTCGGTCAATTAAAAGTTTTGTTAATCTGTTTGAAAATTCAGCTCGAGTTTTGGCTCGTTGATTTTGATCTTTAAGATATATGTTAGTTGAATTCATCCGCCCACCTTAAAGGAATTATATACATTAGATTTTACAAATGTGCAAAACAATTTTGATATTACTAAATAAAAAGCATAAAAGAAAAAGAAAAACAAAAGAAAAACAAACGCGGCTATTGACTTTTGGTTTTTTTATATTATGATTATTTTTAAAAGTAACCCAGCACATTAAAGTTGCTGGCGTGAAATTAAAATAATAAAAACCGACATTAGTCAGGATGAGAGATTGTAAAAACTACTTAAGGTAATTTTATTTTTACAAAATATTAAAGGAGTAATAGTTATGCCGCATATAAATCAGTTATTATCAAAACAAACATCTAAACAAATAGCGCAACTCGACCAAGAAAACTCATTAATAGTAATGCACGAATTGCAAAGCAGCCGAAATAATGAATTAGCCACAATAAAACACAATATTGAATCAATATGCGACGCTACTACAGCAGAACTAAAAAAATTACAAAACCAAAGAAATGATGAATTAGTTGCAATAACCAAGCAAGCTGTATTAGAGAGCGAACCATTAATAAAAGCCCTAATAGCACTAAAACGTTATGAATTGCTGATAGATTTGTTAAAAACAACCAAAACCACCAATAATTTTTTAACTCAAACCCAACAAGCAGCACAACAAAAACTAGAAAGAACAGTATTAGCAGTATTAAATATAAAATGCGATCAAGCTAATTGTTTAGCAGAAACGTTATTGTTAAATAAACAACAACAAGAAAAAGCACTGATCGAATTACTAACCACAAAAATTAACAAAGAGGTTGAAGTTGCCGAAGACCAACTAACTGAAAAGTTGGAATTTATAATACGTTGCGCCAAACATGAACATAAAGGCGCCGTTATAGAACTGCAAAAAATTCAGAAACAATTATCTGCACAATTAGCAGACATCAAACAACAAGCGGAACAAGACCATAAAACCGCAGTAACCATGATGCAAGAAGAACAAAGCGAGTTAAAACAAAAATTAGAGGACATCAAGCAGCAAGTAGGTTCAGAACCACTACTTACCCAATATTTAAGTGCAGCAGTAAAAACCGGAGCAGAAGATGAAGATCCATCTCGGCAACCGTCAGCGACTCCAAAGCTAAGTTGTTAACCCAATATATTTGTAGGATTTTTTAATAAATAAGGAGCTTATATGTTACTAAAATTTAAATTTAAACCAAATGCAATGTTCCCTTATCTTGGATTAATAGTGTTGTCGTTATTTTCAGTTGAAGTATACGCTATGAATGGCACCACTTTA
>JBEKHL010000010.1:0-39392 GCA_050012295.1 Gammaproteobacteria bacterium
ATTTAACATAAATTAATACTTAGATAGCATCAAATGTTCAACAATCGGCCCTAAACTAAGAGCTGGCAAAAAAACCAATGCCGTTATAATAATTATTATTCCTATTAATACACTAATGAATAATGGATTATTGATCGGTAACGTTCCTATATTAGCCGGCACAATTTTCTTTTTAGCAAGCGATCCTGCGATTGCCAATATTGGGATGGCTATAAAATAACGCCCTATTAACATGGAAATACCGCCCAATACATTATAAAAAACATTACTATCTAAACTAGCAAACGCACTACCATTATTATTTACCATAGAGGAAAAAGCATAAAAAATTTCTGTAAACCCATGAATTCCTTGGTTAAGCAAAACTCCTGCTTTACCAATTTTTACGCTAACGGCTATAGCACTACAAATTAATACTGTTAATGGCATTACCAATATAATAAATGATACCATTTTCATCTCATAAGCTTCGATTTTCTTTCCAAGATACTCTGGCGTTCTACCAATCATTAAACCAGCAACAAACACCGTTATAATAACAAAGATTAACATTTGACATAAACCACTTCCAACCCCACCAAAAACTACTCCACCTAATTCTATTAACCATAACGGTAAAAGACCACCAAGCGGTAAAAAAGAATCAAACATAGCATTAACAGAACCGTTACTAGTTGCAGTAGTAAAAACTGCCCATAAACTTGAATTTAAAGCGCCAAAACGTAATTCTTTACCTTCCATATTGCCGTTTTCAATGGATAAAATTTTATCCAATCCTAATTTAATTAATTCTGGATTAATGTTTTGTTCAATCAAATTAACAACTAATAAACATGATATTACTATGAAAAACATTGCAGCTAATAACCACCACCCTTGTTTAAGATCTTTCACCATAATTCCAAACATATAACATAAAGCTGCAGGAATAATTATTATTGCCAACATTTCTAAAAAATTAGAAAAAGGGGTGGGGTTTTCGAATGGATGTGCTGAATTAGCATTAAAAACTCCTCCACCATTAGTACCTAATTGTTTAATTGCAACTTGTGATGCAACTGGCCCCATCGGGATCACTAATTCTGTTTTTTGATAATTATTATATTTTTGATAGCTTTTAAAATTTTGAGGCACTCCCTCTGCAACTAATAACATAGCCAATATTAACGATAAAGGTATAAAAACATAAAGCACCCCACGAACTGTATCTACCCAAAAGTTTCCTAGATTCGTAGTTTCTTGCCGCGAAATACCCCTAATGAAAGCAATTAATACCGATATACCTACCGCTGCAGAAATAAAATTCTGTGCTGTTAGAGCTACCATATTGGTAAAATAACTTAATGTGCTTTCCCCTATATATGCTTGCCAATCCGTATTAGTTAAAAAACTTGTAGCAGTATTAAATGCAACATCTGGGCTAACTGCTTTAAAATGCTGTGGATTTAATGGTAAAAATATTTGTAATCTTTGAATAAGATATACTATTACAAATCCAAAAAAACTAAACATTAAAAATGCTATTAAATACTCTTTCCAGTTCATGGATTGTTCAGGAGTAATTCTACAAACTCGATAAATCCATTGTTCTGTAGATTTTAATGTACGTAAAATAAAATAGCTTTGTTCTTTATAGGCACCGTTATAAATATAAGCCATATATAAACCAAGAGGTTTAACTAATATTATAATAGAGCCTAATAAAGCTATTGTTTGTAACATTACATTCAAAAAATTTCCGGTTTAAATAAGGCAATTAACAAATAAATAAATAATCCTAAAACCACTATTCCTGAAATTAAATACACTAAATTCACAGTAAATCAAACATCCATATTAGAATAAAACTTAAAACAAAAAAACCCAATCCAATCCCTAAATACAACAAATCGATCATTTTTTATACTCTAGTTTATTATTAATTAATTGGTGTATAGAACCATAATTACGTACTATTGGTTTTAAATTTTGAATTTCTATAGGCAAATTTTTTATATCATGCATGGCTAATTCTTTATTAGAGTAACTACCATGCACCACTACAAACCAAGTGTCTTCTTGTTGTGGTCTAAATTTAGCACTAAAATATTTAGCTTTGCTAGTTAATGCTGGGTAATTATTAATTAATTTTTTTACGGTCTGTTCATTTTTAGACGCCATAAGCTGTAAGGTATACCGATTTTTAGCAATTCCAAGTAGATTTTTTTCAATAGTTTCTGTTTTTACTGCCTGGACAGTATTAATTGTTCTAGCTACTATTGGTTTTGTTTCTATAGGTAATTTTAATTCTGCTATTTTTTGTTCTAATTTATTCTCTAATTTGCCTATATTATCTAGCTGATTAGATTCCACCTTGCTTAATTCGGATTGTATATGTTCTTGTAAGCTAGTTTTTAAATCAGCATATAACCGTTGATATAATTCTTCATATTGTACAGATTGTATATTTTGTAAATCTATATCTTTTATAGGTTGTACTAATTGCTGTTGTACCAACTGTTGAGGTTGCAAAGAATCGATAGTAGTTGCAACGTCTACTGAAGAAATTTCTTTAACAGGATCTAATTTTGGTTGCTCAACAACTTTTTCTAAACCAACCATTTGCCAACTACTTTTCTTTTGTACAAAGCTAAATAAACCATAAGCCATTACCAATAAACTACAACAAACTGCCATCCGTATTACCGGTGGGTTAATTATATTTTCTAACAACTTTTTAAAAACCATGTTATGTTCCGTACCTTTTATATTTAATTCTGAAATTGCTAACTGCTTAATTTTACCTATAATTCCATTAGAAGCATTATAAATTTTCTTCAAAGTTCTATGTTCAAATGTTAATTCTATGCTATGTAAAAAAGCTACCATTTGATCAAAACTTAATGGTTTTAAATTAATTGTTTGAAATTTATTTTCAAAAAAATCTTTTAATACTGAATTTCTTAAGCTATCTTCTAGGCTAATATCCGCAAATAATATTAAACTAAATTGACTACCTTCCGACCCAACCGTAGTATAAAGTCTTATTAATGCATTTAATGCATCCCAAGATAATTTTTCTGCATCATCAATTAATAACACCCAACGACAATTAGGTTGAGAAAATATAGCTCTTTGTATACCACCCCAATCTGGAGATAAATTATTATCCCAAGGCAAACCAAACCCTAAAGTAACTTGCCGCATTAAGGTTGTCACCCCTATTCGTTGCTCACCACACATAGAAAACATCTTAAAACTAGTACCTAGTATATTGATTAATTCTTGCTTTAAGGTAGTTTTACCACTATCTGTTACTCCACTAACCAATATAATGCTATCACTATGTAACACCACATTATCTAGACGTTCTAAGCATTCGCTCCAATGCCAATCTCTAAATAAAATTTCTTCATTTTGACGCATATAGCCCTCTCAATGTCTTAGTTTAATTATACTATACACAGTAAGCCCTGCAATGCAGGTAATCTATAATCTTATTTACTACTTCCTCTACTCCACAATTATCAGTCATAACTATAAAATCAGCAATAGAACTATATATTGGTTCCATAGTTTTTGTTAATTCCATCAAATATTGCAATTTATTACTAGCAGCTAACAAAAATGGTGATTGTCTACCAGATAACATTACCCTAGTATATTGATTTATTGGGTTGGCAGCTAAATAAATTATTTTGCCATGTAAACTAAACAAATTTCTATTTTCTGTTTGCAATACACTATACGCATTGGTTGCCAAAATAATGTTTTTTTTTGCAGTAACATTACCTAACATTGTTGTTTCTAATTTATAAAATTCTTCTTGACCATTTTCTTTCCATAATTTAATAATTTTCTTACCAGTAATCTGTTCTATTTCTAAATCACTATCTACAAATTTTAATGATAAAAAGCTTGCTAATATACGCCCAACCGTAGTTTTACCAGCGCCATTTGGACCAATTAAAAAACACGATAATTCAAACATATTATCTATCCTTTTCTTTTTCCAAAATAGGTACTATTTTTGGGGTAATAAAGACTAACATTTCTGATTTAGCACTACTAAGATCTTTATTTTGAAATAATCTACCTAATAACGGTATACTACTTAAATATGGTATTTTGGTTTTACTATCTATTAGTTGATCTGCAAATATTCCACCCAACACTATAGTTTCACCATTATCTACTAAAACATTAGTTTTTAAAGAATTAGTTTTCATTGCTGGAGTTGCCGATGTTCCGCCAGATTGCCCAGAGGTATCGAAGCTATCATTACTTATTGATAAATCCATAGAAATTTGATCATTAGGAGTAATTTGTGGTGTAACCGACAAACTAAGTGTTGCTTTCTGAAAACTAGTTGTACCAGCATAACCTGTACTACCTGGCGTTGTATACGGAACATTAGTACCAGATTCTATAGAAGCAGCTTGTTTATCTTGAGTTAAAATTTTTGGTCTAGCAATACTAGTAGTGATCCCTTCTTTTTCTCCAGCATCGATTTCCATATTTAATATAGTACCACCCGGTAATCTACTTAAAGCTAACCCCAAAATACCAACTCCACCAGTACTAAGATCAAAAAATTGCCCAGTATTAAGATTAGGCGTACTACCTAATAAACTTTGCGCAGCCCCAGCAGCAGTTGTTGCAGAAGACGCAGCAGTTGTAGTAGAAGTAGTAGTGGTACCGGTAGTAGGATTAGTGGTGGTGGTAGTAGTTCCACCACTACCACTAGATCCAGCGCTGCTAGACCCTGCACCAAACCCTATTCTACGACTACCAAGCGCAGCCCTTGCTGCTCCGTTTAATTTAATACCTAACATATCTTGAAAACTTTCGTTACATGCAACAACATACGCTTCTATTAGCACTTGTTTCATAGGAACATCTAACATTTTAATTAATCCTTTGATGTCTCCAATTTTATCTTCTATTTCTTTAATCAATAAAGTATTAGTTCTAGAATCAACAGTAATGCTACCACGATCTGATAACAATGAAGAATTCTTATCTCCCTTAATCATTTTTACCATATCTTCTGCTTTAGCATAGTTAACTGGTACAAATTCTGATTTTAATGGAGCTAAAGCTTCCAACTGTTTAACAGATGCCAATTCAATTTCTTCGTATTTAGATAACTCTGATGAAGGAGCAATTAACAATACGTTACCAGATTCTCGTTTACCTAAACCTTTAGATTTTAAAATAAAATCTAAAGCCTGATCCCAAGGAATATTTTCTAATCGCAAAGTGACATTACCTTGTACTGATTCATTAGCCACTATGTTTAACCCAGTAAAATCTGCCAACAATTGTAACACGGCTCTTATTTCTATTTCCTGAAAATTTAAAGAAATTTTTTCCCCGGTAAACTTAAATTTTCTTGTTTTTTCTATTTGTTGTTGCAATTCACTCATGGGACGAGCTTCTATTATATATTTATCTCCCATATGATAAGAAATTTTTTCGCATTCACTATTAGATACAATTTTTACGACAATATTATTTTTTTCTTTAGTAATAGTAACGTTTTTCATTGGTGTACCAAAATCATTTACATCAAAACGACGTAATAATTGACTAGGAATAGTTGCATCTTTAAACTCAATTTGCATGCTATTACCATCGTCTTTAACATCTATATTCACCATTTCAGACTTAACATCCAACACTAATTTTCCTTCTCCATCTCCTCCTCTACGAAAATCTAATGCTGAAATATCATATGTATCTTTTTGGGCTAACGATCCTTTGTAAGCTTCATTTTTAATAGTTAAAATTAAATTATTACCATTTACTTCCGACACAAATCGTACAACATTATTTAAAGCAACAACCATACGAACTTTGTTATCATTATTAACAAAATTAATGCTTTTTACTAAATTAAAAGATAACTTTTGAAACAGCTTTTCTCGCGATAAATCATTTATCGTATCCGTAAAATCAAACACTAACTCTGGTGGTGTACTCATTACAAAATTAGTAGGTATTCTAGGTAAATCAGAAAATTGCAACGTTACTTGCACACTATCATTAGAACCACTTTCTACAATTACATCTTGTAATTTTACCATCTGTTCAATCTTAGTGTTCTTTTTAGCGACAGCAACGTTAAATGCTATTGCTAAAATCCAAATTACCCATACCAAGGAAATACGTTTATTAAGTTTCATTATTATTCCCCCACAATATTATTAAAATCACTGCTTACTATTAATGCTTAAGTTAGCTTTTCGATCCATCCAACCACCTTGATCATCAGAAATAGTTTCATCAATATAAATACTATCTTCTGTAATTTTGATGATTTTGCCAGAATTTTCCCCTAAATAATTACCTTCTTTTACACGATGAATAATTCCAGTTCTATCTACAACCAACCCCCACATCTCTCCTCTTTTCTGTATTGTACCAACCATAATTAAACTATCTAATGATACTTTCTCTAAAAATTCTCTAGGACGATCATAATCTGGCCTTCTCTGCTGTGTTTTAACCACTTCAACTAGAGTAGGTTTATTTACTGCAACTACAGCGTTTTTTGGACGAGGAAGAGTAAACGGATCTCGCAAATTAACAGCAGAATAAACAACTTGTTCATATTCTGTTAAATGCGGTAATGGTTGTATGCTACTTTTTTTCATTTTTTTTGTCTCTGAAATAAACTTTTTAACTTCAATGTTTGTTGTGCTACAAGATACTAAAAAAACACTAATTAAAATTTGTATTATTAATTTTAATTTTTTCATAGCTTTTCCTTAGCTACGTACCAATAAGTTTTAGCATACACTTCCATGTTTAATATTGAACTATCTTTAGCCCCTGACTTTCTTTTAATAGAAAAATCATGCAACGTAACTATCCTTGTTAATTTAGATAACCCGGTTATAAAGCTTCCAAAACCATGATATTTTCCATTTAAACTCATTTTAATTGGTTGTTCAAAATAAAAACCTTTATCTATTGGTTCTTCAGGTTTAATTAGTTCAAACTCTAAGCCTGCAGCTAGTGCCTGCTGAGATATATCCTCTAATAATGCCGGAATCTCCCCTTGTCCTGGCAATTTTTGCAACAAACCTTGCAACATTTTTTGAATATCAATCATTTGAGCTTTATACGCATCCAAATTAACGGCTTGACTATAACTATCAACAAACGTATTCCGCAATTTATATTGTTGCAACTGTAATGAAAACAAACTATTAATATTATCTTTTGATATTAATAAGTATGATAAAACAATAGTTAGAATAGCAACACCACTCAACGCTAACACTCTAAAGCCTAGTGGCCACATCCCTATTTCTTTTATATTTAATTCATCAATACTGTTTTTAGCCATACTGTTACCACAACACTTTAACTTGCAAAACAAAGGAAACCACATGTTCAGCTGCACTTTGTGGTGCTTTTATTTCTTGTAATGTTGGATTAGAAAAATATTTCAATCCTTCTAAATTACGCATAAACAACGAAACTCTCGAATTTGACTCACATTCTCCAGTTATAAGTAAAGTAGTATCTTTCATATCAATTTGATTGAAAACAAGACCATCCGGCGCGGATCTAACTAATCCTTCTAAAATTCTAATTAAATAACTTCGTTTAGCTTGTAAAGAATTAATAATTTCTGCTCTAGATAACGCCATTTCTTTACGTTCTTTAAGCCCATTTATTTCTTTAATTTTTTCTTGATAAAAGCTGATCTCTTTATTAAGCAACTCAATATTACCGTGTTGAGCATTTATTAATAACTCCACATATCCATTAACAAACAACATAACCACCACCGACACAACAGCAACAATTGCACAACATAAGAAAAAAACATTGTTTTTATAAAATATTCTTTCTTCTCGCCATGGTAATAAATTAATGTTACTCATGTTCTCTCCTGAAAATTCCTAAGCGCTAAGCCACAACAAGTTAATAACCCTGCAGAAACATCGTTTAACTCTTCAGCCACAATATGATCTGCTACTGCCATACTGGGAAAAGGATTAGCTATAAAAACTTTTATCTGTAACAACTCTCTAACCAAATCATCTATACCAGCTAAATTACTAGTGCCACCCGTTAAAACTATGTAATCTATTTTTTTATATTCAGAAGAAGACAAAAACAACTGACACGACCTAACAATTTGTTGTGCTATCTTTACACGAAACGGTTCCAAAACATCAACATTGTAATCTTCTGGTAAATCACCATATTTTCTAGCTAAAATAGCTTCTTGTAGCGTTAATCCATAACGTTTTTGAATTTCATCTAATAATTGCTGCCCACCAAAAGCTTGATCTTTTGTATAAACAGAACGTAAATCATCAAAAATATTTAAGCTGGTACTAGTTGCTCCAACATCTAATAATGCTATTACTTTATTTACTCCTTGTTCTGGTAAATCTCTAACAACTAATTTACTAAAAACCCTTTCCAAGGATAATGACTCTACATCTACAATTTTTGTATTAATGCCAGCATCTTCTAAAATGCTTAAACGAGTATTAATATTCTCTTTTTTGCTAGCAACTAATAATACATCCATTAAATTATTACCAGTTTTAGAAGGACCTAACACTTCGAAGTCTAAATTAACTTCGTCTAACTCATATGGGATATAACGATCAGCTTCTAAAGCTATTTCATTTGATATTTCTTTGTCGCTTATGCCAAGTTCTAATTGAATAATCTTTGATATTACTGCAGAACTTGGTATACATATACACCCTAAATTACTAGAAATTTTAGATTTGGCTAACGCCTTAGTTAAGGCTTTAGTTACCGCTTCCTTATTTCTAATATTTTTTTCTATAATATTTCCAACCTGTAAATACTCTACTGCAAAATTCTGTATACAGTAACGATCGTTTTTTTTAGTTAACTCCATAACCTTAACTGCGGACGAACCTAAGTCTATACCAATAATAGGATCTGTAATTACCCCAAAAAATTCTAAGTATTTTTTTATGTTACTATTATTGATTTGCATAAAATTTTATTATTATTATTATTATTATTTTTAAGCCTTCTAACTTTGATTGTAGCTGCACGGGCAATTAAGTCAACTTGACCTCAACTATGACCATATAGCTATATTATAAATAATTTTTAATTTTAAAAATCTAACAAAATTACTAGGATTTAATTTGGAATTTAAATTAACCTAATAAGAGCTTTAAGCTATAATAATCGTTAAACATATGGATGGAGGTTAAATGTCGGCCAATACTATTGATACTGTAGAGGTAAGTCCAGAAGTACAAGCAAACGCTAGTATCATTTGGATGCATGGCCTAGGGGCTGCAGGGGAAGATTTTTTACCCATTACTGAACAATTTAATTTACCACAAAATCATTCCATACGTTTTATCTTTCCTAATGCTCCAGTTAAATCCATTACTGTAAATAATGGTATGAAAATGCGCGCTTGGTACGATATTAAATGCTTCAATAGCCTTAACTGTGATACTAACAATCAAGAAGATCATGATGGTATTTTAGAATCCCAGGTTATAATTAATAACTTAATTAGAAGAGAAATGGACCAAGGTATCAACCCTAATCGTATTATTCTTGCTGGTTTTTCACAAGGTGGTGCCATGGCGTTACATACTGGGTTAAGATTCGACAATCAATTGGGTGGGGTTATTTGCCTATCTGGCTACCTACCATGGAGTAATTTTTTACCACAACAAAAAAATTCTTCCAACCAACATACCCCAATTTTTATGGCACATGGTCTATTTGATCCTGTTGTACCGTTTTATTTAGGAAAAAAATCGTACGATGTATTAAAATCTTTAAAATATACTGCAACATGGCATACATATCCAATGCAACATACTATTATAGATAAAGAAATAACAGATTTAGGTAAATTTTTTAAAAAAATACTAGGCTACCAATGATACCAAATACAACAATTATATTAGTTATCAAAAAATATAAAACATTTATTATAGCTTCATTAATAAGCATTATATTTATAATGTCATGTGGACTTAATTGGAAGTTATATAAAAAATCAACGACTACAGCTTCTAAAATTAGCCGTTTAGAATATAATTTAGGTCAATTACAAAAAAATAGTTTGCAAAACATAGAAACTATAACTCAACAATTAACATCTTCTACTGAACGGCTACAACAAAAATTTACTGAATTAGCTAACAGTATAGGTCAGGTTGAGGCTACCGAACCAGGCTACCAATTACGCTCAACTTTACGATTAACAACTTTAGCTGCTATGGAATTAATTTTAAATAAAGGAGAACCTCTAGCTAAAGAACTATTAAAACAAGCTATTAATAAATTAATTAAAATTAATGATACTAGGTTAAACCCAATATTATATAACTTACAAGATGAATATAATTATTTATTAAACGAAGATAATAATATAACTACCCAAGAAGTATTTCAAAAAATCACTCAACTACAACAACTACTAGAACAATTACAAAAATCAGAATTTCCTGAAGTAGAAATGAGCGATCTTTTTATTGATTCTAAATCTAATAACCCTCTTTCTAAAACTTCTTATTTTACAATAGAAGTATTAAATATTTACTTAGAACAAGTAAAACTAGCATTTGCACAAAATAATGAATTCTTGTATAAACAAGCTTTAGCTGCTTTTAATAAAACTTTAAAGCTAGTATTCTGGGCTCCAGAAGCTACACTAAAAATCCAAGAACATTTAAGTTGGCTAGAAAATGTAGAAATTAAAAATTATCCTCTATTGTTACAAGCAATTTTAAATTTAGAAGATTTATTGTGAACATATTAGATCCAATTATTAATGCCATTGATGGCTTACTTGGCTGGGTTGGCGTTTCGTTTGGCCAATGGGCAGAATCTTATTGTAAACTAGAAAGCGCAGAAGATACTTATAATTTAGTAGCTAGAGATGGATCGCTAGTTTCTATCGTTAAAATTAATGGAATAAAATATTTAGTTGGACCTGATGAATTTGAACATATTCATAGTGAATTAACTACTAGCTTAAAAACTGCTCTTAGTCGTGAAGGACATGGTATACAATTATTTTTTAAACACGATACAGAAAATATAAAGCAACACCTAAACAATATCTTATCGCCAGCCAGAGAAACCGCTGAACGACTTAATTTAAAATTAGAAGATTTATTTAATGAAAAAGTCAATTTTTTAGAAAATTATTGTCATAATGAAGAAATGTATTTGGTTTTATGGACTATGCCAACCTCTATGTCTAAAGTCCAAACAGAACAAGTACAAAAACATCGAGCAGAGCAATTTAAGGAACAAAAAATTCCATTAATGGATAATGCTCAAAATTTTTTAGCATCTATTCCAGAAATGCGTGAAAACCACAACACTTTTGTTAATTTAACTATCAATAGTTTAAACGACGTAGGATTTTCGTGTGCTCAACTAGAAGTACACGCTGCTTGCTTAGCAATCCGCAAAAGTATAGATCCTGATTTTACCGATGATTCTTGGCAACCATTTTTACCAGGAGATCAAATTCCAGTTCGTGAAACAAAAAATTTTTCTGGTACTATATCTGATATACTTTGGCCTCCTCTATACAAACAGTTAATTCCTAGAGACGCCACTATTAAAGATTTACGTATTGCCAAAATTGGCGATAGAATTTACGGCTCTGTATTTATAGATTTATTTCCCAAAGAATTAATAGCTTTTGTTACTTTATTACACAGATTAGAACATTATAGTTTACCGTGGCGCATATCTTTCTGGGTAGAAAGCGGTGGGGTAGAATCTCTAACCCTTAAATCTACTGTAGCTTCTTTATTAAGTTTTGCTTCAGAAAATAATAAACTTATTAATAAATCTATAAATTATTTAAAATACTTACACAATAATACCGACGAAGCTATTGTAAAATTAAAAATCACTGCCACTACTTGGGCTTTAGATAATGAAGAACCTTTGCTTAAAAGAAGAATATCTGAGCTAGCTAAAGCTTTACAAAGTTGGGGTTATACTGAAACTTCAGAAATATCAGGAGACGCATTAGCAAGCATTATTTCTAGTGCTTTAGGCATAACCAATGAAAGCGTTGCAGCAACATCCGTTGCTCCACTTTCCCACGTAACTTATATGTTCCCTTTAACCAGACCAACATCACCATGGGTACAAGGCGCAATTTTATTTCGTTCTCCAGATGGCAAAGTCTGGCCATACCAACCAGGATCTACTTTACAAACCACATGGATTGATATTATTTACGCTAGACCTGGTTCTGGTAAATCAATATTATCCAATTCAATAAATTTAGCTTTATGCCTATCTGCTGGTATTACTAGATTACCAAGAATTGCAATTATAGATATAGGCCCTTCTAGCAGTGGTTTAATTTCGTTAATAAAAGAATCTTTACCTAAAGAACAACAACATTTTGCAGCATACCATCGTTTACGTATGATCAAATCTATGTCTATTAATCCTTTCGATACTCAACTAGGCTGTCGCTACCCATCTCCACAAGAACGAGCTTTTTTAGTTAATTTTTTAACACTATTAACCACCCCGGTAGGTTCAGAAAAACCTTACGACGGTATTACAGATATGGTTGGTTTAATCGTAGATGAAATGTACAAAAAATTTAGTGACGAGAACACACCAAATTTGTACGCTGCCAATTTAAACACTACTATTGATGAAAAATTACAAACACTACCATTTACTCCAGATCCGCATACAACATGGTGGGAAATAACAGATTTATTATTTAAAAAAGGAGAAACACATTTAGCAACCATCACGCAACGCTATGCTACACCATTATTAGCTGATGCAGCTTCAATATGTCGTAATTCAAATATAGAAGATTTATACGGAAAAATTAAAACACCAACCGGTGAAGAATTAATTAATGCTTTCGGTAGAATGATATCTTCTTCTATTCGTGAGTACCCTATTTTATCTGAAATCACTAGCTTTGATTTAGGTGAAGCACGCGTTATATCTTTAGATCTAGATGAAGTCGCTAAATCTGGCGGGGAAGCAGCCGATCGCCAAACTGCGGTTATGTATATGCTAGCCAGATATATTTTAGCAAAAAATTATTATCTAATAGAAGATCACGTTAAAGAAATGCCACAATTATATCAAGAACATCATAAAAAACGTATTAAAGAAATTAGAGAAGATCCAAAACGTATAGTATTTGACGAATTTCATCGTACTTCCAAAGCTAAGGCCGTAAGAGACCAAGTAATTGTTGACATGAGAGAAGGTAGAAAGTGGGGTGTACAAGTTGCTTTATTATCCCAATCTATAGATGATTTTGATCCAGTAATGATCGAATTCGCCACTGCAATATTTATAATGGATGCTGGCCCAAAGCAAGCGATCGATAAATCTGCTAAAATTTTTGGATTATCTGATACTGCTAAATTAGCTTTAGAAAAAAAGGTACACGGACCAAGACAAGATGGTTCAACGTTTTTAGCACAATTTTCTACCAAAGAAGGTATTAACACTCAGCTAATTACCAATACCATTGGTCCAATGGAATTATGGGCATTTAATACTACTGCCGAAGATGTACGTATTAGAAATGCATTATACGACCATATTGGCGCAACTAATGCAAGAAAAATTCTTGCTCAAAAATACCCAAACGGCTCTGCTGCTAAAGATGTAGAAAAACGCTTAGCAGTATTCGAAGGTCCTAGTAAAGGCGAATTAGAAACCTCCTCTAAAAATTTAGCAAATTCTGTAATCGAACAAATTATTAACGAAATTTTAGAAGATTATAAAAAAATTAAGGCCTAATTTTTATAAGCCCAACAATCACAGTTCTCAGAAACACCAAACAGGAGAACCTTAGCATTAGTTTTCATTAAGCTCATCGGATTCCCCCAAAGATTAAATTTCTAGAATCCAATTGTATCAATTAATAATTTAAAGATTTATACTATGTTAACTATAATTATATTAATTTTTTTATTTAAGGAACATATAAATGAGTACTAAAAAATCATCTTCTATTAAACGCAAATCTACTACCTCCAAGAAACCAAGCGTAAAACGTAGTATTGTTAAAAAAACCACCAAAAAAACTGTTTCCAAAAAAGTGAGCAAACCTAAAAAGCAAACGACAAAACCTGTTGCTAGCACAAAAACCAAAGCTAAATCTAAATAATCAAACTGTTTAATGAAAATAGTTGTTTCCAAGCATAAACAAAAAAGATTCCTTATACTAACTATGCTATCGTTGTTTTATAAAACAACAGTAATTATCCAAAGGATGAAAAACCTTAATTTTAACAGGAATTTATGATTAACGGGTGATTTCTTTACATTATTTTTATAGCAAGAGGAGGAGTCTATGTTTTCTAAAAGTATAGCAAGTATCAGTTGTGCTTTATTATTATAATCTACCAACTGTTCTTCGAGATGAGCTGGTAGTTGGTACATTACCAGGATTTTCGAGCTCTCTGCTTAACATGTCAAAAAAATCAGGTGTTGGTGCTTCAAAAAGTCTTCTTCTTACAGACGGTTGATTATCGATTGCACGCTATAATTAAAAAGGCCTAGCAGTCATTTAAACAGCAAACAGTGAGCGGAGATCTATATCTATAATCATGATTTTTATACCTGTAGGCAGTAATAAAGTCATTTGCGAACAAGAATACCTATCGTTAACGCCTATCGTAAGAACGAAAATTTTACAATATACCGATGGTGAAACCGATAGTTTAGTTATAAATACCATCTTCCCTTATGCCGACCCAATAATAAAGGTATACGCTTATCTTAGAACTAAACAAATTGCGGCGAACGGATTGCTATCCAGGAAAGAAAATGAGCTACTATGCGATCTATTTGATTTAGATTATTTTGGCCTTAATTTAGACAAGTACATAAACGATCAGATTAGAGCCAGAAGTAATTGATTTCTTTAAGACCCAAGGCAAAGGCTACCAAACTAAAATTAACGCCGTTTTAAAGTCTTATGTGAAAGCCCATAATAAATCAAAATAAACTTATTTGTTACTTATACTAATAATACCATTTATCAGCAATTACAGAAATGAAGCCGGCGTAACTTTAAACCTGGCTGCCAACTCCTTGATTTGTCTAATATTTAGCCGTCTTTTGCCGCTTAAAATCTCTGAAACTATTCCTTGGCTACCAAGCTCAGTTAAGTCTTGTTGACGTAGGTGATGCTCTGTCATTAGTAGCTTTAAAACCTCCAAACCGCTAGCTTTTGGTGCTGCTGATTGGTGTTTGTGGTTATATTGTTCCAAGAAATGGCTAACCACTTCTAGTAATCCGACCAGCTTGTGTTTTTCATCATCCCCAACCAGCTCCACTAGCTGTTCCCATTGCTTAAGCAGCGCTTCATATTGCTTCTTGGTCTTAGGTTCACCCACGATTGGGCTAATATGCTGCCAATGCTTGATAACTTCTGATAGTTGCTTGTTCATAATTTGCTCCAATAACCTTGATCATATTCTTTATGGGTTAATACCGCTCTCACGTAAATTTTACCGCGATTAAAATGAATGACAGTAATGATCCTTAGCTTGTTACCACCAACATCAAAAACACAGAACTTACCTACTTTATCTACGCTACTAAAGGTCTGTTTTAACTCGGCAAAGCTCTTAAAATTGTTGGCCTCTAGCAATCTTAACCAGGCGGTCAAGGCACTGGCTGAATGATGGTGTTTGCTTTGGGCATCACGAATAGCTCGCGGCGAAATTACATGCATAACCATATCTCAAATATAGATAGATTATATCGCAAAAAGAGATTTGTCAAGAAAAATTCGAGTGTATTCTGTTGTTATTGTAGCTTCTCTTTAATATCATATTAATAAACAAACTATTAAAATAATACTTTAAATGAAAAGGGAAGCCTATTATGCACATGGTATTAGAGTTAAACCAGCCTATACGGCATCTACGACATCAATTGGATTTTTCACCAGAAGACTTCAATAACATAACAAAGCTAGTCATAACAGCCTGGCACACATATGGAGTTCCAAGACTGCATGGATTAAGCGATGAAGAATTTAATAAAATTTGTAACGCTATTAAATATATGCCAAATCTAGAAAAAGTAGATTTATCTGATTGCCAACTATATTTACTTAATCATCAGCGACTACAAGCATTAATAGAGGCCATTTTGACTCGGCACACACCATTAAAAAAACTTAGTTTAGGTGACATGGGTGGTCAACACTGGAAAAATGAAGCTTGGCAAGTATTACTAAAATTTTTAAAAGCCTGTTGTCCATTTTTAAATTCCTTAAACTTAAGTGGTGATGCCATAAATACGTTTTGGAAGATCTCAACAAACACAACTAAATTTAAACAATTAAATGATGCTTTGGCGGAAAATAAATTATCTAAATTAGGATTAAAACGAGCTTGCTTCGAAGCATGGAGCGACTATATAGATGATGGACAAGGTTTACAAATGTTTTTTGAATTTATAAGAAGAAGCGCCCTGCAAAAATTATCCTTAACACAAACCAATATAGGTCGCCTTACAGCCATTACTATGAAACGACTATTTGTGGCTATAAAACACGCTAGGGTAACTGTATTAAATATTACTGAAAATGGTTTTTATTATCCTTCTGAGGGGCGGTATGACGTGATTGAGGAGCATAACGATACATTTGATGCTTTATGCCAAGGATTATCAGCATGCAATCACCTTAAGAAGCTCATAATTACCGAAGAAGAATTTACTTCTGAAGAATTGGAAAAACTGAATCAAATTTCAGAACAACGAATGCAAAAATATAATGACCAAAAGAGAGAACTAAAAGCTATACTATACAGCATCAAGAAAGGACAACTTGTTTCTCCTCTTCCATTAGAGCTATTAAACACAATATCAGCTTTTTCTGGTGGATTAACCATTACAACCGATCATAATGGTAACCAGCAACTAAAGAAAACAACGGAACTCCTTACAATAAGCCGCAAACCAAGGGTGAGTTGGTAACCTGCGCAAACAATTGGTTCACTTCCGAAAAGAACAGTTATCAGAAATTAAAACTGTCATTTTTAAAATTTTTTCATAAACCATATAATACACCAAACAATTTATTTGGTTGGCGGTCGAAATGTTTTATAAAAGCAACGAACTTCTATTTTAATGGGCATTGAACAACCAAGTTATCTACCCTAATATTAAACTGTGCACAAATTTATTCTATATATATTAATATTTATAGCTGCTCTTTATGGCTGCTCTAAAAAATCAAATAATACCTACACTGGCTATGTAGAAGGAGAATTTGTACAAATTTCTGCAGAAATTTCTGGAAGATTACAAAATTTAGCAATAGATAGGGGTCAATACGTTAAAAAAGATCAATTATTATTCTCTTTAGAGGCTAACAATGAATTATACGCTAAACAACAAGCCCAAGCAGTTGTAGATCTGAAACAAGCTAATCTGGATAATCTTTTAAAAGGCCAACGTCCTGATGAAATAGAAGTATTAATAGCTAAACGTGAACAAATAAATAATTCTTTAGCTCTAGCTGAAATACGCCTTCACCGTAATAAAAAACTAGTAAAGGCTGGAGCAATTACTCAAGATCAATTCGACGAATCGTATACCATTTATAAAACAACTAAAGAAGAACTAATCGCGGCTGATGCCCAAATTCGAACTGCTAAATCAGGGGCTAGGGTTGACGAAATTATTGCTGCCAAAGCCGATCTAGAAGATGCTAAAGCTAATTTACGAGAAGCTGCTTATAGACTATCGAAAAAAACCATATCAACCAATATAGAAGCTTTTGTTCAAGATACTTTATATAAACCAAACGAATGGATCGCAAGTGGCGTACCAGTTATTACGCTACTTCCTGCCGACAATCTAAAAGTCCGCTTTTTTGTGCCAGAGCAAGATATTTCTTCTATTAAAATAGGCCAAAATGTAAGAATTTTTTGTGATTCCCACAAAGGCGTCATAATAGCTTCAATAAACTATAAATCTACTGAAGTAGAGTACACACCACCAATTATTTTTAGTAATAATGCCAGAAAAAAGCTAATGTTTTTAATAGAAGCTAAAATTCCCGCTCAATATTCAACTATTTTACATCCCGGACAACCAGTAGATTTAGTGGTAGAAAAATTATGAATATAACTCCAGCAATAGATGTACAAAATATTACTAAATATTTTAATAAAAAATGCGCAGTCAATAATTTAACTATGCAAATAGCACCTGGAGAAGTATTTGGATTTTTAGGACCAAATGGTAGCGGTAAAACTACAGCTATTCGTATGATGTGTGGCTTATTAATACCAGATAGCGGTAATGGTCATTGTTGTGGATTTAATATTATTAAAGAAACTTCAAAAATTAAACATCAAATAGGCTACATGCCACAAAAATTTAGTCTTTATGACGATTTAACCATAAAAGAAAATTTAGATTTTATGGCACGAGTATATCAAATTACCGATCGACATGCTGCCGTTAACAATACTTTATTTAATTTAAAACTTACTCAATATGCTAATCAATTAACCGGAACATTGTCTGGCGGATGGAAACAACGTTTAGCTCTAGCTGCTTGTTTATTACATCATCCAAAAATACTTTTATTAGACGAGCCTACTGCTGGTGTCGATCCAAAAGCACGCCGTGAATTTTGGGAACAAATACGTACCATTGCTAATAATAACGTTTCTATATTAGTAAGCACCCACTATATAGACGAAGCTGAACATTGCGATCGGCTAGGGTATATTGCTTATGGAAATTTAATTGCCATTGGTACGTCTTTAGAACTGACTAAAAAATTTAACCTGCCAACGTTAGAATCAGTATTTATTAATTTAATGGATAATATAAAAGAAAATATTATATGATAAATTATTGTTTTCCAGAGTTCTCAGTAACTCGTTTTTTAGCTATTATAATTAAAGAATTTATTCAAATGCGTCGTGACCGATTAACTTTCGCCATGATCATTCTAATGCCTTTAATCCAGTTAACAATATTTGGGTATGCTATTAATACTAATCCTAAAAATTTACCAACAGCGGTTATAACTGCCGACAACAGCATGTTTTCTAGAAGTATTGTGCAAACCTTAAAAAATAGTAATTATTTTCGAATAATGCCTAATATAGCTAATGAACAGACAGCTATAGATCTATTAAAAAAAGGGAAAGCTCAATTTATTATATCTATACCGGTTGATTTTTCTAAAAAACTACTAAGAAAAGAACATCCGGCTATTTTAATAGAAGCAGACGCTAGCGATCCGAGCGCCACCAGTAACGCATTAGGAGCAATATTTTATCTTAATCAAATAGCACTTAATCATGATTTTAAAGGTCCACTTGCTTTTCTAAAAACCCCTCCTGCTGCCTTTGATATTAATATTCACAAAAACTATAATCCTGAAGAAATTACTCAATATAATGTTGTACCTGGCTTAATCGGGGTTATTTTAACTATGACTATGATTATGATGACCTCAATTGCAGTTACTAGAGAACGCGAACGTGGAACTCTAGAAAATCTACTAGCAACACCTGCCAAGCCATTAGAAGTTATGTTTGGTAAAATTATCCCATATATTATAGTCGGTTATATTCAAGTTGGTATTATTTTAATATTTGCTAAATTTCTATTTAAAATCCCTACGGAAGGAAATATGTTGTTATTATTATGTTGTATATTTATTTTCGTAATAACCAATTTAAGTGTCGGAATTACTTTTTCTACTATCGCAAAAAATCAAATGCAGGCAATACAAATGACCTTTTTCTTTTTTCTTCCATCTGTTTTACTATCTGGTTTTATGTTCCCTTTTTATGGTATGCCAGGATGGGCGCAAATAATTGGTGAAATATTACCGCTTACTCATTTTCTAAGAATTATCCGCGGTATATTATTAAAAGGCAATGGTTTAGCAGAAGTTATTAGCGAAATAATTTGTTTATTATTTTTCATGTTAACTATAATTTTTTTAGGATTTAAAAGATATAATAAAACTTTAGATTAAAACATACTAAAAAAAATCAGTTGAATAATTATTAAATGCAACACATAAATAAATATCATATTACGACTAATTACACTTATATTTATATTCAACAAAATTTCTTGATCAAATGTTTTTATAGTCATTAAAAAATATTCTAATGCTCCCAAAATAATTATTGTTTTTAAATAAATATTAGAAAATTTAAACATTATGAACGTGTGTAATATAGATAACACTATAGAAATAAAAACAGCCATTTTAAAATGCTCTGCAGCATGCTCTGCAGCAAGATATCCGCACACCATAATAGCTACAGCTAAACTACCATAATCACTAAAAAAGCATGTAACGGGACCCAATACTCCTAGAATAACAATATGCATAAAACCAACAATAATATTGTGTAATTTATTGCGAAACAAACATAAATAACATTGCCCTATATAAATAGAAATCAAAATATTACCAGCGGTAAATTGCTTAAGTAAAATGGTAGTTATTAAATAAAGTAATATTCCAAACAATAATATTTTTGATTTTGGTTGTTCTTTAAAATTATACCCAGCAAAAAAACAAAAAACTGGCATGGCTGTACGTCCTATTAACCGCATTAAACTATACTCAGGAAAAAAATATAAACCTAGGTGATCTATTATCATAGTTATCATTGCAAAAATTTTTAATAAATCTTGATAGTTAGAGGCTGTTATCATATTAAGTTAATCCTAATAGACATATAAAAAATATATGATTATTATATGAATTATAAATTATTCTAGACAAAACTAGATCAAATAACTTGGACCAACTAACTATGACAACTAAATCTAATAATTTTTTTTTTAAACCACATCTAATTGCGCTGGCTTTTTTAGGTTTTAATTCTGGCCTGGCTTTTATTTTACTTAGTAGCACGCTTACTATAGCCTTAGCATTTTCTGGCTTTTCGGCAGCCTCCATTGGGATATTATTCCTAAATAGCTTGCCTTATTCATTAAAAATACTTTGGGCTCCCCTAATGGATTACTATGCCATTCCTGGTTTAAAGTCCTGGTTAGGACATCGTCGTAGCTGGCTGTTAGTCACTCAGCTAGGTTTGTTCGTTGCTAGTCTTGGACTAATTTTAAAACCAAATAATCCTGTACTGTTATTTATAATATCAACTATCTGTGTCTTCTTAGCAGCTAGCCAAGATATTTCTTTAGATGGATATAGACTAGAAAGACTAGAGCCAAATGAATTAGCAATAGGTTCAACTTTTTCGTTAACTGGATTTCGTATAGGCATATTAACTGGCAGTACTATCCCTCTATATTTATTGAAAGCCCATGGTTGGTCTACAACTTTTTTAGTAGCATCGATTACCTTACTAATTGGACCAATAGTTACTCTAATAGTTCAAGAACCTAATGGAATTAAACGAACTACTAGATCTAGTTTACCAAGCCCAATAGAACATTTAAAATCTGTAGCGGCAAGTTTATTAGACTTTTTTAAACGCCAAGAATGCTGGTTAATTATCTTATTTATTTTCTTTTATAAAGTAGGAGACACCATTCCAAATGCCATGAAAGGCCCTTTATTAAAAGCGCTAGATTTTACCGCTATTGAAACAGCCAATATTTCTCAACTTTATGGAACCTTATTAATGATCTTCGGCGGATTCTTAGGAGGAATTATAACCAGTCGTTTGGGTATTTTTCGTAGCATAATAATTGGTGCGGCCATCCAATTATTATCTCCATTTATGTATACTTGGCTTACAATAGCCGGGCACGATATTCAAATGCTTATAATAGCTACAACTGTACATAGTTTATGTTGTGGACTTGCAGCAACCATTTTAGTTATTTATGTGTCTAGCCTATGTAAAAAAGGCGCTGCTGCTAGTCAATTTGCTTTAATCTGGTCGTTTAGTTCATTAACCCGTACGTTGCTTTCTAGTGGATCAGGATTATGTGCTAATTATACCGATTGGACTACTTTTTTTATAGGTACTACCCTATTAGGATTACCGGTATTTTTTATTATTAAAAAGCTAGCCAGTTCCTTTGCTCCTCAACCAGTGATAGATCGGTAATTTTTTAACTTTAATTTTTTCACAAACTAGCTGTATATTTAAAGGAGAAGCAAATTATGGTTATTGTGCTTCAAAAGAAGAAATTTATTATGGTTTTAAGGGTAATGTTTTGATTAACTCTGAAGGAATAATAACAGAATACTCTTCATTTAAAGACATTGCTGAAAACTGATGTAAAATCTCAGAAGATCCGCTCTCTTTGCTAATAAAAGGATGATCTAAAGCATATTGAAGTTTAATAGATAATTCTTTTATATTTCGTTCTTCGAATAATTCTTGATGAGCACCAGGTATACTGTATACTTCTATTTCCGAACCTATAATATGTTCCAGGTTGTTAAACACACTATTTTCAGTAATAACTTTAATATCATTTTGAGCTTTTAATAGCACTGCGCGACCATAGTATTTTTTAGGTGTATATTTTTCTAATAATCTTAGATTGCCAGTAATTTCTAACTGTAAACTATCATATTCTACAGACGGTTTTATTATGTTTAATTTTTCTAGAAGCTTAGTATCATCAAATAAAACAATTTGAGAGCTAGATTTAAAATAACTATCTATTAACAACACTACTTCAACTTGTTTGTTTTGAGCTTTTAATTGATGTGCCATTTCTAAAGCTACAATTCCGCCAAAAGACCATCCACCTATATAATAGGGTCCTTCATTTTGTACCAAACTTATAGCATTAATATAAAAATTAGCCATTGATTCAATAGTTGTAAAATTATTATCTTGAGCAAAATAAGGATTATTGATGCCATATATTGGCCGATCCACCAAACCTGATAAAGCCATATATGGAGTAGCAATTCCTAGCAAAGGGTGTACTAGAAATAAAGGTTTATTATTACTTTGTCCCTTATTAATAGGAAATAAGCAGGCAGCATAAGGTATATTAGGACAACAATTTAATTCATTTGCAATATTTTCACGTATTAGTTGAGATAGAGTTTCAATAGTAAGATTTTTAAATATATTATTTATTGATAAAGTTTGATTAAATGTTTTTCGTATTTCTAAGATTAACTTCATACCTAAAATAGAATTTCCACCTAGAGCAAAAAAATCTTCATATATACTAATCTGCTCAAGGTTTAATAATTTTTTCCATATATTTACTAATATAAACTGTAATGGATCTTTACATACATATTGTTCATCATATACTTGTAATTGATCTTTAACTTCAAATGGATCTGGCAGTGCTTTTAGATCAATTTTTCCATTATCATTTAGTGGAAAATGATCTACTAATATCATTCGATTTGGGATCATATAATGAGGCAAATGTTCTCTTAAGCTTATTTGTATTTTTTTATATAGAGCCATTTTTGATGGTTCATCTTTAACTTCAGTTAAAGTAGTAAAATATGCAGCCAATTGTTTTTGGTTGCAGGAATTTTCTCGTAACATTACTAACGATTGTTTAATTTCTGGCTGTAAATTTAATGATACTTCGATTTCTCCTAGCTCTATTCGGTACCCATATAACTTGATCTGTTGATCTTTTCTTCCAAGATATTCAATATTACCGTCCCAATTATATCTAGCTAAATCACCAGTTTTATATAATCTAAGTTGATCTTTATTGGGCCAATTAATAAATGATTTTTCTGTTGCAGTTATATTGTTTAAATAACCGCTAGCTAATCCCACCCCACCTATATATATTTCTCCAATAACTCCTATGGGGGTCAAATTAAGATAAGGATCAAGAATGTAACTTTGGGTATTAACTATAGGCCGCCCAATAGTCGTTGCTGGACTTGCTGGTTTGTAAAGAAATATGCTGGAGTATACGGTAATTTCAGTAGGTCCATACGCATTAAACAGCAGTTTTACTTTTGTACTCCATTTTTGTAAAACATTTGCACTAGGAGCCTCCCCAGCGACTACCAAGGTTTGTAAACAAGGTAATTCTACGTCTGGCAGAATATTTAATAAGCTTGGAGGGATTATAGCCATTGTTACATTCTGTGCAATGCAAGCCTGCATTAATTGTTCCGGAGAAAAGCGCGCTTCTAAAGTGGGTAATAAACAAAGCGATCCACCTGAAAATAATGCTGTAAATATTTCCCAAATAGAAACATCAAAACTTATTGAAGAAAATTGTAGTACACGAGGTTTATGAACGCTAAAACAGAATATTTCTTCATTAGCATAGGCTAAATTACATACTCCTGAATGTTGGATCATAACACCTTTAGGTTTACCGGTAGAACCAGAAGTGTAAATAATATAAGCAAGATCATTTGGCTCAGTAAAATTAATTAAATTTGTGGTTGGCATTGGTTTAAGTAACGAATAATAATTATCATCACAAAAATCTATTAGTCTTAAATCATCTATTTGGTATTGTTGAAATTTTTTAGCAAAGCGTGATTGCGTAATAACAGCTAATGCTCTAGCATCTTTTAATATAAACTTGATACGTTCATCTGGATAGGTAATATCTATAGGTAAATAAACAGCACCAGCTTTTAATATTGCAAGCAAGCTTATTATAAAACCAAAACAAGGTTCCATAGCAACGGTTATTACATTATCAACTTTATTGCTAGAAATAATGTATTGTTCTCGTAATAAATGCCCAAATCTATTTGATATGCTATTAAGTTGTTTATAGGTTAATGTTTTATCTCTGTGAATAACTGCTATAGCATCAGGATCTTGGTTAACAATTTTTTCAAAAAGTTTGTGAATAATAAAATCACTACGACCAACTTCCTTACCCATGGATTGCATTAATAGTTCTTGCTCTTCTTTATAATCTAAAATTCTAAGGTTGCTTACTTTACACTCAGGATTTAATAAAACTTGATTAAATAAATTTTTAAAATGTCTTGCTATTTGGCTTATCATTTTTTCTTCGAACAAATCGCTAGCGTAAATAAATTTTATGTTTATATTGTTACTTTTAACCTCCATTTGAACAGTTAAATCAAATATCGAAGTATTTTGTTTAATTGGTTCAAACTGTACTTGTAACCCATCAAGTTGTAGATCTGTTTTTTTTAGTTCCTTAAAAACTAGCATTACTTGAAATAACGGATGAAAACTTAAACTACGTTTAACTTGTAAATGGTTGACTAGATCTTCAAATGGTAAATCTTGATGTTCATAAGATTCTAAAACCACTTTTCTAACACTATGTAGAAGTTCATTAAAAGTATGCTCACCATTAACACAGATCCGCAATGGTAGGGTATTGACGAAAAATCCGATTAAATTTTGTACGCCAGGATAATGCCTGTTAGCAATAGGAGTACCAATAATAATATCTTCTTGGTTGGTATATTTGTAAAGCAAGACATACAAAATAGTCAAACAAGACATAAATAATGATGCATTTTGACTTCTACTAAACTGTTCTATATTTTTTAATGTGGCATTATCTAGTTCAAATGCATATTCTATTCCATTATTGCTTGGTTGTAACGGACGATGCATGGTAGGTAAATTTAAAAACCCAGATGTTCCAGATAATTGTTGTTTCCAATATGCCAACTGTTTTTCTAAAAAACATCCTGATAGTAGTTCACGTTGCCAAACTGCAAAATCTACATATTGGACTGGCAATAAATTATTTGTATCAAGATCTTTTACGCTTGTGTTATCTAGTATATTATATAATTCAGCCAGTTTTTTATAAAAAATATCCCATGAATATTCATCTGATATGATATGGTGCATCGAAATTAACAACAAATATTCGTCAACATTAATTGTTATCAATTTTCCACGAATAAGTGGATCTTTTTGCAAATCAAATAAAGTCTTAACTTCTTGTTCTATGCTTTCAGTGATTTTTTCATTTGTTGCTACTCCCAAAAGATTTTCTTTATTTAAAGAAAAAGCAACCTCTAAAATAGCCTGCTTATATTCGTTATCTTCGTTATTATCGATAATAACGCTTCTAAGAATGCTTTGATACTGTGTAATTAAATTAATTGCCATTTCTAATTTATCTACATTTAACTTTCCTATTATACGTAATCCGGTTGTAACATTATATGCGTATTTATTACTCATAATTTTATGAAGAAGATAAACGCGAAATTGTGCAAAAGATAGTGGATAATGCATATCAGATAATTGTGCTGGTTTTATTTCACTATAATTTAATGTATAATGTTCTTGATGTTTTTTATAGATCAATGCTGATAGATCTGATATGGTTGGATGGTAATATATGTCTTGCAAACTTAGCTCTATTTTAAATTCTTTATAAACTTCATAGCAAAATTGCACTCCCAAAATAGAATTAATTCCTAAATGAATAAAATTATCTTTTATGCCTATAGAACTAATCAACGCAACATTTTCTAATATTTTTATAAGTCTTTGTTCATATTCATTGCTAGGAGCCATATATTCAGAACAAATTCCAGCTTGCTCCCTTGATTTACGTAAAAACGTTTGTATAGCTTCTTGGATCAGATCAACTTTATAGAGTGTGGTTGTAGCATCCAGAAAAATATGTTTCCCGGTACCGTTTACACTATTAACTATTTGTCCTTCTTGGCTTTTTTGTTGATCTATCAAAACTTCTTTTGACGGATTTTCTTCCAGATCAAATTGTAATGTTGCTGCATGGTGTACATTTAAAGAAAATAAGATTTGTCCAACATCTAAACATTCGGCTTTTTTATATACAGAGGCGCCATGAGTGATTTTTTCTAAAAAATGCAGCACAGGATCATTCCTAACTGTTGGCTTATATAAAAACTCTATTCTATTAATTTTTTGATCGTGATTGATAGCATACTCACCTAACCACTTAATTACTTTATGCTCTACTCCACGTTCTAACACTCTACAGCTAAGAAGAAAAGTTTGTACTGCTAGCTTGTTTTGCATAATTTTAAAAATTAATACTCCAACCAATCCATAATCACCAAAGCGATCTTTAACATGAATTACCCGACATGAATATTCTGTTTGTTTTAGTAACAATGTAACGCTTGACTCATCAAGACGAATGGTAGATAAATTAAATTGATTGGTTCGTTGAGTTAATTGAGCAATACGAGCAACATGTTGTTCATTAGGTTCTAAAATATCTATAACTATCTCAAGATTAGAGATAAATTCCTTTAAACTAAAAACTTGCTCTCGATATTTGGTACGATGTTGATCTTGTAAATATAACATATTCCGCTGTTTGTCTTCTTCTGTTAATTTATTAACATCAAGCATCCAAATATGCTGCAAAAATGTTGGTATTGTCTCAGAATTTGGTACCTGTAAAACTGTAATTTCTGGAATAGCACTTTTTACTTCAGCGCATTCTATTGGATTATCATCCAGAAAAATAAAACTATTTAATCCTAGCCTTAATTCTTTGGCTAATTCTATAATGTTTTTAGATTTTAATTCCCAATTAATTTTATATGCTGTTATATGTTTTAAATTCAACAACATATTCTTGTTTAATTCAAAAACTTGTAATACATCTCTTAAATTGTTTTTACTGCAAAGACAAATTAATCTTCCTTGTACATATTGTTCAATTAGAAATTTTTGTAGTTTTACATGAAAAGGTGTAATTTGTACTCCTTCGGCACCAGCTTCGGCACAAATTCCACTCCATAAGGTATTATCGCAATCTACGACAATTACTTTTGGTAAATCGTGTGTCAAAGCGTATATTTTTCTATATATTAATGTTCCTAAAGCCACATATAAAGATGGGGTATACGGTATATGCCCAAGTTCGTCAGAATAAGAATTATAATAATCTTCCACATAATATTTCTTTAATAACGTTTTACTGGTTAAAGCATGGACTCTTGGTAAACTATTTAATGCCAATACTGTTTTTTCTTCCTGTTCATTAAACTCTTGTAATAATTTGTCAATAAATTTAGGAGATGGCGGACATATGCAAACAATAAATGAATTGTTAATATGTTGTTGAGATGCATGTTCTATTGCACTCACCAATAAGATACAATTGTCTTGCAGCTTTTTATATTCTTTTTCATCCAAGTCTTCAAAACGCACTAAAACAACACTAAAATTAATGTTGTTTGTATCGTCTTGTAATGTAGCTAGATAATGAAAAACTTGATTATAAGGAGCAACTTTTATATTAACTTGATCGTTTGATTTTTCTGACCAAAAAAGTAAAGTTGATACTAATGGATCACTAACAAAAGTTCCAGATATAGTAATGTTCATCATTTTATAACATCCATATTGATCTATTTCCATCTTACTATAAATATTAAAAATTAACCTACTCTACCCTTACACAAAGATTTAGGTTGAACAAATTGATTTTTGTTAGTAATTACGCTAGGTTGTTACATGTAACAACCATCAAAATAAATAACCATACAACGGATTAAAACTTGTTTGCGTCTCTCCTGGCTTGTGGTCTATTATAAATAATAAAATTGTCAGGATGCTATGTTTAACTAATCCATAATAAACTTAGTTATGAAAATTATTGCCATAGGATATTAGAAAAATTTTAAATGGAAATATTAAAACAAAATGCAAATAAAGCATATATTCTAAATGTTGGACAAGAAGCTAAAGATCGGCTTGATTTACTTGATAAAGTATATGGCACACATAGTCGTAATTTTCTAAAAAATATACTTAAGGATGGTATGAATATTGCCACATTCGGTTGTGGCACTGGAAATTTAGAGCTCTGGATCAGTCAACATATTGGTAAAAAAGGTAAAATAATAGCTTCAGATATTAGCGAAAAACAGATTGAAATTGCCAAAATAAAAGCAGAAAATTTAAAAATACAAAATATTGAATTTGTTTGTTCTTGTATTCATGAAATAAATTTGCCATCTAATTTTGATTTAACTTATTCTCGTTATCTATTAATGCATTTACCTAAACCTAACGATGCTGTTAAAAAAATGATTTCTCTATTAAAGCAAGGTGGATCGATTGTTTTAGAAGAAATTACAACTAATTCTGGGTTTTCCGATCCAAAAAGTATTTTTGCAGATCAAGCATTAGCTATTATGTTAGATATAGCTAGGAAAAAGAATTTGGATTACAATATTGGCCATAAACTTTTCGGGATACTAACTAAAGCAGGGATGGGTGATGTTGAAATTAATTCATACCAACCAATATTTTCTTCAGGAGAAGAAAAATTTTATGTTAATAAATCTGTTGCCGAAGCATTTAATACTATTATTGAGTCCAAAATTATTACCGCTACAGAGTTAAATGATTTATTAGAAAATGCAAATCAATTTGCAAAGCAGCCAAATACATTGATTGGATTACCAACTTCATATCAAGCCCATGGTAAAAAAATATAATTTAACAGCATATTAAGACTAGGGTTGTCTAATACTGGTTTTTTCTAGTTTAGCAAGGATCATAAAGCCTATTATAGCGATACTTAAAGCTATAGGTATTACGCTAATACCGTAAATAAATGATTGTGCTATATTAATATCGCTGTACACATTAATTACCCACCCAATTACGGAGTGGAATGCATACCCAAAACTAATTATTATCATATTAACGACTGCGGTTGTTAGTCCTACTAGGTTTTCAGGTACATAGGTAGACGCTTTATAAATAGCTAGTATTTGGTAAGAGCAGCATATTCCTACAATAATAAAACTAATTAAAATACTATTTACTGATAATAATTTTGTTAACAAAGCAATAAAAATTATTAACATAATAATGCCTGCTCCAATGATAGAACCTATATATTTACCTGTTTTTTCAGCAATAATACTTAAAACTGGCGCGCCAAAACATAAACCAACAAACACCATAGATGGAAGGTAACTAGCAACTTTATAGTCAAAATCATATACTTGCTTTAAGAATTGAGAGGCCCATACATCAGCGAAACCTTCTAATGGCCCAACCATAAACCCAGCAAAAAAACCTAATATAATAACTTTATAATTAGCCAAAACTTTTTTTAGATCATCAATAATAGGATCATGGTTATATGATTTATTTTGTGGGACTATAATATAGGTTATAATTGCTATCAATATACCTACTAGAATAAAAATTTGTAGAACCATTTTATAACCCAACATGCTGCACATATAACTGACAGGCCCACTACCATAAATAGCTCCTATAAATCCTATAGTTATAGAAAAGCCTAACATTCTAGTAAAATGTTGTTCTTTAAAAATCATACGGATCATTTTGAATATACCTAAAATAGCTGCTGATGAGCCCATTCCGATCATGGCTCTACCAATAATCAAATAAATCCAGTTATTAGTAAAAATCATGGGTAGCAGGCCTATTACTGTAAGCAAAATGCAACCAGTCATAATTTTTCTAGTTCCGTAACGATCAAGCATAATACCTATAGGCAAATGTACTAAAGAGTAACTTATATAATAGACCCCAGAAAATTGCCCAAAAATTGTACTGTTCATTTGAAATTGTTGCATAATGTCATTAAACATAACATTTGGTATAACTCTTAAAATATACTGGTATGCGTAGAATACACATGCGATTACCCATATAAGCCATGTGATTAGAGGTTTAGTAGCCATATCTTTCCGGTTTAACAAATTAATAAAACAGTAAACTTCATACTAAATAATTTTCCTTAAAGACATTTTAGGATAATTTTCTATAAATTATTGGTTTGACATTGACATACGTTATATATTTTTGATATTTTATAAGTTCTGGATAGGTCTATTTAGATTGTTATGGTAATAATGAATTTAATTACCATTTTAATATGGAGACTATAATTGATGAAGAACAGTAGTAAAACTATACCTCAAGCAGAAAAACGTAAAAATCACGAACTTCGTTTAGAACAAGAAAAAATAGAGCGTGAACAAGAAAATAAGGCGCGCGCTGAAGCTGCTAGAAAACAATATGAAGGATCTACAGTACAAGTCCTACAAACGCCAGAGCGACCATTAAGTAATAAAGAACGAAGACTATTGGCTAAGAAACAACAATCTGAAACTCAATTGAGTACTAGTCAAGAAGATCAATCGCACATTGATCTAGGTTCAACAAGCAGCAGTATATCAGAAATTCAAGAAAACAAAGCTCCAATAACTAGTATTGATAATACAAGAACTGCAACTATAGACCAAGCTCACATACATGGATTATTACCAGTTATTACTCGTTTAGAAAAAGAATTAACTGGTTGTAAAATTATTCTAGGTTCGTCTGATATATCTCCAAATAAAGTTGAAACATTTGAATTAAACGTTCAAAAAATAAAGGAAGAAGATAACAAATATAAATGTATAGCTAGAGAAGGAACCAATAGTAAGGAAATATTCATAGTTGATTCTATAGGATATTTAACTGAAGAGAGCTTGCAAGATAAGATTAACATGGTATTAGAAGATAAGTTTAAAAAACTAACAGTATGCGACAAACCAAATGATTCTAGTAGTCCAAGTATATATAATAGATCTCTTCATTTCCAACTAAGCACTTCCTGGAAAGAACAACATAAAGCAGAAACAGAAAGAATAAAAGATCAAGAAAAGCAAGCAGAAATAGAAAAGAGGATCAGTGAGAGAGGAAAAAAATTAAAATCAAAAGTTGGTCGTGATTCAGTACAAGACTATGCAAAAAGGGATGATGGTATTGTAACTGGTAAAACTCGTACAAAAAACAGCATGAAATAATAGAAACTTCCGTGTTTTTGGATGAAGTTTAATTACAGATCATCAAAAATGCCCAGCTCCTGGACTCCATGCCATTAATTTAGATTTAAATGGCCTAAATTTTGGTGATTTTTTCACATATAATTCACCTATATCTCTAAAATCATTTTTTAAGAATAGCTGGTAAGATAATTCATTTACAAATGGTTTTGGCCAATAGATCACGTCAGCATATAACCAATTTTTATATTGTTTTTGGCAAGCATTTAATATAAGTTTACCAATACCTTTTCTTCTATATTGAGGATGAACAGCAAGTTCATAAATATAAATTGAATTAGAAACAATATTTTTCCACTCATGTTCTGAGATTGAAAAAGTATACTCTAGATGTCCTGATTTATTATTTTGAAAAAAATATTTAGTTAATCTAAGAATGGCATAACCAACCAATTGGTTAGTTGAACGTTTTTGCTGATCTGCATAAGCGACTATAATAGATCCTCGATCCTGCATTAATGCTTCTTTTAAATGGACACTATCCATTTCTTCAACAAGAAACCCATCTCTAACATCAAAATCAGTAACTTCTTGTATCGGTTTTTTATTAATTAAAAGAGATTTCTGTAAAAACAATACTTGTTCAATAATTTCTGAAAAATGCTGGTTGGTGGGATAAATTGAATAAACAGACACTTTACCTAATTCTTTATTAGACGAAGTTAATATTGGTTTTTCATTTTCTAAAAAAATAGAATTAGGATAAGTGACGGCTACTGTATTTGTTGCATTAATAAAACTTATAATTACTACAATAACAAAATTAATCCATCTCATAGATCAAAATTCTCCATTTCATTATATAATTCTTTTGCCCCTTTATAGTTACAAACAGCCAATATATCTTTAACTTGTTCAAAAGTTCTTATTGCTGTATTAAAATAATAATGGCTTTCTGGTTGCGATTTAAATAACACTAAAGCTTCTTGTATCAACTGAAACCCTGAATCGAAATTTTTTTCTGCTAACTGCATTATCCCTAAATTATACATTGTTCTAACAATATGTGAATGGTTTTTTAAAAGTTTCTGTTGAATGTTTAATGCATCTTTTAAATATTCTATTGCTTTTCTACTATTTTCTGGCCCAGGTAAATCATAATATGCCAATCCTAAATAAAATAGCGTAACAGAATATTCAACATGTTCTTCATTACTATATAATTTTCTTTGAATATTTAAAGCCCTATTTAAATGCTCAATCGATAGATTTAAATTTTCTTTACCAAGGCATCTATAAACTCCTCCCAAGTAACTTAAGGTAATAGCTAGTCTTGATTGATCATTTTCTAATTCAAATAATTCTTTTGCTTTATTTAAATATACTACTGCTTTGTCCATATTGCTTTTACCACCAAGATGGTGATGATTTGCACCTTGGTTAAATAATGCAATTGCTTTTGTCTGCTGGATAATATGAGTTTGTGGTAGCTTGCTAAGTATTCCTAAAGAATTGTCTAGATAATCAATACCTATTTTTATATTACCTAAATCTCTATAAGTATTACCTAACATATACAAAACACGAGCTGTGCAATAAGTCCCATTTTCTTTATTGGTTTCACATATATTTAAAGCTTTCTTAAAATATTGAAGAGCTTTTGTACAATTCTCTTTTCCTCTTGATTCGTTATAAGCTGCTCCTAACGCCATTAGGCTGTTGGCAATATCCAAAGATTTAGGATCTAAAAATTTTTCTCTGATTTTTAACGCTATTTGATGATGTTTCTTAGCCAATTCTTGACTTTGTGTATCGCCTAACCTGCGATAGATATTTGCCCCTTTAAATAAAGCATTTGCCAATATAAGGCCAGATGTTGGATCTAAACGATCTATTGGTAAAAGAATTATTTGTGATAAAAACTTTTCATAGCGGGTAAATAATGGACGTTGTTGGGCTACCACTAAATATTCTTCTTCATTAAAAACAGTTAAAAAAGTCTCGGCTAGCTGTTTTATTATTATAATTTTTTCGTTTTCTGATATACCATTAATGGCATAATCTTGTACTGAACTGTGCATAGATATGGTAGGTAATAAAGGTTGTTGGTTTGTTGCTTCTTTTTTATTTTGTCTTTTTAGTATCATTTTATCATATGCAAAAATCATAACAATACTAAATATTAACAACACTGCCACTATTAACAATCTTTTATTTTCCATAACTAGCACCTAAACATAAAGGAATTATCTCATATTAATTCTTTAATTTTTTGTTTAATCTCACTAATCACAGGAAGATGATCTAGCGATAAAGAATAATATATTGTTAAGGCTTCTTGGTAAAGCTGTAATGCTTGAGTTTTATTTTTTAACGCAAAGTTAATATCCCCTAAACTATACAAAGATTCCGCTAGTTCGTGATGATGTTTTACATCAGAATATAGTTTTTTTCGTAAAATGACTGCTTTTTCGGCATATTCTAATGCGTTTTTATAATCTTTATTTTTAAAATGTCCAACTCCTAAGTCATGCAAAACAAAACCAGTAATACAATGGTTGCGCATGCCAAATTTTTCAATAAGAACTAATGCTTGATTTAGAGTCTCTAACCCTTCTTTAATCTTATTTGTTTTTATTAAAGATTCAGCAAGATCATCTAACGAGTAAATTGTGCGTGGACGTCCATCAGGATACATCTTTTTAAAAATATTTACGGCAGCAGTTGAATATGTAAGTGCTTTTTTATGCTTACCTAACTTATTATAGTTATACGCAATGTTGCTTTGCAAAGCAGCTGTTTTTTCGTGACTAACGGGGTTTGATTTAGAGAACATTGCTAAAGCTTCTTTAAAATACTCTAAAGATTTTTCAAAATCTCCTAAATCAAGATAACCTATTCCAACTAAATTTAAATTACTACCAATCTCATAATAGTTATTATGGTATATCTTTCTAGCCATCTCTAAAGCCATTTGTGAATACTGTAATCCTTTTTTGGTTTCTCCGTATTGGTTATATGCACAACCAATAGTATGAAAAGATTCTACTAAATCAGGATGATCTCCTGAATACAATTGTTGTCGAATTTCTAATCCTTTACTCAAGTGTTTTAATGCTTCTTCTACAGCACCAATTTTTCTATAAATAACTCCAGTCACGTTATAAGAATCTGTGATGATTGGATGATTATCTTTATATATAGAATTCCTTTGCTCTAATGCTATTTTAGAGCACTTTAAGGCTTGTTGGTAATTTATGTTAACGGCAGAATAATATCTAGCCAATTTATAATAAAGATTAGCTAAATTGATTTTATTTTTTTCAGTTGCTTTTATAGAGTATACGTTTAATAATTTCCCCACATGAGGATGTAGGCTGATTGCTGTTTGCCAATCGTCAGTTCTTTGGAACGTTAATGTTGGAAATATTTGGTCTAAGCTTTTCAGCAAATTATCGACTATTAATTGAAAATTTATTTTTGCAATATCTATTGCCAACAAGTTAACATCTTTCATGAACATCTCTCCTTTTATATTTAAATAGAATACTAACATTCTATTTTGGCTCTTTTGAAGCCGGATTAATAGGCGGGATGTTACATGTCATTGCTTTTGCAGTTGGACCCTAAAATGGCTTAGGTTTCCATGCATGTTCCCAATGAATAACAGTCGGACTTTTCATATAACGTTGCGAATATTCTGCTAAATTACGATTAATAGAATCTTGCACATATTTTAAGTCTTCTACATTATGGCTAAATAGTTTTGGAAAAAAATTACGTAACCCTCCAATATCTTGTACAGTTTTCCAAAAGTATTTACTTGTATTTGCTGATGTTTGGTTTTCTACATAACCTCTCATTATCCGTAATTCTCTACCACCACAAGTACCACAGGAACACATATTTAATGTTAGCTTTCTACCGCCATCAATATGATGAGTATGAGTACTAGTTAAAGAACATGCTTGTTGTTTAACATCCCTTAAAGCACTCCAATCATTAGGACTATCATAGTGAGCAGGATCGTATTTTAAATCTCTAATAGCATCAGAACGGCAACAATCAGATAGCATTAAAAAATTAACCTCGGCAGGAACATTTAAAATTATATTAAGGATCTCATCATAGGTAATTTGGCTATCAACTTTATATCCAAATCCCAATATTCTAGGTTCCATAAAATCGATTGGACAAATAGTTTCTTTACTAATACTATCTTCTTCATAACCATAAAAATTTGGAATTTGGCTACTATGTCCACTATAATGAAACATTAATGTGTCACCAGGGTTAGCAGTACTTACTAATGTTGTTAATCCATTGAAAATATTATCTCTAGTTGGTTTCACTAGAGTATCGTCGGTTATTAACTCAACATATGCATTTGGATATTCAGATAAAATATTTCTTCTTGTTATTAATACATCATTTATACAACTGCCAAGCGCATTTCTAGATGCTGTATAATTAATGCCTACTAATAATGCTTTTACCGAATTTTCTACTACTACACCTCTAGAATTATGTTCACGACGTTTTTTAAAATTCCCCAACATAAATGACCCTCCTTGTTAATCCGCTAACAATATGATTTGGTTGAAATTAAAGCACAACAGTAACCCACCTTGTAAGCCATAATCTTATCCTTAAATGATACAATTTTCTAACGAAACATTAAGAATATTATAACAAAAATAAAAATTTTTACCAATGATTTTTTGCGTTTACCCGTGTTTTTATAGGGTTTTTTAAATTTTTTATAATATCGTATTTTGTTTATGCTGAATTTTTAATAAATATTTTAGAAAATACTTATTAACGTTACTCGATTCAGGCTGTTTGATATTCTAATTGCTTTTTTATACTAAATTACACCAAAAAGACATAAAAATTAAAATAAAAAAAAGTGACCAGAATGTGTTCTAGCCACTTTCTACAATTTTTCTGTTTTTTGTTTTTTGTTTTTTGTTTTTTAGAAAAATTGCAGCAAAACCCCAACCATATTTAATTAATTGTATAGAAAAAATATTATATTAATACCTATATAACATAGGTAAGAATATAATTTCATGTTCAAATACAACTATTAATTAATAGATTTTGTTCTGTATTTCTTATTTTAAGGTACGACGAAAGACTTAAGAACATATCTAAGGTTTCCCTGGTAATTTCTATAATTTTTTCGGGAGCTTTAATTTTAATAGTTTGCATATTATGTAACCTATCAAAATATTTTATACACAAAAGATCATCTTTTTTTTGTTGCAATAACGATTTAACCATTTCCGATGAGCTAATTTTTCTGGTTTTCTTGATTCTAGTTAAATTTTCTACTTGGCTACCAATCACCGAGCCAAAAATATAATTAATCATTTTCTCGGTAAGCTGAGTATCTTCTATAGTATCGTGCAATATGCTAGTAATAATAACGTCTGTTTTAAATCGGTAATCAGCAGACATATATGCAACTTCTAATGGATGAGAATAATACGGTTCACCAGTTTGTCTTTTTTGATTACCGTGATATTTTTTGGCGTAATAAATAGCTTTTTTTACTTCTGAAATATTTATTTTTTGATTTGAAGTTTCATTTAGTAATGAAAGTTTTTTTAATAATCGCTCGGAATAGTAACAAGTCTCAAATTTTGATTCCCAGCAATATAAATCTAGCATAAATGCTTGTATTGATAAATCGTTTCAACATTAAACATTTTATCCCCCCTTTCTTGTATTGATTTTATAGAAAAAATATTATATTAATACCTATATAATGAAGGTGTTTTATGACCACCGCAGTCATCCTATATTAATAAGGCTAAGACATAGAAATATGGCTATAAATATTCTATTAATCATAGCAAGGGGGTAATGAATGCTAGCATTAGAAAAAATGTATATTGGATTATGTGCTTTATTTTCTGTATTCATGGTTATAACCAACTTAACTTTTCAAAAATTTGTTTATTTACCAATTTTACCTTTTCATACTTTTGAATTATCTGTAGGAGCTATATTATACCCTTTCATGTTCATGTTAACTGATCTTATTGCAGAATTTTATGATAAAAAAAGAGCCAATTTTTGTGTAAGACTAGCAGTTGCTATGGATGTAATAGCGGCCTTTATCGTTATTGGTATGGATTTATTACAAGCAACCCCATGGTCCAAAATTGATAATGTAATTTTTCATAAAGTATTTGGACACTACGGTTTAGCCTTTATTGCTAACATTATTGCTTGTTATACGGCACAATTAATAGATATAACTTTATATTTATGGATTAAAAAATTAACCAAAGGTAAATATTTATGGCTTAGAAACAACGGTAGTACAGTAATATCTTTATTTGTTGATACAGTTACAGCTATTAGTCTATTAACTATTTTAGGGGTGTTTCCAAAAGAACAAATGTGGATCATCATGATAAACAGCTACTCATACAAGTTATTTATTACTATTTGTAATACTCCATTATTTTATTTATTGGTAGGAATTATAAAAAAATTCATTGTTCCTAAGAAATTACCACTTACAGAACCACTGTTAAATACAGCCTAACGATTCTAAAATTTCGGCTTTTTCAAATAACTCATTTTTGTTAATACAATTAAGTTTGTTCTTTATGTTTTCTATATAACTAGTCACTGTTGTTATTCCTAGATTTAAATCTCTAGAAACTTTCTTTATACTGTGAGTTGTAAGATATATTCTAAGACAATTTATTTCTTGTGGAGATAAATAAGCTTCAATTAAAAAATTTTTACCATGCCCGCTCAATAATCCAGCTTCTTTTAATAATTGAATTTTATTTTGATGTTCGTATTGTTCATTAAATACCAGTCCCTTTTGGCTATGAAATAAATCTCCTTTCAACGAAGCAAAGTCCATTCTATTTTCTTGTAAATCTTTAGAGGCCATTAATAGTACTTTATTATTTAAATTTCTAATAAATTTTTTAATTATGTGGGCTTCATTAATTAATCGATTAAAAATTTGATAATTATCTTTAGTTGTTGCAAAAGCAAACCCAGAATAACCATCATTATTAGCAGCTTTTTCTATGAAAACAAAGCTATGGCACAAACCAAAGTTAACGACTGCATCATAGAGTAATCTATCTTTAAATTCTTGTTCATTGCTAGCATTATCAAAAGAAAATCCATTATGTATGTTATTTGGATGTACCATTAATGGATCTAATTTATAATACTTCTCTTCCAAAAATCTTTCCATCCACTTAAAATTATCAGAAGTAATAAACATCCTGCCATTCTTGTCGATATTCAGATAGATTACGCTCGTTATACCTAAATATTTTACAATCGGCTTACACAATTCAGTAAATTTTTTATGATATAATTTAGTTCCAAGAAAAAAATCATCAGTTAACATAATGTTTTCCTATTTTGAGGTCAAAACTCCCAGCCTAATACCAGACACTGCTTATGCAGTCTCTAATTTAGAGTTTTTTAACTATAGTACTTATAAAATATTTTATGAGCAGTATGTTGTTTAATAATTTATTCATAAAAACAAAACGATTATTCTTAGTGAAAAATCTGAAGCAAAAATACTTTGATCCTATTCTATTTTCAATAGATACAAATTCTTCAACATGAAATATCTTATATAAATCATATAAAAATCCATTTTGTTTAAAACTGTCACAATCTGTTCCAAGAG